>NZ_JBQHCV010000005.1:0-495428 GCF_052068215.1 Nonomuraea sp. H19 | reverse complement strand
ACCCGGAAGTTAAGCTTCCCAGCGCCGATGGTACTGCACTCGGGAGGGTGTGGGAGAGTAGGTCACCGCCGCACAAATATTCACGAAATAGGCCCCGACGCCGAGCGCGTCGGGGCCTATTTTGCGTTCACCGGGGATCAGCGTCGGCTTTGATCCCGACGGTGGATTCGAGTAGCGGCTCGATCCGGAAAGGGATCTGGTTCGAGAGCGCGATCGTGGTGTCCGTGCGCTGCACCGCCGGCGAGGCCAGGATGCGGGCGATGACCTCCTGCAGGTGCTCGGTGCTCCTGGCGACCACCCGGCACAGCAGGTCGTGCTGCCCGCTCGTGCCGTGCACCTCAAGGATCTGCGGAACGACACGCAGCGCCGCGACCGCCTCCTCCAGCCGCCCCTGAGCGATCTGCAGCCAGACGAACGCCAGTATCGGGTGCCCGGCCGCCGCCGGCGACACGGTGGGGCCGAAGTCCTCGATCACCCCTCGCGCCGTCAGCTTCTCTACTCGGGCCTGCACCGTGCCCCTGGCGACCCCGAGGAGGCGGGCGAGCTCGGTCAGGCCGATGCGCGGGTTGGCGCGCATGGTCACGAGCAACCTGGCGTCCAAGCCGTCCATCCCAGGCCCCTCCAAAGACTGTGCGATTCGACCAATAAATGCTGCTTTGGGAGTACGGAAGCTAGCGTACCGCGCAGCTAAACTGCTCGCTCTTGCCAGGGATTCGGGGATTTGCTGTTATCTGGGCATGTTTGAGGAAGCGCAGTACTTCGCGCCGCTCGCGGCCCAGGCGGATGGGTCCGTGGTGGTCGAGCTGTCCGCGTCGCATCCCGGGTTCGCGGATCCGGTCTACCGGGTACGCCGGAACGCGATCGCCGGGCTGGCCGTCAACTACCGTCCGGGGACGCCCATTCCGGCGGCCGAGTACACCGAGCAGGAGCACGCGGTGTGGGCGATGGTCAGCAGGGAGCTGGCGATCAAGCACGCCAAGTACGCCACGGCGGAATACCTCGACGGCGCGGCCCGGCTGGGGCTGCCGGCGGAGCGGATCCCGCAGTTGGAGGAGGTCTCGCGGCTGCTGGAGCCGCTGACCGGGTTCCGGTACCTGCCGGCGGCAGGGCTGGTGCCGCTGCGGGACTTCTACGGGGTGCTCGCGGACGGCCTCTTCCACTCGACGCAGTACATCCGCCACCATTCCGTGCCCTTCTACACGCCTGAGCCCGATGTCATCCACGAGGTGATCGGGCACGCCAACGCGCTGGCCGGCGACCGATACGCCGCGCTCTACCGTCTTGCGGGGCAGGCCGCCCGGCGGGTCGAGGGGGAGGAGGCGCTGGAGTTCATCTCCAAGGTGTTCTGGTTCACGCTGGAGTTCGGGGTGATGCGGGAAGGGGCCGAGCTCAGGGCGTACGGGGCGGGGATCCTGTCGTCGTACGGGGAGATCGAGGAGTTCCGCGGCATGGACATCAGGCCGCTGGAACTGTCCGCCATGGGGACGACACACTACGACATCACGAAATATCAAGATGTGTTGTTCGCGGCCGAATCCCTCCAGCACCTCGAGGATGTCGTAGGTGACTTCTGGGACACCTGTGACGACGACTCGATCGCCAAACTGAGCGCCGCCGCCGTCTAGCGACGGGTCACGATTGTTCGTGATAATGCCCGCGTGATCACGAGCCGGGAGCAGGCGACAGCACGGGTGGCCGTCGCGCTCGTCCTGGTCCTGTCGCTGATCGCGGTTCCTGAGAAGCACGAGGGCGGCGTCTCTGTGCGGGCGCGGCAGGTGATCCAGGTCCGGGAGGTCCGAGAGGCGGCGCTGGGGAAGATCGAAATGATCTCCGCCGCGGAGTCCCTGGCGCCGATCCCGGCCAAGCAAATCACCAAACGGCTCGACCGGTACCTGGCCGGGCGTCCTGGGCTGCGCACCGCGATGGTCAAGGACCTGACGACCGGGCGGCTCTACCGATATCACGCGGGCGAGCGGCTCATCACCGCGAGCAGCGCCAAGGTCCAGATACTCATGGCGCTGCTGCTGGAAACCTCGTGGGCGAAGCTCCCGAAGGCGGTCAGGCGCGATGCCGAACTGATGATCCGCTACAGCGACAACCGCGCCGCCGACCGCCTCTGGCTCCGCATCGGCGGCGCGCCCGGGTTCACCAAGGCGGGCCGGAAATTCGGGCTCAAACACACGCACGGCGTCCCGGGCGACTGTGTGGACCTGTATTGCTGGGGCATCACCGAAACGTCCGCCGACGATCAGATCCGCCTCATGAAGGCCCTCGTGTCCGGCAAGAGCCCACTCAGGGCCAAGGAGCGCTCTCGGGTGCTCGGGCTCATGGGCAAGGTCGTCGCCGGGCAGGACTGGGGCATCGGCGCCGCCGCGTGCCGGGGCGATCGGGTGGCGCTGAAGAACGGCTGGCTCAAGCGGGTCTCGACGAAGCGCTGGGCCGTGATCAGCGTGGGCCTGATCACGGCTGGCGGCCACGACTACGCCGTGGCCGTACTCACCGAAGGCAGTCCCGAGGTGGAGTACGGCATCGCGACGGTCGAAGGCATCACCAAGCGCATCATGCAGGGTTTTCGGACATGCTCGGAGTGACCAGCCGGTATCCCACGCCGCGCACGGTCTGAATGAGGCGGTCGTCCTCGTCACCCAGCCGCGCCCGCAGCCGCTTGACGTGCACCGCGATCGTGTTGGTCGACGTGGTAGCCGCCGAGTGCCACACGTGCCGCATGATCTGCTCGCGGGTGACCGTGCGGTCGGCGTTGCGCATCAGGTACTGCAGCAGTTCGAACTCCCGCAACGGCAGGTGCACGGCCCGCCCGCCCACGCGTACCTGATAGGCCTGCACATCCAGCTCGACCCCGCCCACGATCAGGAGCTTGCGCGACTCGGGCGAGGCCGCATGGATGAACGGCAGCAGTTCCGGCACCCGGTAGGGCCTGGCCACACAGGCGGCTGCGCCGGCCGCGAGCGCGCGTACGGCCTGCTCGGCGTTCCCCTCGCCGACGCCGAGCAGCACGGGCACGTTTCGCGCGAGCCGTACCGCGCGGACGAACTCGACCGCGTCGATGACCGGGAGCGAGGCCGCGACGATGACCACGTCCGGCTGCATGGCCCCCGCCTGCAGCAGCCCTTGGGCCCCGTCGGGTGCGCCGGTGACGGACACACCCTCGCGTTCGAGTGCGGCGGCCAGGTCCGCCACCACGGCGCCGTCCGGGTCGGCAATGAGCAGTACGGGCCTGGTCCTCGTGTCCCCGTTCATCGTGGATGCCGCCTGCGGTTGGGTCATCAGCCGAAGCGCCCTGTGATGTAGTCCTCGGTGCGCTTGTCGGACGGGTTCGTGAAGATACGGCTGGTCTCGTCGTACTCCACGAGGCGGCCGTGGCGTACGCCCTTGCTGTCGACCTCGGCCGTGAAGAAGGCGGTGCGGTGGGAGACGCGGGCGGCTTGCTGCATGTTGTGCGTGACGATCACGATCGTGTAGTCGCGCGCCAGCTCCTGCATCAGATCTTCGATCTTGGTGGTGGCGATCGGGTCCAGGGCCGAGCAGGGCTCGTCCATGAGGATGACCTCGGGCTTGACCGCGATGGCCCGCGCGATGCAGAGGCGCTGCTGCTGGCCGCCGGACAGCGACAGGGCGTTCTGCTTGAGCTTGTCCTTGACCTCGTCCCACAGGGCCGCCTGGGTGAGCGCCCCCTCGACGAGGTCGTCCATCTTGCCCTTCGTGCCGTTGACCCGGGGGCCGTAGGCGATGTTGTCGTAGATCGACTTGGGGAAGGGGTTGGGCTTCTGGAAGACCATGCCGATGCGCCGGCGCACCTCGATGGGGTCGACGTGGTCGCCGTAGAGGTCCTCGCCGTGGTAAAGGATCTTGCCGGCCGGGCGGGCGCCGGGGATGAGGTCGTTCATCCGGTTGAAGCAGCGCAACACGGTGCTTTTGCCGCAACCGGAGGGGCCGATCATGGCGGTGATCTCGCGGTTGCCGATGTTCATATCGACCTCGCGTACGGCCTCGTAGTCGCCGTAGAAGACGCTGAGGTCGGAGACCGTGAAAACAGGATCCAGGGCTTCGATGTTCTTGGGGACTTGGGGGCCGCGGACGGTGATGTTCGCCATGGGGTTTCCTATTTCAGTCATGTGCTTCCCTCACCAGCGCTTCTGGTAGCGGTTACGGAGCCAGATCGCCACCGAGTTCATCAGCAGCAGGATCAGCAGCAGGATCACGATCGCGGCCGAGGCCAGGACGTGGAATCCCTCGCGCGACTGGGAGATCCAGTTGAAAATCTGGATCGGGAGGACGGTGTAGCTGGCGAGGATGCCGTCCGGGTTGAAACGGATGAAGGACACGGCACCCAGCATCAAGAGCGGGGCGGCCTCGCCGATGGCCCGGGAGAGCGCCAGGATCGAGCCGGTCGCAATGCCGGGGATCGACGCGGGCAGCACCTGCCGGGAGATCGTCTGCCACTGCGTGGCGCCCAGTGCGAGCGAGCCCTCGCGAATCGAGGGCGGCACCGCGCGGATCGCCTCCCGCGAGGCGATGATCACGATGGGGAGGACCAGCAGCCCGAGGGTGAGCGCGGCGGTGATCACGCTGAAGCCCAGGCCCAGTGTGCGGGCGATGATGCCCAGGCCCAGGATGCCGTAGACGATCGACGGGATGGCGGCCAGGTTCTGGATGTTGAGCTCGATGACCCGGTTCCACCAGCGGGTCTTGTCCGCGTACTCCTCCAGGTAGATGGCCGCGGCGATGCCCGTCGGGACCGTGAAGGCCGCGGTCAGCGAGATGACCCAGAGCGTGCCCACGATGGCCGACTGGGCGCCGGCGATCTCCGGGTTGCGGATCGACGGCATGTTCTCCCACAGGCGGGAGTCGAGCCTCGGCCATCCCTCGACCAGGACGAAGGTGAGGAGGGCGAGCAGGAAGACGAGCGCCATCGCCAGACTCGAGATGAGCAGGATCCGGAACAAGTGCTCCCTGATCGGCCGCCCCTTGCTCGCCAGCTGTACGGCGTCGCGCGGCGTCGAGAGAACGGCCATTACTCGTACACCTCACGAAATCTCCGCACCAGGCGGGTGCTGACGTAGTTCATCGCGAACGTCATCACGAAGAGCAGGGCGCCGACCGCGAAGATGGTGTCGTAGTCGACTGTGCCGACCGGAATGTCTCCCGAGCCGGCCGCGGCGATGAACGCGGCCATGGTCTGCATCGCCCTGAGGATGTCGAACGTGAAGTTGGGCTGGCCCCCTCCGGCGATGTAGACGATCATCGTCTCGCCCGC
The DNA here is from genome assembly GCF_052068215.1 of Nonomuraea sp. H19. Classification (NCBI taxonomy): domain Bacteria; kingdom Bacillati; phylum Actinomycetota; class Actinomycetes; order Streptosporangiales; family Streptosporangiaceae; genus Nonomuraea; species Nonomuraea sp. H19. Next base: position 490,153 of record NZ_JBQHCV010000005.1, on the reverse strand, counting down.
GCCACGTGAGACCGCCAGGATGACGGCCGCGACGATGCCGGAGAAGGCCGCGGGCAGGACTACGCGGAGCGAGGTGACCATCTTGGAGGAGCCCAGGGCGTACGCGCCTTCGCGCAGGCCGTTCGGCACAGCGGACATCGCGTCCTCCGACAGCGACGCCACGATCGGGATGATCATGAAGCCGACCACGAGGCCCGCGCTCAGGGCGTTGAAGATCTCGATGTCGAAGGGCAGGATGCTCCGCAGCAACGGGGTGACGAAGCTCAGCGCGAAGAACCCGAAGACCACGGTAGGAACGCCCGCCAGCACCTCGAGCACCGGCTTGAAGATCTTCCTGACGCGGGGTTTGGCGTATTCCGACAGATAGATGGCGGAAGCCAGGCCGAGCGGCACGGCCACCACGACCGCGATGCCGGTCGTGATGAGGGTCGCGTTCACCAGCGGCGCCACGCCGTAGTGCGGGGGTTCGAACAGCGGTCCCCAGCTGGTGGAGGTGAAGAACTCCACTGCGCTGACTTCCCCGAAGAACTTGACCGTGGGCCCCAGGAGGGAGAGCACGATGCCGACCGTGGTGGCGATGGAGACCAGGGCGGCCACCATGAGGATCGCCTTGATGGCCATCTCGCCGTAACGCGGGCGCGACCGCGCCAGGGACTGGGGCGTCCCCGGCACGGTCGCGGAGTTGCGGTCCGCCATCAGCCCGCCTGGCTCTTCAGGGTGGCGAGGTCGGTCTTGAGCTTGGTTTCCTGCTCGGGGTTGAGCGGGATGAACTTCGCGTCCGTCGCGATCTTGTTGACGTTGGCCACGTAGTATTCGAGGAACGCGGCGACCTCGGGCCTCTTGGCCGCGGCAGAGGACGGGTAGACGAACAGCGGCCTGGCCAGCGGCGTGTAGGTGCCGTTCTGCGCGGTCTCCGCGCTCGGCGTGACGCAGCCCTTGCCGGAGTCGATCTGCACCGCCTTGAGCTTGGCGGCGTTCTCCTCGAAGTAGGTGAAGCCGAAGTAGCCGAGGCCGCCCTTGGAGCCCTCGACGCCCTGGACGGTGACGTTGTCGTCCTCGCTGGGGCTGTAGTCCTTGCGGCTCGCGCCCTCCTCACCGTTGATCTCATCGGTGAAGTAGTCGAAGGTGCCCGAGTCGGTGCCCGCGCCGAAGAGCTTCAGAGGCTCGTCAGGGAACTTCGGGTCGACGTCCTTCCAGCTGTTGATCTTGCCCTCTGCCGCCGGCTCCCACATCTTCTTGAGCTGGTCGGTGGTGAGGCAAGTGGCCCAGGTGTTCTCCTTGTTCACCACGACGGTCAACGCGTCGGTCGCCACAGTGAGCTCGGTGTACTTGATGCCCTTGGCCTCACACGCGGCCTTCTCCTCGTCCTTGATCGGACGGGAGGCGTTGGAGATGTCGGTCTCGCCGTTGCAGAACTTCTCGAAACCGCCACCGGTGCCGGAGGTGCTGACCGACACATTGACCTTGGGCTGTTCCTCACTGAAGAACTCCGAGGCCGCGCTGGTCAGCGGGCCCACCGTGCTGGAGCCGTCAACCTTGACCTGCCCGGCCAATTCGCCGCCGGCGCCTTGGCTGGCAGGAGCGGAAGCTGTGCCCTCCCCGGCGGGCGCATTGGTGTTGGTGCCGCCACATGCGGCGGAAAGGCCCACAACGATGGCGGCCGTCGCCACCGCGCTGAGGCGGCGCTGTCCACGGGTCACGGTATTTCCTCGTCCCTAGTGAGATCCGTTCTTCTTCCATCCGATGACACCGGGCAAAAGTGAACGGGAGTAGAACGAGCAGTGACCGAGGCCCGAAGAGGTGTGCCGGGTCGAATGAATAGGTTTGAAGAGGCCATCCTGGTGAGATGACCTATCGCGTATGCCTGGTGTGCATGGGGAACATCTGCCGATCTCCGATGGCCGAGGTCGTCCTCCGCCAGACCCTCGTCGATCGAGGCCTGGGTGATCACGTTACCGTCGAGAGCGCCGGGACCGGCGGCTGGCACGCCGGGGATCCCATGGACGAGCGGGCGCTGCGGATCCTTTCCGAGCACGGCTACGACGGCGCCGCGCATCGGGCCAGGCAGTTCACCAAGGACTGGTTCGACCGCTACGACCTGGTGCTGGCCATGGACCGGGACAACCTCGCCAACCTGCGGCGGATGGCGCCCGACGGGGTTGAGGTGCGGCTGTTCCGCTCGTTCGATCCCGCGGCGCCGCCGGAGGCCGAGGTGCCGGACCCCTACTACGGCGGCCGGGAGGGGTTCGAAGAGGTGCTCGCGCTGGTCGAGTCGGCCGCCGAGGGCGTGACCAAGCACATCGCCGATGAGATCGACTGAGGATCTGGGCTCGTCGCACGGCTGGCGGCTGCAGCGGGGCGTGCTCGACGACGGGCGGCAGGTGTTCGCGAAGACTGGGGTCGTTTCCGAAGTGTTCACTTCGGAGGCGGCCGGGCTGCGGTGGCTCGGCGAGGCGATCGCGGTGCCCGAGGTGATCGAGGCCGGCCCGGACCGGCTGGTGATGTCGTGGGTGGCGGAAGAGCAGCCGAGCGCGGCGGCGGCCGAGCGGTTCGGGCGCGCGCTGGCCGGGCTGCATCGCGCGGGGGCTCCGGGCTTCGGCGCCCCGTGGCCGGGGTTCATCGCCGAGTTGCCGATGGACAACTCCGCTTGTGACGACTGGCCCTCGTTCTACGCGTCGCGGCGGGTGCTGCCCTTCCTGCGGCAGACGCGGCTGCCCGCGGCGGACGTGGCCGCGGTCGAGCGGGCCGTGGAGCGGTTCGCCGAGGTCGCGGGGCCTGCTGAGCCGCCCTCGCGGATCCATGGGGATCTGTGGAGCGGGAACGTGCTGTGGGCCGGTGGAAGCGCCGTGCTGATCGATCCCGCGGCCCATGGAGGGCATCGGGAGACGGATCTGGCCATGCTCGCCCTTTTCGGGCTGCCGTACCTCGATCGGGTGCTGGGGGCGTACCAGGAGGAGTGGCCCCTGGCGGACGGGTGGCGGGAGCGGGTGCCGCTGCACCAGCTGCATCCGTTGCTGGTGCACGTGGTGCTGTTCGGGGCGTCGTACCGGGACGGTTTGATGGAGGCGGTGCGGCGGGTGCTGGTGCTCTAACCGGACTTGCGTTTGCGGTAGGCGCGTTGCTGGCAGGCGCGGGAGCAATAGACGCGCGGACGGCCCGACGTCGCGGGCTCGAGTGGCCTGCCACATTCCTCGCAAGTTTCGTCACGACTTTCGTCACGCTGTTGGATGAGCGCTTCGATGCCGTCCAGGAGGCGGCGCAGGCCGAACTCGAAGGGGTCCTCGGGGGCGTCCCAGCCGCCGGCTGCCCAGAGGTGGGAAAGCGTGGGGTAGCGGTCGAGCCGGCCATAGAGCTCGTCGCGGGCGCCCCACCACTCCTCCTCGGACACGCCGCTGCGCCGCTCCTCGCGCTGGATCTCCACCATGTGCAGGGCCTCCGTGTCGACGAAGCGGGCGACCAGGCCCACGACGGCGATCACCTCGGCGGGTCTGAGCGAGGTGCCGACGAGGGTGCTCAGCATGTAGTCGTAGTGGGCGACGCCGTTGGGTCCTGGCAGGTGGCGGGTGCCGCGTACCTCGGCCAGCCAGGGGTGCCGCCCGCGGATCCGCCACGCCTGCCTGGCGCAGTCCTCCAGCCGTTCCCGCCAGCCTTCTGTTGTCGCGGGGGTCGCGCTCACGTCCGGGTGCTCGCTCAGGACCTCGTCCACCATCAGGTCGACGAGCTGGTCGCGGCCGGGAACGTGGCGGTAGAGGGACATGGTCGTGAAGCCGAGCCGGTCGGCGACCTTGCGCATCGACAGGCCCGCGAGCCCTTCGGCGTCGGCCAGCTCGATGGCGGCGCGCACGATCCTGCCCAGGCTCAGGCCGGGCCGCGGCTCGCGCTCCCGCGCCTGCCACAGCAACTCCACCCCGTGATCCGGGTCCCCGGCTTTGCCTCTCGTCATGTGCACTCTCCTTGTTTATGGTGTACTACTACGTGTACGGCATAAACAGCAAAGGGAGTTCCTGTGTTCCACTTCCATGTCGCACCATCCGGCGACGACACCTGGTCCGGCACCGCCGAGCGTCCCTTCGCCACGCTCGAACGCGCCCGGTCCGCCGCCCGTGAGGCGGGCGGAGACGTCGTCGTCCACCTCAGGGCGGGCACCCACCTGCTCAGCCGGACGTTCGAGCTCACCGCGGCCGACTCGGGCCGCGACGGTCGCCGGATCGTCTACCAGGCATACGGCTATGGCACTCCCGAGCAGGAGGAGGTCGTCGTGAGCGGCGGCCGCCTGATCACCGGCTGGCAGGAGCGGGACGGCGTGTGGGTGGCCGACGTCGGCGATCTCGACACCCGCCAGCTCTATGTGGACGGGCGCAGGGCCGGCCGTGCCGCCATCCCGGGGATCCCTGGCGTCGCGAGCGCTACCGTCACGGGTTACGTCACGGACAGTGCGGATCCGCGCGGGTGGCACAGCCCCGGCGATGTCGAGTTCGTCTACCGCGGCATCTATCCCTGGACCGAGGCCCGCTGCGGGGTGGCCGGGGTGTCCGCCGAGGGCGAGTCGACCGTGATCACGATGGCGCAGCCCGCGTTCGGGTGGGCGGCCAAGCTGTACAACTCCACCTGGGAAGGCCAGACGTCGAGCGGGTTCGGGCTGCCCACCCGGATCGAGAACGACGCCGCCTTCCTGCGCGAACCGGGCACCTTCGTGCTCGACCGCTCCGAGGCCGGGCGGCACGTCTTGCGTTACCTGCCGCGGCCGGGGGAGGACCCGGAGCGTACGTGGGTGGTCGCGCCGGTCCTGGAGACGCTGCTGAGGGCCGTGGGGACGCGGAACGTGTCCATCAAGGGCCTGGTGTTCGCCGACGCCACCTGGCTGCGTCCCAGCCGGGCTGAGGGCTTCCTGCACTATCACGGCAGCGGCTACTACGAGGGCGGTGACGTCGAGACGGCCGTTCTGGGTGAGGGGGCGTCGGTGACGTACCCGGTCGCTTCGGAGAGCATCCCGGCGTGCGTGACGTTCGAGGACGTGGCGGGCCTCGAGATCGAGGGCTGCCGGTTCACCCGGTTCGGCGCCTCCGGTTTGGGCGTCGCCGGGGCCGAGATCGTGGTGCGCGGCTGCGACTTCGACTCGCTCTCGGGCGGCGGCATCGTGGTCTCGGGCGGCCGGGGCATCTCGATCGAGGACAACTGGGTGCATCAGGTCGGGCTCGAGTACAGCGGGTCGCCGGGGATCGCCGTGTCGGGCGCGCAGGGATGTACGGTCGCGCAGAACGAGGTCGCGGACGTGCCTCACTGCGGCATCGTCCTCGGGTCCGGCGAAGGGGCGCGCATCCTGCGCAACCTCACCGTGGACACCATGCGGGTGCTGGCGGACGGGGGCGGGATCTATCTGTCCGGACCTCAGGGGTCCTCGCGTGAGGACGAGGCGCTGGTGCAGGGCAACGTCATCGAGGACACGCGCACTCCGTACAACTTCGGGCTCTACACCGACTACGGGGCCTCGTGGGTGACGGTCGAGGGGAACGTCGTCATGCGGGCGGACAACACCGCCGTGCTGGAGGTGGCGCCGCCGCTGGAGAACGTCGTCTTCCGGGGGAACTTCTGGGATGCCGATCCGATCGGGCACGACAACCCGCCGAGCGGGGTGACGTACGAGGGGAATGTGACGCTCAAGGATGAACAGGACATGAATGCCGCCACCGCCGACATCCGGTCGCGAGCCGGGCTGCTGCGTCGGCGGGCCGGGTCGCGTACGCCCCGCCGCTAGCGGCCGGTGCCGTTGAGGCGGCGGAGGACCTCGTCGTGCAGGATGCCGTTGGTGCAGACCAGGCTGCCGCCCTCCAGGCCCTGCACCCCGGCGACATCCGTCCAGACACCGCCGGCCTCCTCGACGATCACCGTGAGCGCCGCCATGTCCCACGGCGACAGCTCGGGCTCGGCGGACAGGTCCGCCGAGCCCTCGGCGACCATCATGTGCGACCAGAAGTCCCCGTACGCCCTGGTCCGCCAGCAGGCGCGGCCGAGGTCGAGGAAGTTGTCGAGCTTGCCCGTCTTCTCCCATCCGCCGAAGCTGGAGTACGAGAACGACGCGTCCTCCAGGCTGGACACCGAGGACACCTGCATCCTGGACGCCTTCGTCAGGCTCTTGCCGGTCCACGCCCCGCCCTCGGCCGCCGCCCACCACCGCCGCCCGAGCGCGGGGGCCGACACGAGGCCGACCATGACCTTGCCGTACTCCATGAGCGCGATCAGCGTCGCCCAGACAGGCACGCCCCGCACGTAGTTCTTGGTCCCGTCGATGGGGTCGATGATCCATGACCGGGCGCCCCATCCGGTCTTGCCGAACTCCTCGCCCACTACCGCGTCACGTGGCCTGGCCCTGCGCAGCGTGCCGCGGATCGCCTCCTCCACGGCACGGTCGGCGTCGCTGACCGGGGTGAGATCGGGCTTGGTGTCGACCTTGAGGTCGACCGCCTTGAATCGCCGCATGGTCAGGTCATCGGCGGTATCCGCCATGACATGCGCGAGGCGTAGATCATCGTTATAACCCTGCACGATCGCCCACGCTACCGTGTCGGGTATACCGAATATCAGTCACCAACGCCCCTTTTCTGGTAACTACCGTTCCAGTTACCGGTTAGTAGTATGTCCGCCATGTCGCCAGATGTCGGTGTCTTGCTGCGGGAAGCTGTCCCCTTTGCGGGCACTTTGGGCGTCGTTTTTTGAAGACCAGTTGCCGCCTGCCCGTAACGCGGGCGCGCTGTTCTCGCCGGCGACGGCCCACGGCCTCTGGCGGTGGGGTGCGGGTCAGGCGTTGGATTCGTCCACGGTGCCTTCGCGGCTGGACAGCAGGCGGCGCAGGGATTCGAGGCGGGCCGGGTCGGCGCTGCCCGCGGCCACCAAGGCGTCCAGGGCGCAGCCGTCGCCCAGGTGCGTGCATCCCTTGGGGCAGTGGACCGTGCCCTCCACCAGATCCGGGAACGCGGCCAGGACCGTTTCCACCGACACGTGGGCCAGGCCGAAGCTGCGGACCCCGGGCGTGTCGATGATCCAGCCGCCCTGCGGCAGCTCCAACGCCACCGCCGAGGTCGAGGTGTGGCGGCCGCGGCCGGTCACCGCGTTGACGTGGGCGACGGCCCGGTGGGCGTCCGGGACCAGGGCGTTGACCAGGGTGGACTTGCCGACGCCCGAGTGACCTATCAGGACGCTGAGGCGATCGGTCAGATGATCGCGGAGCTCGTCCAGCGAGCCGCCCTTGTGGACGACGACGTGCTGGACGCCCAAGGGTTCGTAAAGAGCCACCAGCTCGTCCGGCGGCGCCAGGTCGGACTTGGTGAGGCAGAGGAGGGTGTCGATCTCCGCGTCGAAGGCCGCCACCAGGATCCTGTCGATCATGCGTGGCCGGGGCGGCGGGTCGGCCAGGGCGGTCACGATGACGAGCTGGTCGGCGTTGGCCACGACCGGGCGTTCGATGCCGTCGGTGTCCTCGGTGTCGTCGGCCGAGCGGCGCAGCATCGAGGTGCGCGGCTCCACGCGGACGACCCTGGCCAGGGTGTCCGGGCGGCCGGACACGTCGCCGACCAGGGCCACCCGGTCGCCTACGACGACGCCCTTGCGGCCCAGCTCGCGTGCCTTCATGGCGACCACGAGCCGGCTTTGCTGCTGCTTGCGCTTCTGGGCCGAGCCCTTCGCGCGTTCCGGCTCGATCAGCGTCGTGTAGCGGCCCCGGTCCACGGCGACCACGAAGCCTTCGACGGCGTCTTCGTGCGCAGGCCGAATCCGGGTCCTGGGCCGGGAACCCTTGCCTGGCCTGACCCGTACGTCGTCCTCGTCGTACTCCCGCTTCCTCAGCGGTCCGCTCCCATGCGCTCGCTTCCTTACTGTTGCTCGTCGGGTGCTACCGGGTCACCCCGCTGGACGGCGTCCGTGAGGAGGCCGGGCGGCGGGCGCTCGTTCAGGGGTTCGTCGGCTGCTCGTGACCTCCGCCGCCACCCGGGCGCGGCCGGCTGACGGCGGAGGGGTGGAACTTCGCGTCGCCCTGCGGGCAGCGCGCCAGCACGTGCCGCCCATCTCCGACGTGCCCGGCGATTTCTCCGTGAAACCGTGCACGGCGCCAGGCCCGCGTCATCGCGCTTCCCCGCGTCATCGCGCTGTCCCGATCATCGTGGTTCCAGCATCGCTGTCCACATCTGGACGAACTCCGGGAGGGTCTTGGCGGTCGTCGCGATGTTCTCCACCTCCACGCCGGGCACCGCGAGGCCGATCACCGCTCCGGCCGTGGCCATCCGGTGGTCGTCGTAGCTGCGGAAGGTGCCGCCGTGCAGGGGCCGGGGGCGGATGATGAGGCCGTCCTCGGTCTCCTCCGCGTCGCCGCCGAGCCGGTTGATCTCGGTGGCCAGCGCGGCCAGGCGGTCGGTCTCGTGGCCGCGCAGGTGGCTCACCCCCCGGATGCGGCTCGGGGTGGCGGCCAGCGCGGCCAGGGCGGCGATCGTCGGGGTCAGCTCGCCCACCTCGCGGAGGTCGGCGTCGATGCCGGTGACCTCGCCCGTTCCCGTGACGACCAGGTCGGTGGTGCCCGCCTCTTCGGCGCCTGCGCGGGTGACCGTGGCGCCCATGGTGGTCAGCAGGCCGCGCAGGGCGTCACCTGCCTGGGTGGTCCGCAGCGGCCAGGAGGGGATGGTGATCGTGCCGCCGGTGACGAGTGCCGCGGCCAGGAAGGGGGCCGCGTTGGACAGGTCGGGCTCCACCGTCATGTCCCTGGCCGCGATGGGGCCGGGGGCGACCCGCCAGATGTCGCGCTCGCTGTCGTCGACCGTGACGCCGGCCGCCCTGAGCATCTGCACGGTCATCTCGATGTGCGGCTGCGAGGGCACCGGCGGGCCGACGTGGCGGATCGTGACGCCCTTCGCGAAGCGTGCCGCCGTCAGCAGCAGGCCGGAGACGAACTGCGACGAACCCGACGCGTCCAGCGTGACCTCGCCACCCGTCAGCGGGCCGGTGATCGTGAACGGCAGGGCGTCGTTGTCGACCCGCGCCCCCAGCGCGCGCAGGGCGTCGAGGATGGGGCCCATCGGGCGCTTGCGCGCGTGCGGGTCGCCGTCGAAGGAGACGGGGCCGTCGGCCAGGGCGGCCATCGGCGGGACGAAGCGCATGACCGTGCCGGCCAGTCCGGCGTCGATGGCGGCGCCGCCGCGGATCGGGCCGGGCGTGACGTGCCAGTCGACCCCCGCGGTGGTCTCGTCGGCGGCCACCAGAGTGGCGCCCAGCGCGCGCAGCGCCGCCACCATGAGGTCGGCGTCGCGGCTGCGCAGTGCCTGGCGCACGACACCCGGGCCCTCGGCGAGCGCGGCGAGGACGAGCGCACGGTTGGTCACCGACTTGGAGCCGGGCAGCGGGACCGCGGCGGAGACGGGGGCGGTCGCGGTGGGCGCGGGCCAGTGCGGAACGGGCATGGTCAAAGAGTACTGGGGCCGGAAGCCAAACATGCGAGCGAAAGCCGTACGTGGCAATGTGGGGTCATGTGCGGTAGATACGCTTCGGCGCGCAAGAAGCACGAGCTGCTGGAGGAGTTCCAGGTCGAGCTCGACGGCGACCCCGACAAAGAGCTCGGCGCCGACTACAACGTCGCGCCCACCAAGAACGTCTACGCAGTCCTGAGCCGGGTCCCCGAAGAGGCCGAACGGGCGGTGCGGCAGCTCAGGATCGTGAAATGGGGCCTGGTGCCCCCATGGGCCAAGGACCCGTCGATCGGCTCCCGGCTGATCAACGCCAGGATGGAGACGGTGACCGAGAAGCCGTCGTTCCGGCGGGCGTTCGCCAAGCGCAGATGCCTGCTTCCGGCTGACGGCTACTTCGAATGGATGCCCGTCGAAGGCGAAAAGAAGAAGAAACAGCCGTACTTCATCCATCCGGCAGACGGCGGGGTGCTGGCCATGGCCGGTCTGTACGAGTTCTGGAAGGATCCGTCGCGAGACGACGACGATCCGCTCAAATGGCTGGTCACCTGCACCGTCATCACCACCGATGCCGAGGACCACTTGGGTCGCATCCACGACAGGATGCCCATGATGATCGAGCGGTCGCGCTGGGACGAGTGGCTCGACCCCAAGCTCACCGACACCGACCAGGCATCCACGCTGCTGATCCCGGCTGAGCAGGGGCAGGGGCGGCTCACCGCGTACCCGGTCTCGACGGACGTCAACAATGTCCGAAACAATGGCCCGGACCTCATCAAACCCCTCCCTGAGGAGGAGGAAACCGCCCTTTTCTAAAGGTGTAAGAAGCATGGTAAGTGGGCATCCGGTGAGGAAAGCGATGCATCCGTTTACTCGGTGTCACCGCCAAAAAGCCCCTTATTTCACCGGGCGGGACATCGGGGAGTCCTAGCCGCGGGTTGCCCTCATTTACCCGGAGGTGCGGATTCGTGGATACAACGACCGCTCGTGAGCGACTGGAGAAGATGCTCGCCGACTTGGATCGCTCGATCGGCGTCCTTCAGGGCGATCCCGTCGCGATACGCGAGCACTCGGCGGCGGACGCCGGCTCCGACCTGACCGACGCCGACCGAGCCCAGGCCATGCTCACCGTGGCCACCGCGCAGCGGCGGGCGGTGATCGAGGCGCTCAAGCGCCTGGAGGAAGGCGTCTACGGCCAGTGCGTCGACTGCGGCAAGCCGGTGCCGGAAGGCCGGCTGGAGGCCCGGCCCGAGGCGGCGCGCTGCGTGGAGTGCCAGGGCAAGGTGGAGCGCCGCCGCTAACGGCTTGCGACAAGCTGGACGCCGCCGTTGACGGCACGTGAGAACGCCGCCGGACACGAAGAACGGCGGATCAGGTCTTGCGGGCGCTGGCCACCAGGTGGATGCCGACCGTGTCGTCGTCGTCCGGGTGGGCCTCGAGCTCCGTGCGCACGAGCCAGGTCAGGGAACGCGCGTCGGAGCCGAGCACGTGGTCCACCGTGGATGGCGACAGCACCGTGCGCGGCCGCATCCACTCCACCTCCAGGCCGGCGCCCATGAGCAGCTCTCGCAGCTGCCCGCTGCTGAAGCAGCGCGTGATGCTGCCGTCCGGCCACGGCACGAGCATGACCTCGCCGGTCTGCCGCAGGTGCTGCCAGTGCTCCTGCTCGGCCAGGATCGCCATGCCCAGCACCAGCGAGTCGACGCACACCAGCGCCCGCCCGCCCGGCCGCAGCACCCTGGCCACGTCGTTCATCGCGGACTCGGCCATCAGCTCGATCGACAGCACGCGCTCCTCGGCCAGCACCGCGTCCACGCTCGCGTCCGGCAGGAACGCCAGGTCGTCGGCGCGTACGTGACGGACCCGGTCGGCGTCCCGCAACCGGGACTGCGCGTCGACGGTGCGGCGGAAGTCGAGCACTTCGATCACCCGGTGTCCCACCCTGGCCGCCTGGCCGGACCATCGCCCGCGGCCGCCGGAGAGATCGAGGATCACGGACGGCTCGCTGGGGAGCCATCGGTTGAGTTGTTCGGCGGCGACGGCGCGGTAGAAGGTCCAGTACGGCCCGAGCGTCCCTGAGCCGTTCAGTTCCTCGGCCGGAATGGGCAGCACACGCGACTCCTGGGTTCCGGGAAAAGGGCTACCAGCCGGTACGTATGACGTTCCCCGCACCGGGTCCTTCGTACCTTCTATCTTGCGGGAACAGACGCGGGTGCGGGGGTGTTGCGACGAGCATGCTCACATTGCTAGACCCCCTCCCCGATGCCCGACTGGTCTTGGCGCAGCGGGTATCCTCCCCTGAGTATGGTGTCCTGCCACAGCGGGTCACCGGTGATCTTAGGGGGGTGGGTCCGGTGCCCGCGACAGGCGCGGAGACGCTGGAGCAGCGGAGCGAGCGATTCGAGCGCGACGTCATGCCGTATCTCGAACAGCTCTATTCTGCCGCGCTCCGGATGACGCGGAATCCCGCGGACGCGGAGGACCTCCTGCAGGAGACCTTTGCCAAGGCGTTCGCCTCATTCCATCAGTTCCAGCAGGGCACGAACCTCAAGGCGTGGCTCTACCGGATCCTGACGAACACCTTCATCAACAGCTACCGCAAGAAGCAGCGCGAGCCCAAGCAGTCAGGCACCGAGGAGATCGAGGACTGGCAGCTCGCGCGGGCCGAGTCCCACACCTCGAGCGGCCTGAAGTCGGCCGAGGTCGAAGCGCTCGAGCACCTGCCCGACGGCGACATCAAGCAGGCGCTCGCGGCGTTGCCCGAGGAGTTCAGGATCGCGGTCTACCTGGCCGACGTCGAAGGCTTCCCCTACAAGGAGATCGCCGACATCATGGGCACTCCGATCGGCACTGTGATGTCGAGGCTGCACAGGGGACGCAGGCAGCTCCGGGGCCTCCTTGAGGACTATGCTCGCGAGCGTGGCCTGGTCCCGGCGGAGGGATCGAAATGAGCTGTGGCAAGCCGCACGAGACCGACTGTCGTGAGGTGCTCGACAAGGTCTACGCCTATCTCGACGGCGAGCTGACGGAGGGCGACGTCGTCGACATCCGCGTGCATCTCGACGAATGCAGCCCGTGCCTGAAGGAATACGACCTGGACAAGGCGATCAAGGCGCTCGTGGCCAAGCACTGCGGCTGCGATCCCATACCGGCCGACCTGCGGTCCAAGGTGCTGGCGCGGATCGCGCAAGTGAGGTCGGAGCTGGCCGACTAGGATCAGCTCATGCGCGTGTTGATCACCGGTGGCGCCGGGTTCATCGGGTCGAATCTGGTCGACCGTCTGCTCAAGGACGGTCACGAGGTCGTCGTGGTCGACGACCTGTCCTCCGGCAGCAGGTCCAACCTGGCCGGGGCCACCGCCAGTGAGCGGTTCAGATTGCACGAGTTCGACGTGCGCGATCGCGCGCTGATCGATCTCGCGACCGAGCTGCAGCCCGAGGTCATCTGCCATCTGGCCGCGCAGATCAGCGTGCGCGAGAGCGTGGCCGACCCGGTGCGCGACGCGAGCGTCAACGTCGCGGGCACCGCCTCCGTGCTGACCGCGGCGCACCAGGGGCGCACGCGCAAGGTGGTGTTCGCCTCCTCCGTGGCGGTCTACGGCAGGCCGGCGACGATCCCGGTGCCCGGTGACGCGCCCACCGACCCGCGCTCGCCGTACGCCGCGTCCAAGCTGAGCGGTGAGACCTACCTCGCCACGTTCCGCGCGCTCTACGGCATCGAATACACCACGCTGGTGCTCTCCAACGTCTACGGCCCGCGCCAGTCGCCCGAGGGCGAGGCGGGAGTCGTGGCGATCTTCACCGACGCGCTGCTCAGCGGCACGCCCACGGTCGTCTACGGCGACGGCACCCAGACCCGCGACTACGTCTACGTCGACGACGTGGTCGACGGCTTCGTCAGGGCCTGCGGCCAGGAGGGCGACGGCCGCAGGTTCAACCTCGGCACCGGCCTCCAGACCACCGACCGGCGCCTGCACTCGCTGATCGCCGACGCGGCGGGCGCGCAGGACAAGCCGGGGTTCGCGCCGCCGCGCGTCGGCGACCTGCCGGCCATGGCGGTCGACCCGGTGCCGGCCCATGAAGAGCTCGGCTGGCAGCCGCGCACCGACCTCGCATCCGGCATCAAGGCCACCGTCGAATGGGCCCGCACGCGTCGCAGCACGTAGTGGCTTGATTACACTTTGCTTGCGATTTCTGACTCCGCCCATACGGACCCGTCGTCTTCTGTAGCGTGAACTCCAGAAGCCGACGTGGAGGCATGTGGATGTTGAAGGTTACGGTCGCCCGGCTGCTCACGACCATCGCGCTGATCACCCCGGTGGTCATGCTGATCGGCAAGGCGGCGCCTGACGGGGTGTCCTGGATCTGAGACCGCCGTAGGGGGCCGCAATGCGTGACCTGACCTGGCCCGCAAGGGTCTATCTGGTCGCCGTGACAGGGGCGGCGGCCGCTCTCATCGGCCGCGCCGTGATCGAGTCCGGCGCCCCGGTCGCTCCGGCGGATCTCGACGTCCTGCTGGTGCTCGCCCTGCTGTTCCTGGTGTGCGAGTCGATGCCGACGCTGCTCAACGTGGAGCAGTTCGCGGTGTCGGTCAGCTTCTCCGCCTCGCTGGCGGCCGTGGTGCTGATCGGCCCGGACGGCGCGGCGCTGGTGGGGCTCACCGCGGTGCTGAGCGTGCGCCCCGGGCTGCCGCTGATCAAGCGGCTCTTCAACGGCGCCCAGTTCGCCATCTGCGGCTACGCGGCCGGTCAGGTCTACGTGGCGTTCGACGGGCGGGTCGGCGTCCCCCAGGTCAACGCGTTCGACGACCTCATCGGACCGTACGCGGCGGCCACCGCCGTCTTCGTGCCGCTCAACATCCTGCTCACGCTGACCATGATCGCGCTGGCCACCCGGGTGCGGGCGGCCGAGGTGCCGATGCGCGGCATGGCCCAGTTCCTGCTGTCCTATCTGGGTTACGGCACGTTCGGGCTGCTCGTGGCCGGGCTCTGGGCGACCGTGCAGTCGATCTCGGCGGTTCTGGTGCTGCTGCCGCTGTTCGTGGCGCGGTGGGCGTTCGGGCAATACCACGCGCAGCAGCGCTCCTACGACGCCACCATCGCCGCGCTCTGCCAGGCCGTGGAGACCAAGGACTACTACACCAGGGGCCACTGCACGCGCGTCTCGCACGCCTCCTCCATGATCGCCGAGGAGGTCGGCATGGGGCTGGAACGGGTGCGGGCGATCCGCTACGCGGGCATGCTGCACGACGTGGGCAAGCTCGGCGTGCCCACCAAGGTGCTGCAGAAGGACGGGCCGCTCACCGAGGAGGAGTTCGCCGCGATCCAGCTCCACCCGATGCGCGGGCTGGAGATCGTCCGCGGCATCGGATTCCTCGACGAGGCGTACGCCGGGATCATGCACCATCACGAGAAACACGACGGCACCGGCTACCCGATGGGCCTCGCCGGCGACGAGATCCCCGAGTTCGCCAAGGTCATCGCGGTGGCCGACGCGTTCGACTCGATGACCTCCGACCGCTCCTACCGCGGCGCGCGGCCGGTGCCCGTGGCCATCGAGGAGCTGCGCAAGAGCGCGGGCACCCACTTCGACCCGGTCATGGTCGCCGCCTTCATCCGCGCCCTCGAGCGCGAGCCGTGGCAACCGCCGCGCCGCGTCGACCCGCCGCCGCCCGACGCCGCCGAGACCCCGATCAAGGACCACGACGACCCCACCATGCCGATCCAGGTCGTGACCGGATCATGATCACCACAGAGCGCGCCAGGCGCACCGAACGCACTCCTGTCCTGCGCAGGCTCGACTCGGGGCAGCTGCTGCTCATTTGCGTGGCCGGCCTGGTCGCGGTCGCGGGCATCGCCCACACGGCCGCCGTCGGGCTCGACCGCGCGGAGATCGCCGTCGGGTTCGGCGCGCTGATCGCGGTCGGCGAGCTGGCCAGGCTCACCATGCCCGGCAACAGGGAGGTCGCGCCCATCGGCGCCGCCGCCGCGCTGGGCTACACGCTGCTGCTCGACCTCAGTCAAAACCCGCTGCGCCACTCCGCGCTGCAGGTCGTCGCGGTGATCTCGGTCGGCATGATCGCGGGAGCGCTGCCGCACCTGGCGGTCGGCCGCCCGCCGCGCCTGGACGCCATGGCCCGCCGCCTGCTCACCGGCGCGCTGCTGGCCTTCGCCTTCCGCCCGCTGGCCGACCCCCTCTACGCGCTGACCAAGCCCCCCACCAGCACCTGGTGGCCGGCGCTCGCCGTGATGGTCACGCTCATCGCCGCCAGCCTGCTGATCGACGTGCTGATCGCCGCGCTGCTGCGGGCCGAGCAGGTGCGCACCGCGTTCCGGGTGGCCGTGCGCGACGAGATCACCATGGCCCTCCCGCTCGGCGCCGCCGTGGGCTCGTCCGGGGTGCTGCTGGCGGTGGCCACGCACAGCATGGACCTGGTGGCGCTGCTGGTGTTCGCGGCGCCGCTGCTGGTCACGCAGGTCGCCTTCCGCAAGTACGCCGGGATCCGCGCCACCTACCTGCAGACCGTACGCGCCCTGTCCAGGGTCACCGAGGTCGGCGGCTACGTCGAGCCCGGACACTCGCGCCGGGTGAGCCGCCTGGCCGTGGCGATCGGCAGAGAGCTGGGCATGGCCGAGCCCGAGCTGCTGGAGCTGGAGTACGCCGCGCTGATGCACGACATCGGCCAGCTCTCGCTGCGCGATCCGATCCCCGGCGGCGCGACCGTGCTCACCGAGCCCGAGCAGGCCCGCCGCATCGCCGAGCTGGGCGCCGAGGTGATCAAGCAGACCGGCGTGCTCGACCGGGTGGCCGAGGTGGTCAGCCGGCAGTGCGACCCGATCAGCGCCGACCCGCCGCTGGCGAGCCGCATCATCAAGGTCGCCAACGCCTACGATGACCTGGTGGGTCCCTCGACCGACCGCGACCGCGCGGGTGCCGCGCTGGAGCGCATCCGCTGCACGCCTGGTGGTGCGTATGATCCTCATGCGCTGGAGGCGCTCGCCCGCGTGATCGACCGGGGTCGTCTCTGAACCGTTTCCTGCCCACTCACAATTGTGGAGTTCCTACAGATCACGATCATCGGATCGGTGGATTTGGAGGGAAGGACGCACCCGGGGTTTGTGTCGTATGGTGGGCGGCGTGCTTACTGAGAGGTTCGGACCAGTTCTGATCGCCAACCGTGGCGAGATCGCCCGGCGGATCATCCGCACGGTCAAGCGGATGGGCCTGCGCGCCATCGCCGTGCACTCCGAGGCGGACGCCGACCTGCCGTTCGTACGCGAGGCCGACGAGGCCGTGCTGATCGGCCCCGCCAACCCCGCACAGAGCTATCTGGACGCCGCGAAAGTGCTGGAGGCGGCCCGTGCCACCGGCGCGCGGGCGATCCACCCCGGCTACGGCTTCCTTTCGGAGAACACCGCATTCGCCAGAGCCGTGATCGACGCTGGAATGGTCTGGATCGGCCCCGCGCCCGAGGCCATCGACCGCATGGGCGACAAGATCAACGCCAGGAACCTGATGGAGGCCGCCGGGGTCCCGGTCGCGGCGGGCACCCGCGAGCCGGTCACCGACCTGTCGCTGGCGCTGCGGGCGGCCGAGAGCATCGGCTACCCGGTCATGGTCAAGACCGCGGGCGGCGGCGGTGGCATCGGCATGAGCGTCGCACACGACGACGACGGCCTGGCCAAGGCGTACGAGCAGGCGGCGCGGGCGGCGTCCCGGTTCGCGGGTGACGCACTGGATGGTCCCGCCGTGCTGCTCGAGCGCTACATCGAGCGGGCCCGCCACGTCGAGGTGCAGATCCTCGGCCTGCCCGACGGGCGCGTCGTGGCGCTGGGCGAGCGCGACTGCTCGGTGCAGCGCCGCCACCAGAAGGTCGTCGAGGAGTCCCCATCTCCCGGCATCACCCCCGAGCTGCGCGAGCGCATGCTGGCCGCGGCCGTGCGCGCCGGCGAGGCCGTCGGCTATCTGGGCGCCGGCACCGTCGAGTGCCTGGTGGACGCCGACAAGCAGGAGTTCGTGTTCCTGGAGATGAACACCCGGCTGCAGGTGGAGCACCCGGTAACCGAGCTGGTCACCGGCCTCGACCTGGTCGAGCTGCAGCTTCGCGTCGCCGCCGGCGAGAGCCCCGACGTGAACACCACGCCCGCCGGGCACGCGATCGAGTTCCGGGTCTACGCCGAGGACCCCAAGCGGTTCTTCCCCGGGCCCGGCAAGATCACGACCTGGGAGGAGCCGGACGGCGACGGCGTACGCGTGGACTCCGGCTACGAGGCGGGCAACACGGTCACCCCGTTCTACGACCCGCTGATGGCCAAGCTCTGCGTGTACGCTGACACCCGCGCCGACGCGCTGCTGAAGGCGAGCAAGGCCGTCGCCGCGTTCGTCGTCGAGGGCCCCAAGAACAACCTGCCGTTCTGTGCGGAACTGCTGGGCAACGCCGAGTTCGTCACCGGCGATTACGACACGGGCCTGGTCGCGCGGATGCGCGCCTAGGCAGAATGACATGGTTGATTCACTGAAAGAAGGGAGTCCCGGTGGCTGAGGTACACGCTGAGATGGTGGCGAACGTCTGGAAGGTCCTCGTCAGCGAGGGCGAGCGCGTCTCCGAAGGCGACACGCTGGTCATCCTGGAGTCCATGAAGATGGAGATCCCGGTGCTCGCCGAGGAAGACGGCGTGGTGGCCCAGCTCAAGGTGGCCGAGGGCGACGTGATCCAGGAGGGCGACCTGATCGCGGTCATCGAGTAGCGCCTGTTCATGGCCGCACTTCGTGCGGCGGCTCGTTCGCCATGTGCCGCCGCCTTCCCTCGCTCTGGTCGCTCCGCTCCTCCAGGCGACGGCGCTCACTCGCGGCCAGGAACTTCGCCCGGTCCACCACTACGCGTTCGACCGTTCCCCTGCCCACGACGGCGTGCCTGTCGTGGGCCTCAAAGGCGAAGACCAGCCGCCGGCCGTCCACCTCGGTGAGCTCGACGCCGATCTCCACGTGTGCGCCCAGCGGGCTGGCGGCCAGGTGCTCCAGCTCGACCCTGGTGCCGACGGACGTCTCCCCGGGTGCGAGATGCTGCTCGACCGCGCGTACGGTGGCGGCCTCGGCCAGCGCCAGCAGCCGGGGTGTGGCGAGCACGGGCACGTCCCCGCTGCCTATCTTCTTCGCGGTGTCCTCCATCTCGACCATGATGTGCACCTGAGAACGGAGACCCGGAACGAGCGTCATGAGCTCAGCTTATGGGGGCCGCGCTCAGCGGCACGCCGCAGGTGGCGGAGCCGGACATACTAGGAGCCCCTTGACTTCCCGGAAACGCGGACAAGTGCCGCAGTAAGGCCGCAGGATAGGGTTTGTACGGCTTTAGACATTTGAGTGGCATGTGGGTCAGGTGAGTCGTACACTCTCTGAGTTCCGTGACCACTGTGTTACCTCACCGCGACAAAACTTCGCTTTGTTGGAGAACCGCGGGGTGGAAGAGGTTACAGAGGTAGGGGGGTAGCGGGGGGATCATGGTGGCCCAAGGAACGACACTGGCGGGGCGGTATCGGCTCGATACCCGCATCGGCGCCGGTGGCATGGGCGAGGTGTGGCGAGGCGAGGACATCGTGCTCGCTCGCACCGTCGCCGTCAAGGTGCTGCTTCCGGGCCGCATGGAGGACCCCGGGTTCGTCGCTCGCTTCCAGGGGGAGGCGCGGGCGATGGCCACGATCAATCATTCCGGCGTGGTCGACGTCTACGACTACGGCGTCAGCGGCGACACCGTCTACTTGGTGATGAAGTTCGTCGACGGCGAGCCGCTCGACCGGTTGCTGGCCCGGCTGGGCAGGATCCCGCCGCAGGCCGCCATGGAGCTGATCGCGCAGGCCGCGTCGGCGTTGCAGGCCGTGCACGATCAGGGCATCGTGCACCGCGACGTCAAGCCGGGCAACCTGCTCGTGCAGCGCGACGGCACGCTGGTGCTCACCGACTTCGGCATCGCCCGCTCCGACCTGGCCAACCGGCTCACCGACGCCGGCATGGTGCTGGGCACGGCCGCCTACTGCGCTCCCGAGCAGGCCGAGGGCGCTCCGGTCACGCCCGCTGTGGACATCTACGCGCTCGGCGTGGTCGCGTACGAGTGCCTCGTGGGGCAGCGGCCGTTCGACGGTGACAGCGCGGTCACGATCGCGCTCAAGCACATCCGCGAGGCGCCGCCGCCCCTGCCCGCCGAGATCCCGCCCGCGGTGCGGACGCTGGTCGAGATCGCCCTGTCGAAGGACCCGGCCCGGCGTTACCCGACGGCCAAGGCCATGAGCGACGCGGCGCGGGCGATCGCCAGCGGGCAGACGCCGGCCGTGGAACAGCCTCCTCCGCTGGCCACCGGCGTCACGATGGCGACGCCCGCGGAGTCGTACCCGACGGCGGCGCACCAGCAGTACGACGCGGAGCCCTACCACACCGGCGCCCGGATGGCCCCGGAGCAGACGACCGTGGCCGCGCCACGGCGCGGCGGGCGCCGCGCTGCCAAGGCGCCGCGCAGGACGGGGCTGATCGCGGGCATCGCGGCGGCGGTGGTGCTCGGCGCGGGGGCTACGGCGATCGCGCTGACAGGCATGACCACCGGCGAGCCGACGCCGACGAACACCTCGCTCCCTGTCCCGACCAAGACCTCGCCCAAGCCCAAAAAGACCAGGATTCCTACGAAGCAGGCGACGCCCGACCCCAAGCCCACGGTCACGCAGCATCAGCCCAGGGAGACCGAGGCACCGACCCCGACTTCGACTCCGACCCCGACCGTGTCGAAGTCGCCCTCCCCGACACCGTCCAAGACGCCGACGAGCAAGCCCACGTCGACTGTCAAGAAGGCGGAGGTGCCCAAGGTCGTCGGCATGCCGTTCCTGGACGCCCAGGAGCGGGTCCAGGTGGCCGGCTTCGTCGTGCGCGTGGTCGACCAGACCGCCACCACCAACGGCACGCGCTGCGGCAAGATCAGCGAGACCGTGCCCGCCGGCGGGGTGGTGCTGGAGGTGGACAAGCCGGTCAAGCTGGTCGTCGTCGATGGCGTCTGCCCGGATGCCTCGCCGAGTCCCAGCTCGACCGTCTCGCCCAAGCAGTAGCTCACACCCCCGTCGTGTTGCGGGGGTAGGCGATCTGCGGGTCGGTGGCGATGTTCACCATGTAGGGGATGCCGGAGTCGAACGCCCTGCGCAGCGCGGGACCGATCTCCGACGGCTTGGTGACCAGCTCGCCGCCGCCGCCCAGCGCGGTCACGACCTGGTCGTAGCGGCACTGCGGCTGCAGCTCGGCCGCCACGTCGTAGCCGTACAGGAGTTGCATGGGGTGCTTCTCCAGGCCCCAGATGCCGTTGTTGCCGCAGATCATGACGACCGGCAGCCGGTGGCGTACGAGGGTGTCGACGTCCATCAGCGAGAAACCGGCCGCGCCGTCGCCGAGCAGGAGCACCACCTGGGAGGAGGGCCGGGCCAGGCGGGCGGCGATGGAGTAGCCGAGGCCGGTGCCGAGGCAGCCGTACGGGCCCGGGTCGAGCCAGTTGCCCGGCTGCTTCGGCTCGACGTATTTGCCCGCGTAGGAGACGAAGTCGCCGCCGTCGCCGATCACCACGGCGTCGTCGTCCAAAACCTTGCCCAGCTCCCCGTACACGCGCATGGGGTGGATCGGGTCGGAGTCGGCGGCCAGCAGCTCGGCGTCACCCGCGATGGCCGCGGCGGCCGCCTCCGACAGCTTCGACACCCACGACGCGTACGCGTCCGGCTTCACCCCCGCGTCGCCGCAGGCCGTGCCCAGGCTCCAGAACACCACCGACAGATCCCCGGCGGCGGACGCGGCCGGCTGCATGTGCGTGGCCAGCTGCGACGGCGCGTCGGAGATGTGCACGACGCGGGCCAGCGGCGCGCCGTCCTTGCCGCCGAACCAGCCGTAGCCCAGGCGGAAGTCCAGCGGGGTGCCGACCACGATCACCAGGTCGGCCTGGGCGAAGGCGAGCCCGCGGGCGCGCGTGACGAGCAGCTCGTGGCCGGCGGGCAGGATGCCGCGCCCCTGGCCGTTGGGGATGACCGGCAGCCGCCACGTCTCCGCGAAGTCGCGGGCGGCCTCCTCGGCCCGATCCATCCACACGTCGGACCCGTACACCAGCACCGGCCGCTCCGCCTCGGCCAGCAACCTGGCGATGGCGGCCAGGTCGTCCGGGTCGGGCTCCAGCGGCGAAGGGGTCTGCGTCCGCACGTCGTGCACCGGTGACGGGGAGAACAGGTGGTCCATGTAGAAGTCGAGGAAGACCGGGCCGCGGTGGGGCGCGATGGCGGTGCGGAAGGCGGACTCGACGTCCTGGCCGACCGAATCGG
Source organism: Nonomuraea sp. H19 (assembly GCF_052068215.1). Lineage (NCBI taxonomy): Bacteria > Bacillati > Actinomycetota > Actinomycetes > Streptosporangiales > Streptosporangiaceae > Nonomuraea > Nonomuraea sp. H19. The sequence goes on along the minus strand of NZ_JBQHCV010000005.1, from coordinate 468,382 downwards.
CGCCGGCCGCGGTGAACGACAGCTTGGTGATCGGAGCGAGCAGCGGCGGGTGGTCCATCTCCTGCAGCGCGCCGCTGCCCCACCGCGACTGGGGCGCCCGCCCGCCCATGACGACCACCGGCGAGCCGTTGAAGTGGGCCGTCGCGATGCCGCTGACGCCGTTGGTGATGCCCGGCCCGGCGGTCAGCACGGCCAGCCCGGGATTCCTGGTCAGCCGGGCCGTCGCCTCGGCGGCGAAGACCGCGCTCTGCTCGTGGCGTACGTCGAGGATGCGCATGTCCTCGTGCACCGCACCGTCGTAGAGCGGGAAGACGTGACCTCCGGAAAGGGTGAACATGGTCTCGACGCCATAGGCCTTGGACACGGCGACGGCGGCGTCACCGGCGTGCTTCGCAGACTCCATGCCGGGAACTTACCAACCAGTCACCCCGGTAAACAGACTTTACGGCGGGCGCCAAGGTGTGTGTCCCTCAGCGGCAGCAGAGCGACGCGGACCCTCCTGGCGCCTTGAGGATGATCTTCCGTGGGGACTGGTCGTCCTCTTTGATGTCGAGGGTGGTGTCGGCGGCCTCCACCATCACGTCGTAGAAGCCTCTGGGCACCCTCACGTGGACGACCCCCGTGGTCCTCACGACCGCTCTGACGGACATCGGCGGGTTGACGAACGACAGCCGCACATCGCCGGAGCCGACCTCCACGTCGGCCTCATCGGCGTCGACCCGCTCCGCCTCGACGTCGCCGGTGCCCGTCCTGGCCCAGACGGAACCGGAGACGTCGTGAACTCTGACGTTGCCGGAGACGGAGGTGAGGCGCACGCTGCCGAAGACGTCGTTCACGATCAGCTCGCCCGCGGTCGTCCCGGCCACGATGTCGATCTCGGGTGGTACGAAGACCATGTAGTCGGCCCGGCAGATGGGGCCGTCCAGCTGGTCGGCGCCGGGGCAGTCCGCCTCCAGCCGCAGGGTAGAGGTGGCCGCGTCCCAGTCCTCGGCGATCTTCGGCCGGTTCTCGGACCACCGCAGCGTTCTGTGGATCAGCAGTTCGCCCGCCTCTCCCGACATGATGACCACGCTCACCTCGCCCGAGACCGCCTTGATCGCGACCTTGCTCTTCTCGAACGCGATCGACCTCTGCGTGATGTCCATCGGCGTCCTGGCCCTGGCGAACTCGCGCCAGAGCACGACCGTGGACACCAGCAACGCGATCACGGTCACCACGGCGCCGGCCGCCAGCCACGCCGCCCTCATGACAGGCTCCTGATCTTGAGAAACTGCAGCACGGCGAGCACACGGCGGTGATCGCCTTCAGCCGGGGGCAGATCGAGCTTGGTGAAGATGTTGCCGATGTGCTTGCCCACCGCCCCTTCGCTGAGCACCAGTGCCTGGCCGATGCCCGCGTTGGAGCGGCCCTCGGCCATCAGCTGGAGCACCTCGTGCTCCCTGGGCGTCAGCCGTTCGAGCGGGTCGCTGTTGCCGCGCAGCAGGAGCTGGGCCACGACCTCCGGGTCGAGCGCGGTGCCGCCGGAGGCCACCCTTCGGAGCGCGTCGACGAACTCGGCCACGTCCGCCACCCGGTCCTTCAGCAGGTATCCGACGCCGCCGTGCGCGGCCGAGGCCAGCAGCTGGGCTGCGTAGCGCTCCTCGACGTACTGAGAGAGCACCAGCACCGGCAGGTCCGGCTGCTGGCGGCGCAGCACGAGCGCGGCGCGCAGACCCTCGTCGGTGTGCGTGGGCGGCATCCGGACGTCGGTGATCACCAGCTCGGGCCGGTGCTCGTCAGCCGCCCGCAGCAGCCCCTCCGCCTCGTCCACGGCCGCCACCACCTGGATGCCGGAGGCGTCGAGCAGCCGGATCAGCCCCTCGCGCAGCAGCACGGAGTCCTCGGCCAGCACTACTCGCACGGGAGATCCACCTCGATCGTGGTGGGACCGCCGAGCGGGCTGGACAGCCGGAGCTTCCCGTCGACGGAGTCGATCCGCTGGGACAGACCGCGCAGCCCGGTGCCGCCGTCCATCTGGGCGCCGCCGCAGCCGTTGTCGTACACGAGCAGGTGCAGCCGGTCACGCTCGCGCCGCACGGTGATCTCGGCCTTGGTGGCCGCGGCGTGCTTGGCGATGTTGGTCAATGCTTCGGACACGATGAAGAAGGCCACCGCCTCGATGGTCGGACTGGTACGCCGCTCGATGTCGACGCGTAGCTTGACGGGGAAGGGAGCACGGGCGGCGACGCCGGACAGCGCCGCGTCCAGGCCCTCGTCGTTGAGCACGGCCGGATGCAGGCCGCGGACGAAGTCGCGAAGCTCCTTGAGCGCCTGCTTGGCCTCCTCGTGGGCCTGCGCGATGGCCTCCTTGGCCGGCTCGGGCAGGTCGGTCAGGGTGGCCCTGGCCAGGCCCAGGTTCATGGCGAGCGAGACGAGCCGCTGCTGGGCGCCGTCGTGGAGGTCCCGCTCGATCCTGCGGCGCTCGGCGTCGGCCGCGTCGATCACGCCCGCCCGGCTCTCGGTCAGCGTCTCGATCCGCTGCCCGAGCTCGGACCTGCTGGGCCCGAGCAGCGTACGGGCCACCGACAGGTCCAGCGCCGCCATTCCGCGCGCCAGGATCGGCGCGAGGACCAGCAGCGCGAACCCGATCGCCATGAAGGCGGCCACGACCTTCCCGTTCCTGAGATCGAACACGAACTCCAACGGCGGCCGCTGCAACTTCGGCGGCAGGAACGCCAGCAGCCCCACCACGGCCCCGCCCCACGCCACCGCCACCAGGAAGGCGCCGGCCGCCCCCACCAACGGGGACAGCAGGTGGTAGCCGATCTGCCGCCACGTGGCCGGACTGCGCCAGTTGCTCGGCGTGCGCACGGGCGGGATGTGCGCGCCGAGGAACGCCTCGAACCTGGAGCGCTGCACCCGGGTGAACCACGGCACGCCGCGTCGCAGCAGGGGAGGGGCCACGACGAGGACGAGCGTCAGGTTGCCGAGCACCACGGCGACCGGCAGGCCGATCATCACGTGCGCCGTGTCGAGCCAGGCCCGTGCCGACCACGGACGGGGGACTTTCATGGCTCAACGGTATTGGCGGGGAGGAGTACGTGAAATGGGTCTGGTGTGCGGACCGATGGTGGGGTTAGCCCTACCATCGACCAACACCGGTGCGCCGCCTCCGGCCTGCCCCACTCGAACGCCCGGCCTCCACCGTGGAGACCTGTGGCGGGAGATCCTCGCGTTCATCCAGACCGGGAATCCCAGCGCGGGGCCGGAGGGCACCGATCGCGTGGTCAAGACCGTCACCCGGGACGCCTACGGCTTCCACAATCCCGCCTGACTTCCGTGAGCCGGTATATCCGGGGTATGTTCCGTCGCCCATTGCGCTATGTTCTGTTGCAATACGGCCGGTGGCGCTGCAACTCTTTTCTGCATTCCTCCCGGCACAGAAAAGAGTCACCATGAGAAAGACGCTGGCCATTACCGTCGCAGCCCTGGCCGCGAGCGCCGCGCTGGCCACTCCGGCGCAGGCCACGGCACTGGACAAGAGCAAGGCGGCGCGGCTCGCGATGGCGCTGCAGCTCACGCAGGATTCCCAGACCAGCTTCGACAGGTGGGTGAAAGCCCGCGTGAACCGGAACACCGAGGCCGTCAAGGCCTACGAGTTCGACTGGAGTTCCAACGGCTGCTCGGTGCCGGAGGACATAAAGAACGCCGACTCCTGGAAGCTCGTCTTCCTGATTCCCTGCACCCGGCACGACTTCGGTTACCGAAACGTCAAGAAACTCTCGAGTACGAGCAGCTGGAAGACGTTCAAGAAGGGCGTGGATTCGGCATTCCACGGGGACATGAAAAGAACGTGTGACAGAAGTTTCTCCGGTGCCAAGAAGATCGCCTGCAAGACCGTGGCGTACGAGTTCTACGCCGCGGTCAAGCTGTTCGGATAGTCACAGCTGGTTCCTGATCGGTTCCGGCGTGTCCGGGACCGGCTGCGCGAGGTAGTCCGCCACCTCCACGGGGGCGAGCAGGCGGGCTTCGCGCAGGAGTTCCAGGGACTCCCGCCAGGACTCCCGGGCCTCCTCATGCCGCCCCAGGTCGTGCAGGGTGTGGCCGAGCCACCACTGGGACACGGCGGTGCCCATGGCGAATCCGGCCTCGCGCTGGAGTTTGATCGCTTGCTGGTACTCCTCGACGGCCTCGTGCAGCAGGCCGCGCGCCCGGTAGGAGTCTGCGAGAGTGTCGAGGGCGGTGCCGAGACTGCCGGTGTCGTCCAGGTCCTCCGCCATCGCCAGAGCGTGCCGTGCCTCGTCCACGGCCTCCTCGTGTCTCCCCTGGCGGTAGTAGACGTGAACCCTGTTGTTACGAACGAATGCCTCGTGGTCCCTGCGTCCCGACTGTTCGATGAGGGCGAGGGCGCTCTCCAGAGCGGCGAGTGCGTCGTCGTGGCGCCCCATCATCGTGTAGGTGATGCCCAGGTCGTTGAGCGTGCCCGCCTTCCGGTGCGCCTGCCCGGCCCTGTCCCAGCAGACCAGGGTCTCCTCCAGGTGGGACACGGACTCCTCGAAGCGCCCGAGCTGCTGGTGGACGGAGCCGAGCCCGCGGAGCAAGGTCGCCTGGGCCTCCCAGTCCTCCTCTGCCCTGGCGCGCCGCACCGCCTCCTCGACCACCTCGACGAGCTCGGAGAACCAGCCTCGAGGCTCGAACAACCACTGGACCGAAGTGGCGAGTCCCGTGACCGAGCGATCGGCTTCGCGCGCCGCTTGCCGTACTGCGGCCAGCAGGTTGTCCCGCTCGCGGTCGACCCAGTCGTTGGCGGCCTCCAGGGTTGCGAGCTCCTCCCCGGGCTGCTCGGCGGGGAACAGGTCGGCCTCCATGCCGCGGTTCAGCAGCCCGGAGGCTCGTTGCGACGTGGCCAGATAGTGGTGCAGCACGCGGCCGACCGCGCTCGCCCGCTCCTCGGCGGGGACGTCCTGCTCCCGCGCGTACAGGCCGACGAGGTCGTGGAACTGATAGCGGCCCGGCCCGGCAGGTTCGAGCAGGCGGGCGTCCATCAGATCCTCCAGCGCGGTCTCGGCACGGTGCTCGGTCCACCCGGCCAGCGCGGCCGTGGTGGCCGGAGTGTGCGTGGCCAGGTCCGGCAGCCCGAGCAGGGCGAGCAACTGCGCCGCGTCCCGTCCGCCTGGTTCTTCGCGCAATTGCTGGTGGCTGACCGCGATGCTCGCGCGTACGGCCAGGTCGGCGTACTCCAGCAGGTCAAGCCGCCGGGTGGCGTCGGCCAGCCGTACCGCGAGATCAGAGAGCGACCAGTCGGGGCGGACTGCCAGGCGGGCTCCGGCGATGCGCAGGGCGAGCGGGAAACCGCCGCAGAGCCGTACGATTTCCGCCGCCGCCCGCGGCTCGGCGTCCACGCGATCGGATCCGACCATCCGAGTGAGCAGCGTGGCCGCGCCGGTGTCGTCGAGCCTGCCGAGGTGCAGGTGCTGGGCGTTGTCCAAGGTGGCGAGCGGGTCGCGGCTGGTGATCAACACGCGGCAGCCCCGCCCGGCGGGGATGAGCGGGCGGACCTGGCGCACGTCGCGGGCGTTGTCGAGGATCACCAGCAGGTCACCCGTGGCGGTGAGCGAACGGTAGCGCGCGGCAGCCTCCCCGGGGTCGGCGGGTACGGCGGCGCCGTCCAGCCCCAGGGAGCGCAGCAGGTGGCGAAGCGCTTCGAGGGGAGCCAGCGGGGCGATCCCGGCGGTGGAACCGTACAGGTTGACGTAGATGACGCCGTCGCCGAAGCGCCCGGCGACGGCATGGGCGACATGGACGGCCAGCGCGGACTTGCCGACTCCGCCCGGCCCGTCGATCACGGTGACCGCGGCACCGCTCACCAGATCGGCACGCAGCCGCTCGACCTCGGCCGCCCGCGCCGTGAACGCCCGGGTATCGGCGGGGAGCTCGGCCGGCGCGACGTGTCCGGCCGGCGTGCTCTGCCGCGCCGGTGCCAGGTCGAGCACGGGATCCTTGACGAGGACGGCCTGGTGGAGGCGGCGCAGTTCAGAGCCGGGCTCGATGCCCAGTTCCTCGACCATGACCCGGCGCAGGCGCTGGTAGACCTCGAGCGCCTCGGGCACCCGCGCGTCGCGGTACAGGGCGAGCATGAGCTGGGCGGCGGGCCGTTCCCGCAGCGGGTGTGCTCTGACGTGCGCGGCGAGGTCGGCGGCCACGGCGCGATGGCCACCGGCGGACAGGCGCAGTTCGGCATGGTCCTCCAGCACGGCCAGCTGCTCCTCCTCCAACCGGTTGGCCTCGATATTGGCCCAGGGCGCGTCCACCTCGGCCAGCGCCGGCCCCCGCCACAGCGCGAGCGCCTGGCGGAACAGCGCGTCAGCGGTCGCCATGGCACCCTCGGCGCGGGCGGCGCGTGCCCTCCCGGACAGGCGGGTGAAGGCGTGGGCGTCCACGTGGTCACGCTCGATGGCGAGCCGGTAACCGCCGGGCACGGTCTCGATGACCTCCGCACCGCCGTGGGAGGCGAGCGTCTCCCGGAGCTTCGACACCACGATGTGCAGCTGCTTGGCCGCGGTCGCGGCGGAACTGCGTGTCCACACGTCGGCGAGAAGCCGGTCGGTGGGCACGGCCTGCCCTGCGCTCAGGGCGAGCCGGGCCAGTACCCCGATCCGCCGCCGTCCGGCGATATTGACCGAGACACCGTCGGCCTCGACCTCCCAAGGGCCAAGGCACCTGATCGTCAGCCTCAAGGGGGCGCTCCCGTCGTCGACGAAGACTCGGAGTCTAGCGATCAGGAACGCCGCAGCCCCACCCTCGAGCAAAACCGCCTCTCCCGCCGTCTCACGATTCGATCAGACGAACGGGGAGGTTCCTGATGTTCCAGACGGGGGTTGCGGCCTGATCTCCCAGGCGGAGCAGATGACCGTCAAGATCTGCGACCTCCCGGAAGCAGCCTGCCAGCCGGTGCCGGCCGTTGGAGAACGTGCCGGCCGCTCAGTCAGAGAACCTGCTGGCGGAACACCAAGGGATCGAACGTGCCGCCCAGCATGGCACCCAACCCCCTGCGTGCCGCCTGCGCGAACTCCTCCCTGCCGAGACCGCCCGCCCCCTCGGGCAGGGCGCCGGCCAGCGGCCGGGCGGCCAGCATCTCCAGATCGGCCACGTTGCTCCGCTCGGCCGGCCCCGGCTCGTGCGGCCACGCCCCGATCACCACCCCGGCCAGATCCAGCCCCCGATGGGCCATGGCTTCGAGGGTGAGAGCGGTGTGGTTGAGCGTCCCGCCCTGGGCCCGCACCACGACCAGCACCTGAGCGTTGACCGACCGGGCCAGATCGGCGATCGTGCCGCCGTCCTCATCGAAGCGCACCAGCAGCCCGCCGGTCCCCTCCACGATCACCAGCCGGTTGCTCTCGGCCAGCTCACGCACCAGGCGAGCGGCATCCGCCAGCGACACCGGCGGCAGCCCCGCCGCCCTCGCCGCGGCCGCGGGGGAGAGCGGTTCGTGGAACCGTCCGAGCTCGAAGGTGGTCATCACCCCCGACAGCCGGATCACCTCATCCAGATCACCGGCCACTCCCGGCGGCAGCCCGGTCTGCGCCGGCTTCACCACCGCCACGCTCGAACCCCTGCCGAGCGCCAAGGCGGCCACGGCCGCCGTCACCATGGTCTTGCCGACCGCCGCGTCCGTCCCTGTGACGACCAGAACACTCACGTGACCAGCCTAGACGTGGTGCCCGTTCTACCTGGTGTCCTTATCGGGCCTCGCCGTGCTGGGTGGCACGGGCGCGGCTGCGGACGGCAGTGACCTGCCCGCTGCTTCAGAGAAGGCCGTGCCCGGTCAGCGGGGTCAGTCCCAAGCGGGGAGCATGCCCTCGGGGTAGCGGGCGCCGAAGCCGCCGGTCGGGAGGATCTCGGCGATGCGCTTGAGGTCGGTGTCGTCGAGGGTGAGGTCGGCGGCGGCCACGTTCTCCTCCAGCCGCTGGATGCTGCGGGTGCCGGGGATGGGGACGATGTCGTCGCCTTGGGCCAGGAGCCAGGCCAGGGCGAGCTGGGCGACGGTGGCGTCCTTGGTCGCGGCCAACTCGGCGAGCCGCTGGGTGGCCTCCAGATTCTTCTCGTAGTTGCCGGGCTGGAAGCGGGCGTCCCAGGTGCGCATGTCGGTGGGGTCGTACTCGGCGCCGGGCTTGGCCTGCCCGGTGAGGAAACCCCGGCCGAGCGGCGAGTAGGCGACGAACCCGATCCCGAGCTCGCGCAGGACGGGGAAGAGGATCTCGGCGTCCCGCTCGAACAGGGAGTATTCGGTCTGCAGGACCGAGACGGGCTGTACGGCGTGCGCGCGACGGATGGTGTTCGCCCCCGCCTCGCTCAGCCCGAAGTAGCGGACCTTGCCGGCGTCGATGAACTCCTTGACCGTCCCGGCCACGTCCTCGATCGGCACGTTGGGGTCGACGCGGTGCTGGTAGAGCACGTCGATGACGTCGACGCCGAGGTGACGCAGGCTGTTGTCGACGACCTCGCGGATGTGCTCGGGACGGCTGTCGACACCGCCCTCTCTGGTGCCGGTGAAGTCGAAGCCGAACTTGGTCGCGATGACGACCTCGTCGCGCAACGGGGCGAGCGCGGCGCCGACGATCCGCTCGTTCTCGCCCTGCCCGTACAGCTCGGCCGTGTCGAAGAACGTCACGCCCAGCTCGTGGGCCCGGCGGATCGTCGCGATCCCCTCGTTCTCATCCGACGGCCCATAGGCCAGGGAGATGCCCATCGCGCCGTATCCCAGCGCCGACGCCGCAAGCCCCTGCCGTCCAAGGGTCCGTTGCTCCATGACGCGTCCTCATTCCCGCAGATGTAAGAATGCTCTAACATTAAGTAAGAGTACTCTAACATTGGGAAGGGAGGGAGAATCGTTCGCCGTGAGCAGACCCACGTCGCCGAAACGCGGCTACCACCACGGCGACCTGCGCTCCGAGCTGATCCGCGAGGGTCTCGCGCTCCTGGCCGAATCGGGCGTCGCCGGTTTCTCCGTGGCGAAGGTCGCCGCCCGCGTCGGCGTGTCATCGGCCGCGCCGTACCGTCACTTCCCCGATCGGGAGGCACTGCTCGCCGCCTGCGCGGCCGCCATCATCAGCGACATCACCGACGTTCTCGTCGAGGCGGCCGAGCGAGCGGGGCCCGATCCCGTGGACCGGCTCGCTGCCACCGCGGGCGCCTACACCCGCTTCGTCCTGGAGCACCGCGCCGGCCTCGACCTCGTCTACTCCTATGACTTCGCCGAGCCCCACCGCCCGACCGTCCAGGAGCAGAGCCGCCACCTCACGGCCGCCCTCATGCGCCTGGCCTCGGACGTGCTGCCCGCCGACACCCCCTGGGCCGACACCGCCGATTTCGTCTACGTGCACCTGTCCACCACGCACGGCTACGCCACCCTGCTCTTCAAGGGCACCCGCCCGCCGCAAGGCATCGACGATCACGCAGTTCGCGCTGTCACCGCGGCCCGCGACCACATCACCGGGCATCTCCTGCGCCTGCGCAACGCCCGCTGATGAAGCCGGCGACGACTCACAAGGCCAGCGGCGGGATGGTGAGCGCCATGCCGGTCAGCAGCCTCCCTGCGTCGCCATAAGACGCTTCCTGTACGCGGTTGCGGGGATCGGTGTCGCGAAGATCGAGCCGCCTGCCTCCGCCGGCGGATCATCGCATGCGGCGCTGAACCGCAGCCGATTGTGGTTTCATCCGTCGGACGGTGGTAACCGGCCTGCATGTTCCCGAAGAACCCGGCCCACAGAGCGCTCGTAACGGCGAGAACCCCGTAAGCGTTCACGACCGGCGCTTGAATGTCGCAAGCCCGCGTCGGCGAGTCCGGCCGACTCGGCATCGCCGTAAAAACAAAAAGGATCTTATGGACGCCGAAGCCGGGTGACGAACTTGTACCGGTCGCCGCGATAAAGGGACTGCGCCCACTCGACGGGGTTGCCGTCGGCGTCGAAGGCGTGGCGCGTCAGAAGAAGCATCGGGAGGCCGACGTCGACGCCGAGGGCCTTGGCGTCGTACGGGGTGGCCAGCACGGTCTCGATGATCTCCTCGGCGTCCGTGAGCCGCACGTTGTAGGCGTTGTGCAGCGTCTCGTACAGCGAGGAGTGCGCCTCCAGCTCGCGCCGCAGCCGTGGGAAGCGGCGCGCCGACAGGTGCGTGGTGTCGATCGAGACCGGCTCGCCGTTGGCCAGCCTGAGCCGGTGGATGCGCAGCACGCGCCCGCCCGGGTTGATGGCCAGGCGGCGGGCCAGCGCCTCGTCCGCGGTGATGTAGCCGATCTCCAGGATCTTGGTGTCCGGCTCGAGGCCGGCGGTGCGCAGGTCGCCGATGTACGAGGTCAGCTGCAGCACCTGCGCGACCTTCGGCTGCGCCACGAACGTGCCCTTGCCCTGGATGCGCAGCAGCCGCCCCTCGACCACCAGCTCGGTGAGCGCCTGCCGGACCGTGGTGCGCGAGGTCTCGAACCGCACGGCCAGCGTGCGCTCCGGTGGCAGCGCCGTGCCAGGGAGCAGGCTCTTGGTGAGCTCGAGCAGGCTGCGTTTGACGTCGTAGTACTTCGGTACGCGGGGGCTGTCGTCTGTCACGCGCTCACCTTCACTTCTGCCACGGCGGTGAGGGCGTGTCTGATCACCGCGAGATCATCGGAACTCACATTGGCCCGGGCGGTCAACCGCGGGCATCTGCGGCCGACCGGCGCCGAGCGCGTACGGCGCCTGGCACGCGCGTATCCCGGCTGCTCAGGCTGATGGTGAAGGATATCCACAGCGGCGCGCGCGATCGCAACCGAGGCCGACATAGCGGCCGCGTCGCAGGTAGCGGTCCCCGTACCCACGCGACCTGTGTCGCGGCGGAACCACGTTCCCGTGGAGATCACCTCCGGCTTGCCCCGCACGGCCCCGCTCGAATGCCGGGGCGATGTGACTGTTCTCACAATATGAGATTGAGGAAGAAGACCAGTTGGGGGAACGATGCCGTATCCGTGTTCACTGCGCGAGTGAGCGGGCGTGCGGCGGCCCTCAGCGGAGTACTGCCCGCGTATCAACCTGCACACTCCCGGGGGTCGGTTTGGATGTTGCCGGGGAAAGCACGCATGATGCACCTGTGCCGACTCTCAGTGACCTCGTCGCCCGCCACACCGCTCTCGACGAGGCGGACCTCGATTGGCTGCACTCGCTGGTCTCCGACTGGCAGTTGCTGGCCGACCTGTCCTTCGCCGACCTCATCCTGTGGGCGCCGCTGCTGGGGGAGAACGGCTGGATCGCGATCGCCCAGATGCGCCCCACGACCGGGCCCACCGTCTACCACGACGACATCGTCGGCAGCGTCGTGGCCAAGGGCGAGCGCGGCCTGATCGACACCGCCTGGAGCGAGCGCCGCATCTGCCGCGAAGGCGACCCTGACTGGTCCACGGGGGTTCCGGTCAGGGAGGAGACGATCCCGGTCCGGCGCGCGGTCGAGGGCGGCGAGGGCCGCTTCCTGGCGGTGATCCAGCGCTCCACCAACCTCTCCTCGGCCCGTACGCCCTCCCGCCTGGAGCTGACCTACCTGCAGAGCGCCTCCGACCTGGCGCAGATGGTGGCCGAGGGGCGCTTCCCGTTCTCCGGCGAGGAGCCGATCCTGGTCCGCTCGCCGCGCGTCGGCGACGGGCTGCTCAGGCTCGACCGCGCCGGCCGCGTGACGTACGCCTCCCCGAACGCCCTGTCCGCCTACCGCCGCCTCGGCCTGCACGCCGACCTGGTCGGCGCCGAGCTGGGCCGGGTCACCGCGACGCTGTGCTACTCCGACGAGCCCATCAACGAAGACCTCATGATCGTGGCCAGCGGGCGCGCGGCCAAGGAGACCGAGGTCGAGTCCGGCGGCACGATCGTGCAGCTCAGGGCCATCCCGTTGATCGTCGGCGGGGGACGGATCGGCGCGCTGGTGCTCATCAGGGACGTGACCGAGCTGCGCCGGCGCGAGCGTGAGCTGATGACCAAGGACGCCACGATCCGCGAGATCCACCACCGGGTGAAGAACAACCTGCAGACCGTGGCAGCCCTGCTCCGGCTCCAGGCGCGGCGCCTGCAGGTCCCGGAGGGGCGAGAGGCGCTGGAGGAGGCGGTACGCCGGGTCGGGTCGATCGCGATCGTGCACGAGACGCTGTCTCACGCGCCGGAGGAGTTCGTCAACTTCGACGAGATCGCCGATCGGGTGATCGCGATGGCGGGGGAGGTGTCGGCGGCGGAGGTGGCTGTCACGCCGCGGCGGGTGGGCGGGTTCGGCGTGCTGCCTTCGCTCATCGCCACACCGCTGGCCATGGCGCTGACCGAGCTGTTGCAGAACGCGTTGCAGCATGGGCGTCCCAAGCGGCTGGAGGTCGTGGTGGAGCCCACCCTCGACCGGCTCAACGTCACCGTGTGGGATGACGGGAGGGGCCTGCCAGGGGAGTTCGACCTCGACACCTCGACCAGCCTGGGGCTGCAGATCGTCCGTACGCTGGTGGAAGGGGAGCTGTCAGGCAGGCTTTCGATCCAGCCGCGTATGGGGGGCGGCACGGAAGTGGTCCTGTCGATCCCGCTTCCCGCTACGTGAGCAGAGCTTCCCGCTACGTGGGCAGAGGAGTCAGGCGGTCGCGCGGGCGCGGGCGCGGGCGCTGCGACGCTTGAGGGCGCGGCGCTCGTCCTCGCTCAGGCCGCCCCAGACGCCGGCGTCCTGTCCGGACTCCAGCGCCCACTTCAGGCACGCGTCAACGGCCGAGCAGGACCGGCAGACCTGCTTGGCCTCCTCGATCTGCATGAGGGCGGGGCCGGTGTTGCCGATCGGGAAGAACAGCTCGGGGTCCACGTCACGGCAGGCAGCTCGGTGGCGCCAGTCCATGCGTCCACTCCTTAGTAGATGGAGCCTTTGGTCGGCTCCGTGCGGCTACTACTTTGTGAAGAGTTTCACTAACGTGCGCGAACAGGTGCCCGGATCCCGTTGGGGACCGGGGTTGTCCGCTTGACGGGCCGGAGGACCTGCTGGGGTTGTTAAAGGTCCTACGTTCCGACGTAGTTGAGCCTGTCAGCCACGGAGAGTGCACGCAAGGGGGTTGGCGCGAAGTTTTGGCTGTTATGGATGTCGGATGCGTCACATAATGACCGAATGTAACCAGCTAGACCAGTACTTGTAACGCGTTCGGTGTAGACCGAAATGTCACGGTTTCGCGTTCTCCCAGGTAGTCGCCGTCCAGCTGGAAGGCCACCGGGCGCTCGGCGGTCAGTGTGAACTCCGGCTCGTCGTGGAGCTGCACGAGGTGCCGACCGGCCGGAAGGGCGTCACTCTCCGTCAGAATGTGCCGGAGCACCGGCGCCAGCGTGATCGGCCCCATGCGCCGCAGCCCCAGCAGGTCCAGCCCGGTCTCGAAACTGGCCCAGGGGGTCGGTGTCACCGGTCTGGCGCCCACGTATGTCCACGGTGAGGTGTTGGAAATGATCGCCATGAACACACCCCTGGCCGTGGGGATCCCCGGGCCGGTCAGCGTCATCGGGGGATGCCGCTTGTCCGTGGCCAGATAGTGCCGTAGAGCGGTGTTCACATACCGTGCAGGGGTAGCCTTCCTGCCGGTGCCGCGCAGGCCCTCCACGGCTCTTACAACCTCGGCGTCGTACCCCATCCCCGAGCAGAACGTGAAGTAACGGCTCTGGCCCTCCCAGAGGGCCTGCCCCAGGCCCACGGTCCTGCGCCGGCCGTCCCTGAGCGCCTCCAGCACCGCCCCGGTGGACTCCACCGGATCGTTCGGCAGGCCGAGGGCGCGGGCGAAGACGTTGGCGCTGCCGCCGGGGATGACGATGAGCGCGGGACGCCCGGCGCTGGGATCGTCGCCCAGCGGGGTGTCGCCGCCGTTCACCGGGTTCAGCAGGCCGTTGACGGTCTCGTTGATCGTCCCGTCGCCGCCGAGCACCGCCACCACGTCGTACCCCTTCGCGCGCGCGGTGGCGGCCAGCGCGGCGGCGTGCCCCCGGTAGCGGGTCTCCTCCACGGAGAGGTCCACGGCCGCGCCGAGGGCGCGCATCAGCACATCACGCGTACGGGCGTTCGTGGTCGTCGCCTTGGGGTTCACCAGCAGCATCGTGCGCATATCGCCAGCGTAGCCCGTGATCGCGGGGCCGCCTTATCGGCCGGACGTCCCCTTTTGCCGAGGTAAGGTACGGGACGTGAACCGTCGTCCGCTCACCCTCCTCATCGCCGCCGTGGTCGTCGCCCTGGAGGGCCTGGTGGCGCTCGGGCTCGGCGTCTTCGTCGCGGTCGAGACCCTGACCGGGGCGCCCGAGGACATGACCACCGCCATCGCCGAGGCGGCGTTCGGCGCGCTGATCGGCGCCGGGCTGCTCTGGGTGGCCTGGGGCGGGCTGTTCAAGATGGAGCGGTGGGGGCGGTCGCCCGGCGTGCTGACCCAGATCTTCATGGTCCCCATCGCTGTCACGCTCATCCAGTCGGACCAGCTGCAGCTCGGGATCCCGCTGATCGTGGTCGCCCTGGCCGGGCTCGCGACGCTGCTGGCGCCGCCCACCACCCACGCGCTCTACGGCGACGGCTAGTCCTCCGGCATCAGGCCCCCGACGCCCTCGGCCGTCAAGCCCCCGGCGCTAGTCCTCGGCCGTCAGGCCCTCGCGCAGCTGGGCCAGGGTGCGGGCGAGCAACCGGGACACGTGCATCTGCGAGATGCCCAGCTCGGTGGCGATCTGCGACTGGGTCATGTTGCCGAAGAACCGCAGCAGCAGGATGCGCTTCTCGCGCGGCGGCAGCCGCTCCAGCAGCGGCTTGAGCGACTCGCGATATTCGACGCCCTCGAGCGACTCGTCCACGATGCCGAGCGAGTCGGACACCGCAGGGGCGTCGTCGTCACCGGAGTCGGGCGCGTCGAGCGACACGGTGGAGTAGGCGTTGGCCGACTCCAGGCCCTCGAGCACCTCCTCCTCGGTCATCTTCAGGTAGGAGGCCAGCTCGGCCACGGTCGGGGCGCGCCCCTCCCGCTGTGACAGATCGCTTATGGCCTTGGTCAGCGAGAGCTTGAGCTCCTGCAGCCGCCGCGGCACGCGGACGGCCCAGCCCTTGTCGCGGAAGTGCCGCTTGATCTCACCGACGATGGTGGGCGTGGCGTAGGTGGAGAACTCCACGCCGCGGTTGAGGTCGAAACGGTCGATGGACTTGATCAGACCGATCGTGGCGACCTGAGTGAGGTCGTCGAGCCACTCGCCCCGGTTGCGAAAGCGGCGAGCCAGATATTCGACCAGGGGAAGGTGAAGCTCGACCAGCTCGTCCCTGATGCGCTGGCGGCGCGGCTCCTCGGGGCCCAGCTCGGCCAGCTCGGCGAAGAGCATGCGGGCACGGACCCTGTCGGGCACGGCGTGTTCGCTGGTGGCCATGGCTCCAGTCCTTTCCGTCACGCCGGCCTCGCCGCGCCTCGGCGCTTACGCAGGACGATCGCCATGCGATCGGGGGAGTCGGTCACCGCGTCGACGTCATCCGCCAGAGCGGTCAGCACCATCCAGGCGAAGTCGTCGCGCTTGGGCGCGGAGCTGCCGACCGTCGCCACCTCGACCCTGACCTGCATCTCGTGCCCGGTCAGTTCGAACTCGGCGGTCAGGTCGGTGCCCGGCACCGCCTCGCTCAGCAGCATGGCGCACGCCTCGTCGACCGCGATCCGCAGATCCTCGATCTCGTCCAGCGTGAAGTCCAGCCGCGCCGCCAGGCCGGCGGTGGCCGTACGCAGCACAGACAGGTAGGCGCTCGCGGCGGGGAGCCTGATGCTCACCACGTCGCGGATGCCGGCCACGCCTTCCGTGCGCGTGTCGGTTTCCTCGGTCACGTTCCTCCTCGCGTGCGTGCAGAGCGCTCTACATGACGGGCCGCTGGACGATATCCACCGTACGTGCGAACTCCGCGGTGTGCGGGGCCGCTACGTGCGGTGGTTCGCTGGACGCGACCCACCGTATCCGACGCCAACTGCAACTTACCGCCCCTGAGAGGTGCTTGGACGATTCAGACTCGCCATCAACGGAAAAGGCTCTGTGCGGCCATGGACCGCACAGAGCCTTATGTGCCGTTTTACGCGGCCTTGGTCTCCCAGAAGATCTTGGAGATTTCGTCGATCTTGCCCAGCAGGTCCTCGGCCTTGGCGACGTCGACCGTGCCCTTGGCGCCGGCGGCGCCCGCGAGCTTTGTGGCGTCCCAGAAGAGCTGGTGGAGCTGAGGGTACTGCTCAAGGTGCGGGGGCTTGAAGTAGTCGGTCCACAGCACCCACAGGTGGTGCTTGACGAGCTCGGCGCGCTCCTCCTTAATGGTCAGCGCGCGGGCGCGGAAGACCGGGTCCTCGTTGGCCCCGTACTTCTCCATGATCGCCTTGACCGACTCGGCCTCGATGCGGGCCTGAGCGGGGTCGTAGACCCCACAGGGCAGGTCGCAGTGTGCGGAAGCGACATGCTTGGGTCGTAGCAGTCGTGCGAGCATCAGAAAGTCCTTCCTGGATGCTGAATCAGCTTGGTCCACAACTGACCTTACTCGGGTCCCGACGCCTGCGGAGTGGGGGGTCACAGCCGATGAGAGTGCGTGTCGAGGGCGATTCCATGCGCCCCTCGCTGGTTCCCGGAGACTGGCTTCTGGTACGCCGGAACGCCACCGTCCATCCGGGCGACCTCGTCGTGGCCCGGCTCCCCGATGATCCTGATCAGCTGATCGTGAAACGGGCCCAGTGGCGCGGCAAGGACGGGTGGTGGCTGGAGAGCGACAACCAGCGGGCCAGCGGGCGGCGCGACAGCTGGGACTTCGGCCCGGTGCACGACATCGTGGGCCGGGTGGTGCTGCGCTACTGGCCGCTCGTACGGCGGCGCCGCTAGGAATCCCGCTGACGGGCACGGAAGGCGGCCACGTTGGCGCGGCTGGCGCAGCGGGCCGAGCAGTAGCGGCGGGAGCGGTTGGACGAGGTGTCGAGGAACGCCCGCCGGCAGCGCGCCTCCCGGCACCGGCCCAGCCGGTCCACGCCCAGCTCCGCCACGACCGCGGCCAGGCCCATCACGGCGCTGGCGGCGGAGTTCTCGGCCAGGTGCAGGTGCCAGCGCCGGCCGTCGTGGTCGGTGAGCTGGGGGCGTACGGGATAGCGCACGAGCAGGGCGTTGAGCTGCTCCACCACGGCCCGCTCGGCGTCGGCCGCGTCGAAGACGGCGGCCAGCTCGTCCCGCAGCGGCCTGAGCTCGGGCGGCGGGTCGGGATCGTTGACAAGGCGGACCGCCCACTCGGCGTAAGAGGTCAGGTCCATGCCGGAGTATTACACGAGAGGCGGGGCGCCTGAGCACCCCGCCTTCCCTCGGCCACTCTTCCGGGGCGCCGGAGCACCCCGCTTCCCGGGCTCGTGCCGTCGCCGTCGGAACCGGCCGCGGCGGCTACCCCTCCGGGTGCAGGACCCGGTGCAGGAACGCGCGGGTGCGCTCGTGCTGGGGGTCGCCGATGACCTGGGCCGGCACGCCGTCCTCGACGATCACGCCGCCGTCCATGAACACCACCCGGTCGGCCACCTCGCGCGCGAATCCCATCTCGTGCGTGACCACGAGCATGGTCATGCCCTCCTCCGCCAGCTTGCGCATGACGGTGAGCACGTCCCCGACCAGCTCCGGGTCGAGCGCCGACGTGGGCTCGTCGAACAGCATCAGGTCCGGGCTCATCGCCAGCGCCCTGGCGATCGCCACCCGCTGCTGCTGCCCGCCCGACAGTTGCGCCGGGTAGGAGTCGCATTTGTCGCCGACGCCGACCTTGTCGAGGTTCTCCCTGGCGACGACCTCGGCTTCCTTCCTGCCCCGCTTCAGCACCCGCTGCTGGGCGATCATCACGTTCTGCAGCGCAGTCATGTGCGGGAACAGGTTGAACTGCTGGAAGACCATGCCGATGCGGCGGCGTACGGCGTCGATGTCCGCGTCGGGGTCGGTGACCTCGACGCCCTCCACGAACACCTTGCCCTTGGTGGGCTGCTCCAGCAGGTTGACGCAGCGCAGCAGCGTCGACTTGCCCGACCCCGAGGGGCCGATGACGCAGACCACCTGGCCGGGCTCGACGGTCATGTCGATGCCCTTGAGCACCTCGTTCTTGCCGAAATACTTGTGCAGGTCCGCGATCTCGATGGCGTGCGTCATCGGTTCCTCCCCTTACGTCCCTCCAGCCGGGACGCGAGGTATCCCAGCGGGATCGTGACGATCAGGTACGTCACGCCCGCGACCATGATGGGCGTGGCGTTGGCGTACTGGGAGGCCAGGTCGTTGCCGAACTTGGCCAGCTCGACGTACTCGCCCGACACGCCGAGGAACAGCACCAGCGAGGAGTCCTTGAGCAGGGCCACGAACTGGTTGGTCGTCGGCGGGATGACCATGCGGATGGCCTGCGGGATCACCACGGTGACCTGCGCCCGCATGGCGGACATGCCCAGCGACCTGGCGGCCTCCGTCTGGCCCTTGGGCACGGCCTGCAGGCCCGCGCGGAAGACCTCCGCCTGGTACGCCGCACCGACCAGTCCGAGTCCGAGGATGCCCTGGCCGTATGTGCCGAAGGGCACCTGGAACCCCGGCAGCGCCAGCGGCAGGAACGTGATCATCAGGAAGATCAGCAGCGCGGGCAGCCCGCGGAAGATCTCGATGTAGATCGTCGAGATCCACCGATACGGCCGCACCTGTGAGATCCGCATGAGCGCGAGCAGCAGTCCCAGCAGGAACGAGAAGACGAAGCCGCCGACCGTGTAGATGATCGTGTTCCGCAGTGCGACGGTGAACAGCTCCGGCAGCGCCTCCTTCGCCACGTCGATCTTGGCGAAGTTCTGTGCCAGGCTGCCCCAGTCGGCATACAGCACGACCGCGACGAGCGCGGCGGCCAGGATGACGTACTGGATGCCCCGGCTGATCTGCTGCCTCTTCCGCGGGCTCAGCCTGGCGCGGGCAGGCTCAGCCGTCTTCGGCAGGTCGGCCATGGATCAGCCCAGCTCGCCGGGCTTCTTGCCGAACCACTTCATGTAGATCTTCTCGTAGGTGCCGTCCTGCTTGGCCTTGGTGATCTCCTCGTTGATCGTCTTGAGGAGGACCGGGTCGGCGCCCTTCTTCAGGCCGATGCCGTACTGCTCGCCGGTGTCCAGGCTGCCGATCAGCTCGAACTTCGCGGCGATGTCCGGCTTCTTCAGCCAGGTGAGCACCACGGGAAGGTCCTGGATGATCACGTCGGCCTGCCCGGACTGCAGAGCCAGCAGTTCCTTGGCGGAGTCGGCGTACTCGGTGGGGTCGAAGCCCTCCTTCTTGACGTAGTCGAGGCCGGTGGTGCTGGCCTGGGCGCCCAGCTTGAGGCCCTTCGCCTTGACGTCGGCCAGCGACGTCGCGCCGGTGCCCTTCTTGGCCAACAGTGCCTGAGTGGCGTCGAAGTACGGCTCGGAGAAGTCGATGTTCTTCTGCCGGTCCGGGGTGATCGTCATGCCGGCGGCGGCCACGTCGCACTTGCCCGCGGCCATCGCCGCGCCGCTCTTGATCACCGCGAAGTCGATGTCCACGATGTTCTGGGTCACGCCCAGCTTCTTCGCGGCGAGGTCGACGATGTCCACGTCGAAGCCGACGATCTTGCCGCTCGCGTCCTTGAACTGGAACGGCTCGTAGGGGATGTTCGTGCAGACCGTGAGCTTGCCGGGCTGGACCAGCTTGACACCGCCGGCAGCGGAGGCGCTCGCACTGGTGGTGCCGGAGCTCGAGCCGGTGTCGCTGCTGCCGCATGCGGTCAGCGTGAGAGCAGCGGTCAAGGCGAGCACGCCGGCGGCGTAGCCACGGCGGCCCTTGGGGCTGAGGGCCATGTACGGCCTCCTAGAGAGTGAAATGCCACGAAACTTGCTATTCGTGCAGTTTAAATGGGGTTTTGATGCGGTCCGTCATCCACCGTTTAACGATGCGTCAACGGAACGGCGTCGGCGCCGACACCGAAGACCATCTCACCATGTGGCAATATGGGTTCACGGGTGACCCCCGAACCCCCTCACGAGATGATCGGCGAGGGGATCCTGGCAGCTACCGAAGCCAGCCCGCTCGCGCTCGTCCGCCGAAGGTCCTTCCGCTTCCGATGACTACCAGGGGTCGCTGTGGCCGTCACGCCCGATTCTGCATCCGTCGAAACACTTGACCTCGATCCGGCTTTCGCGCTGCACCGCGGAGGCAAGCTCGAGGTTCGCTCCACCGTTCCCGTCCGCGACGCGGACGACCTGGCGCTCGCCTACACGCCCGGCGTCGCCCGGGTCTGCACCGCGATCGCCGAGACGCCGTCGCTGGCGCAGGACTACACCTGGGTCTCCAACGTGGTCGCCGTCGTCTCCGACGGCACCGCCGTGCTCGGCCTGGGCGACATAGGCCCCTTGGCCGCCATGCCGGTCATGGAGGGTAAAGCGCTGCTGTTCAAGGAGTTCGCGAACGTCGACGCCGTCCCGATCTGCCTGGACTGCACCGACGTGGACGCGCTCGTCGAGACCGTCGTGCGCCTGGCGCCGTCGTTCGGCGGCATCAACCTGGAGGACATCAGCGCCCCGCGCTGCTTCGAGGTCGAGGCCAGGCTCCGCGAACTGCTCGACATCCCCGTTTTCCACGACGACCAGCACGGCACCGCCATCGTGGTCCTCGCCGCGCTCCAGAACGCCGCCCGCCTGACCGGCCGCACGCTCGGCGACCTGCGCGCGGTCGTGGCCGGCGCCGGGGCCTCCGGCGTCGCCGTCACCCGCATCCTCCTGGAGGCGGGCATCGGCGACATCGCGGTCTCCGACTCCAAGGGCATGATCTACAAGGGCAGAGAGGGCCTCAACCCGGTCAAACAGGCCCTCGCCCGCGACACCAACCGGGCCGGCCGGACCGGCTCCACGGAGGATGCGCTGGCCGGCGCGGACGTCTTCGTCGGGCTCTCCGGATCCACGGTCTCCGAGCAGGCCATCGCCTCGATGGCGGCCGACGCGATCGTGTTCGCGCTGTCCAACCCGACGCCCGAGGTCCACCCCGAGGCCGCCGCCAGGCACGCCGCGGTGGTGGCCACCGGGCGCTCGGACTTCCCCAACCAGATCAACAACGTGCTGGCGTTCCCCGGGGTGTTCAGGGGCGCCCTGGACGTGCGCGCCTCCTCGATCACCGAGAACATGAAGGTGGCCGCGGCCAACGCACTGGCGGGCGTCGTGGGGGATGCTCTCGCGCCGACGTACGTCATCCCGAGCCCGTTCGACGATCGCGTCGCCCCCGCCGTCACGGCGGCCGTGGCCGCCCAGGCCCGCGCCGACGGGGTCGCCCGCGCCTGAGGTGCCGTGCGGCTCGTGAGCGGGGGCTTCCGGCCCCCGCTCTTCTCATTGCGGGGCTGGCGTCCATTGCCGGAAGCGGGACTGATTTTTGCATCTCCTTTGAGATCCGTCCTAAATCCTATACGCAAGGTGCTATAACTGTAGCCCTCTGTAATGATGTGGGCGCCGGCTCCTGTGACGAGGAGAGCGATGGAACGCGGGCCAAATCAACTGCTGCAGCAGCTCATCGCGGAGGCGGGCTTCTCCCACAAGGGATTGGCCAGGTGCCTCAATGCCCTGGGAGCCGCGCGCGGCACTCCGGGGCTGAAGTACGACCACAGCTCGGTGTTGCGCTGGATCGGTGGCCAGCGCCCAAGGGACCCAGTGCCCTGCCTGCTCACGGAGATATTCGCGCTGCGACTAGGGCGGCCGGTGACTCCGGAAGAGTTGGGAATGCCGGCCATCATTACACCCCTCCATCTCGGGCAGGAGTTCACGCACACGTGGCAGGAGGGGATCGCGACAGTGACGGCGTTGTGGCGGGCCGACGTAGAAAGACGCAGGTTCCTCATCGACTCGACGTTCGCGC
This sequence comes from Nonomuraea sp. H19, assembly GCF_052068215.1. Taxonomy (NCBI): domain Bacteria; kingdom Bacillati; phylum Actinomycetota; class Actinomycetes; order Streptosporangiales; family Streptosporangiaceae; genus Nonomuraea; species Nonomuraea sp. H19. Next base: position 446,519 of record NZ_JBQHCV010000005.1, on the reverse strand, counting down.
TAGGAGCGGGTTCCGTCGGGGCGATCCGCTGGTTGACGTCCCCCAATGAGGGGCGCCCGAGTGGCTCGGGAGCGCGGCGCGTGGGCCGCGCCGAGATCGGCGCCATCCAGGAGGTCACCCGATCGTTCGGTGAGCTAGACAATCGCTTCGGCAGCGGACGTGTCCGCACGTCCGTGGTCAAATACCTCGACAGCGCCGTCTCGCCGCTGCTCAAGAACGGCTCGTACGGCGAGTCCACCGGCCGCCAACTGGCCGCCGCGGCCGCCGAGCTGACCCGCCTGGCGGGCTGGATGGCGTACGACATGGAGCAGCACGGCCTGGCCCAGCGCTACCTCATCCAGGCGCTCCGCCTGGCCAGGGGCGCCGACGACCACACCCTCGGCGGCGAGATCCTGGCCGGCATGGCGCACCAGGCCATCTACATGGGCCAGCCGGACCACGCCCTCGACCTGGCCCGGGCCGCCCAGCTCGCGGCCCGCAGGGCTGGCGTCAACACCCTGCTGGCCTCCGCCCACGTCCTGGAGGCCCACGCGCACGCCGGCCGCGGCGACGCCCGCTCCTGCGGCGCCTCCCTGAACGACGCGGAGGCGGCCTTCGACGCCCGCAAGCCCGCCGACGAGCCCAAGTGGCTGAGCTATTTCGACGAGGCCTATCTGTCGGCCAAATTCGCGCATTGCTTCCGCGACCTGGGGGAGGGGGAGCGGGCCGTACGGTATGCGCGGCGCTCGCTCGACATGGACGGCCGATTCGTGCGGGGGCGGATGTTCAACCTGTCGCTGCTGGCTGCCGGGCTGTTGCAGTGCGGGGAATTGGAGGAGGCCTGTTCCACCGCTGCCAGTGCGATGACGTTGGCCGGGGAGCTGCAGTCGGCTCGGTCGCGCTCGTATGCGGCTGATTTGCGGCGGCGGCTGGGGCCCTACAAGAAGGAGCGGGCCGTTATGACGCTCAAGGAGCGCACGCGGGAGCTCGCCGCCGTGTAAAGGAGGCCGCTGGAACTCCGGATACTTACGGCGGCCTCCGGAACTATCCGGAGCTTCGTCGTATGCTGAGGGTATGAGCGCTCTTCCAGTGGAGCCGGCTCCTTCCTCGACAGTGGGAATCGCGGAAGCCGGGAAGACTCTGTCCCGACTGGTCGACCGTGTGGAAGCGGGCGAGCAGATCACCATCACGCGGGGCGGGCGTCCCGTTGCGGTGCTGACGCCTGTGCCGCGGCCGGTGATTCCGGACGCTCCGACGGGGCACCTGCTCCTGCAATGGTTGGAGGAGTTCGGGCCGGACGCGGACTTCGCCGCCGACATCGACGAAGTCATCCGAGAGCGGTGATGGGCAACCGGGCCGTAGTGCTCGACACCTGCATTGTGGCGGATATCGAGCGCGGCACGTTCGACATGCACAAGCTGTTGGGCTACACGCCTGGGATTTCGGTCATCACGCTTGGAGAGCTCATGACCGGCGTGGCCAAGGCGAAAGACCGTGCCCAGCGCAAGCGCAGGGCCGACAACCTCGCGGCTTTGATCAGCCGGCTCTTCGTCCTCGGCTTCACCACCCGCACGGGCGTCGCCTACTCCATGCTCAATGCCTCCGCCCGGGCCAAGGGCAAGGAGGGGCAGCGTACGGATATGCTCATCGCCGCCTCGGCCATGGAACACGGCGCGAGCCTGCTGACCAACGACCGGGGCCTCGCCCGGCTTCAGGAGGTCAGCAGGCTCAACGTCCTCCGTCCTGAGGACTTGTGATCTGACTACTTGAGAAGCTCGCCGTTAGGGCCGACGATCTTCTTGGTCTCCGCGTATTGGGCCTTGTTGTAAACGGCGGCCACTTCGCCGTCGAAATACGCCGAGCTGATGAAGTCGATCCGCTGGTTGCCGTCCTGGTCGTGGAACATGCTCGTCACGCCGTTGACGTAGCCGGTGCGCTTGCCGTTGTCGTAGCGCATGAGCCAGGGGCCGCCGTCGGCGCCGCCGGTCATGGAGCACTTGAGGACCTGGTGCGTTTCGACCTTGAAGGTGTTGACCTGGTAGGTCTTCGTACCGGTCTTGCCGGAGCACCACTTGGGGGTGACGCCGGAGAAGGGCTTGTCGCCGTCGGGGTGCGGGTCCGCGGGGTAGCCGAAGGCGGTCACCTTCTGACCCATGGGCTGGTTCCACGCCACGCCCTGACCGCCGACGACGTCACCGAGCCGGCCCATGTCCTTGGCGAAGCCGATGAAGTAGTGGGCCTCGTAGTACTTACGCGAGGTGCCGGGCTTGACCCACTTCTGCGTGTAGTAGTGGGTGATGGTGTGGTTGCCGAGCGCGTCGGTGCCCTTGACGCCGGGACCCTTGTAGGCGTCCAACTGCTCCTTGGTGACCTGCTCGACGACCGGTTCGCCGAACTTGTTGCCCTGCCCCTTGCCTACCTTGGCGGCGTCATAGGCCTCCTTGGAGACCTCCACCTTCTCCAGGACGGCGCCGGGGTAGTCGGGGCCGACGAGGTCAGCGGGCTTGTCCTCGCCCTCCGACCAGCATTCGCCGAGGTTGATCTGGCACTTGAGGAATTCCGCGGCGTTGATCTCGCGCGGCTTGACCCACTTGTCGCCCGCCCAGGCCTTGAACTCCTTGTGCGACACCTCCTTCTCACCGGCCAGGGTGAAACCGTTGTGTACGGCCACGAAGGCGAAGTCGCCGTCGTAGTCGTCGTAGGTGTCGAGGTCATAGGCGGTGAAGGCGTAGGCGCCCGCGTAGATGCCCCAAGGGGCCCTGCCCTGGTAGTAGCCCGGCACGAACACCCACTTGTCGTAGACGTCGTCCTTGCCGTTCTGGTACACGCAGTGTCCGGCTGTGGCGACCAGGTTGCGGTGCCTGGACTGGATGGCCGTGGCCGAGCACCAGCGGTACTGGCCGGCCTTGTCGAGGAAGAAGACCTTGCCGATGGTCTTGGGCAGGTTGACGTTCTTGGTGGCACCGGGCTTGGGGGTGCCGGTGGGGGCCGTCATGCCGGGCTTGCCGTCAGGGGCGCCCTGGCTCTGCGACGCGACCAGCTTGGGCACTTCCTTGGCGTCCCAGTGGTACTGGGTGGCCTTGCGCAGGGCGGCTCCGTTGGAGTCGAGCCAGAAGTAGGCGGCGCCGTACGCGTCCGCGGGCTTCGGCTGGAGATTGTCAGTGACCCAGTCCGGCGCGGCGGTTGCGGGGAACGCGAGGGTGGCGGCACTCAGGCCGGCGGCGGCGAGGGGGATCAGCAGGCGCTTCAAGGGGGGACTCCGCTACGGGTTGTCAAGAACTGTGTAAAGACCCTATCGACCCATTAGTCACTCTGGTAAGGGTTCGTATCAAATTTCACCAGAAAGGCCGAAGGGCCCGGCAGGATGCCGAGCCCTTCGGGTAAAGCTGGGTCGAGCTTCGGTTTGGACCCTCAGCTCAGACGATCACCGAGACTACTTGGGCAGGCCCCAGGTGATGTCGCCCGACCAGACGTTGGCCGCCGCGGTGTAAACCGTGTTGGTCTCGCCGTCGAAGTACGGGGTGGACATGTGGTCCCAGCGGTCGTTCGAGTCCGCGTCGAACAGCATGCTCGTCACACCGTTGACGTAGCCAAGGCGCTTGGCGTTGCTGTACTTGAGCAGCCACGGGGCGCCGCTGTAGCCGCCGGTGACGGCGCACTTCAGCGACACGTGCTCCTCGATCTTCAGCGACGGAACCTTGGTGCCCTTGGCAGCGGTCTTGCCGTAGCACCACTTCGGCGTGACGCCGGAGTAGGGCTTGCTGCCGTCGGGGTGCGCGTTCGCCGGGTAGCCGAAGGTGCGGACGTACTTGCCGGTGGGCTGGTTCCACGCGAAGCCCTGGCCACCGACGTTGTCACCGAGACGACCAACGCTCTTGATGAAGTGAGCGAAGATGTAGTACTCGTTGACGTAGTACTTCTTGACCTCGGCCGGCTTCACCCACTTCTGAACGTAGTAGTGGGTGATGGTGTAGTTGCCGCCGGCGTCGCTCTTGGTGCCGAGGCCAGTGTAGGCGTCGTACTGCGCCTTGGTAACGTGCTCGACGACGGGCTCGCCGATCTTGTTACCGTTGCCCTTGCCGACACCAGCGGCGTCGTAGGTGGCCTTGGAGACCTCCTGCTTGGTCAGGACCGCACCCGGGTAGTCGGGGCCGACCGCCTCGGCGTCCTTGTCCTCGCCGTCGGCGTAGCACTCACCAAGCTCGAGCTTGCACTTGTCGTACTCGGCCTTGGTGATCTCGATCCGCTTGATGTCCTTCTTGCCCTGGTACTTGTCGAACTCGGCCTTGGTGACCTTGGTCGGCTTGTTCAGGAAACCGCCGACACCGTTGTACACGGTGACGAAGGCGTAGTCGCGGTCGAAGTCCTCGTAGACGTCGAAGTCGTAGTGGGTGAACGCCTGCTTGCCCACGTAGATGCCCCAAGGAGCCTTGCCCTGGTAGTAACCCGGGACGAAGACCCAGCGGGACACGACCTCGTCGTTCGCGGCGATGTCGTAGACGCAGTGACCGGCCGTCGCGACCAGGTTGCGGTACTTCGCCTGGATCGAGGTGCCGGAGCACCAGTAGAGGTTGCCGTCACGGCCCTCGAAGAAAACCTTACCGATGGTCTTCGGCAGGTTCACGTTCGTGACCTTGGCGGCGACCTTCTTCTCTTCGCCGATCGGGGCGGTGGCGCCGGGCTTGCCGTCGGCGACGTACCCACCCTTGGAGACGATCTTCTTGACGTCCTTGTTGTCCCAGTAGTACGCCTTGGCGGACTTCAGGGCAGCGTTGTCGGACTTGGTCCAGAAGTCGAGGATCTCGGCGGCCTTCTGGTCGCTGGCCAGCTGGTCAGCGGAGTAGACCTCGTCGGCCTGGGCAGTACCAGCCAGGCCGGCGGCGAGCAGGCCAGTGGCGAGCAGGGCGCCGCTGGCGGGGAGGAGGATGCGCTTCAAGGTAACTCCTTGCGCTGTCGTGGAACGCTTCTTGCGTCCCATGCGTCAGTAAAGGGATAGCCAGGAACATACAGTGTCGATCTTGAAATCCGGTAGCCGCTTTGACGGGAAAAGTCGCGACAAGGCGGGCGTGATCGTTCTGTGATGTTTAGGTGGCTGATGCGCAGGAGTCGGGGGAAGCCGGCCTCGTGACCATTTGCCCTGATCAACATAAGGAAGTTGTGAGCTTGGCTCTTGAGGGTGAGGGAACCTCCTGATTCCAGCTGGGGATCCAGTGTGATGCAGATCACACTGGGTTAATGGCACCGTCTGGGCGTTCCATGCGTCCAAAGGTCTTCACTTTGGGGCCGGAAAGCAGAAGGGCCCGACGGATGCCGGGCCCTTCGCTTGGAACACTTACACGAACGGCTCAGGGCCGGTCGCTGTGGGTCACTTAGACAATCTTGCCGGACCAGACGTTGGCCGCAGCCTTGTAGACCGTGTTCGTCTCACCGTCGAAGTACGGCGAGGAGATGTAGTCCACGCGGCCGTTGCCGTCCTGGTCGTTGAAGGTGCTGGTGACACCGTTGACGTAGCCGAGACGCTTGCTGTTGCTGTACTTGAGCAGCCACGGGCCACCGTCGGCGCCCTCGGTCATGGCGCACTTGAGGGCGACGTGCTCCTCGATCTTCTTGGCAGCAGAGCCGACCAGCTTCGCAGTGGTCTTGCCGTAGCACCACTTCGGCGTGATGCCGGTGTAGGCCTTGTTGCCGTCGGGGTGCGGCGCGGCCGGGTAGCCGAACACGCGCACGTACTTGCCGGTGGGCTGGTTCCAGGCGAAGCCCTGACCACCGACGTTGTCACCAAGCCGGCCCGCGTCCTTGGCGTAGCCCTCGATGACGTAGTACTCGTTGACGTAGTACTTCTTCACCTCACCCGGCTTGATCCACTGCTGGACGTAGTAGTGGGTGATGGTGTAGTTGCCCGCGGCGTCCTTGGCCTTGGTGCCCGGACCCTTGTAGGCGTTGTACTCGGCCTCGGTAACGTGCTCGGTGATGGGCTCACCGATCTTGTTGCCGTTGCCCTTGCCGGTGGCAGCCTTGTCGTAGACGTCCTTCGCGACCTCGAGCTTGGTCAGGACGGCGCCCGGGTAGTCGGGGCCCACCAGCTGCGGGTCCTTGTCCTCGCCCTCGGCGTAGCAGTCACCGAGGTTGAGGTTGCACTTCTCGTACTCGGCCTTGGTGATCTCGATCTTCTTGACGTCCTTGAGGCCCTGGTGCTTCTCGAACTCGGCCTTGGTCACCTTGGTGGCCTTGCCGCCGCCGAGCTGGACGCCGTTGTACACCGTCACGAACGCGTAGTCGCGGTCGTAGTCCTCGTAGACGTCGAAGTCGTAGTGGGTGAAGGCCTGCTTACCCACGTAGATGCCCCACGGGGACTTGCCCTGGTAGTAACCGGGGACGAAGACCCACTTGGACACGACCTCGGTGTTGTTCGCCGTGTCGTACACGCAGTGACCGGCCGTGGAGACCAGGTTGCGGTACTTCGACTGGATCGAAGTGGCCGAGCACCACTTCTTCTCGCCCTTGCTGTTGACGAAGAACACCTTGCCGATGGTCTTCGGCATGTTGACGTTCTGGACCTTGGCGGTGGTCTTCTTCTCCTGGCCGATCGGAGCGGTCGAGCCCGGCTTCGTGTCCGAGCTGTAGCCGCCCTTGCTCTGCAGCTTGGCGACGTCGGCCTTGTCCCAGATGTCGGACGCGGTGGCAGCCTTGAGGGCAGCACCGTTGTTCTCCGCCCAGAACTGGGCGATGGCCTTTGCGTTGGCCGCGGTCGCCGCCATCGGGTCGGCGGCGGTCGTCTCGTCGGCCTGAGCCGCACCGGCGAGACCGGCGGCCAGAAGGCCGGTAGCCATGATGACGCCACCGGCAGGGATGAGGATGCGCTTCAAGGGAACTGCTCCTTGCTCTGTCGTGAGACGCAATTTGCGTCCCATGCGTCAGTAAAGGGATGGCAAGGACCATAGCGTGGTGATCTCCGCAGGTGGAAGCCAGTTTGGGTGATCCGGAAGTCGTCATTACCGCCGTTACCGTGCTGTTATCAGTCAGAGATCTTTGCGCGCTGTGTTCAAGAGGTCACGTTTTCGCAGGGTATGCAGGGGTTGTGGCTTGTGGGACGAAAGTTCCGTTAGGGATTCGCCACGGAGCGTAGTCACTTGAATGTGACTTAGATCACAGGAACCAGATGGGAACCCAGCCCCGTCTAAGATGCTTCATTTCTCACAGGTGATCTTCAGGTTCAGGTTTGGAACGTTTGATCTCTTCCGCCGTCCTTCGTCTATCGATCGCGTCGTTGTCGTGGGAGGGGCGGTACGAGACGGCGGTCTCGCGAACGGCGGCTAGACGTGTCGGTCACCTGGGGTGGGATGCCACTACGGGCGAGCGGAGGGATGACCGACGCGACCAAAGCGACGGCTTCTCCATGCGCAATCTGGTCTGGAAGGCGCGGCAGATGGGTCAGGTGCTCGTCGCTGGGTTGAGGACTCTGCAAGCCAGATGCTGGTGGTGGCGCAGCGGCCGGTCCGGCTGGTTCAGGTGGAACAGGGAGTGCATTGCGGTGTCAGCCAGGCGCGCGGCGCTGAAATAGCGGGATCAGGCGGGGCGGCAGCGTCATCGCAATCGAGCGCGCGATTGGGTCGGCCGCGCTGTGGGCCTGCTGTCCTCCGGGCTGGGCTCTTCGATGGCCGCCGCGCGGCCCTTGCCGCCTTCCGGGCGCGCCCGGTACGTGGTCCACCACTCCGAAGGGTGATACGTCCCGCGCTCGGCCCTCACTCCCACCCGCGGGATGCGGCGGAAGATGGGGATGTAGTACCACTCGTAGCCGTCGTCGAAGTCGTCGCAGTGGACGTCGTTCGCACGGATGCGCGTGCTCGTCCGCACGCAGACCTTGACGCGGTCGGCATCGTCGGACAGCGCGATCGCGTCCCCGATGCCGCCCTTGTCCGAGACGTGGACCCAGTCATCGCCAAGCAACTCGAACGAGCCGGACTTCGGCTTTCTGCCGACCGCCGGGATCTTCGTTTCGAGTGCCAGGTAGTACCAGGCGTAGCCCTTCTCTGCATCGTCGCAGGGCCGATACGCGGCGCGCACCATGGTCTTCTTCCTGACGCAGATCTCCACGACGGCGCACGGTTCATCTTCATCGGAGAAGTCCTCGTCCTCGGCGAATGGGTCGTCCTGCAGCCGTCGTCGACGAAGTCCTAGGATCCTCGGCCATCGCATCGCTCTGTGGAGGCGGAGCATCCGGCGGGTGAGGACCGGTGGTGGCAGCGGCCCGGATCCGGCGTTGTTACCCGACCAAGCGGAGATGACCGCGCATGACGCCCGCACGCCCATTTGGCGATCACGTAGCGGATTGCGCGCGGCGGGCTGTCACACTGCCAAGCACAGCACCGCCCGGAACTACACCCGGCCCTGACCATCTGCCTCCAGTCACGGATGTCGAGTGCGGTGCCGACCACTTCCAGATCGATGGCCTGCCGTCGTTCGGTGGTCACCGGGCACTCGCTCGCCACGGCAGCGGCCGTCGTCGCGCGCCAGTGTTTGCTCTGCCGACGTTATGAGGGTGCTCACCAGAACGGTGATGCGAGCTCATTGTGGAACGCGCTGCTGGGACAGCGGGTGGCGTCCCACGGGGACGAGGTCGAGAAGCGTGGTGTCGGAGGCATACCTCCAATAGAAGGGAGGGCCGCCCAGACTGGCCCCAGTTCACCTTCCAGGCGTCCCTTGGCGTGCAAACGGTATCGCTGGGAGATCGGCACCGGAGGCTAGCGGTGCGGATACCGCCTGACCGTCGGTGACACGGACAACGCGAGTGGCAGGGTTGAGAAAGAGGTGTGTATGTCGCTTGGCCCGCACGGAGGACCCCGACCTTGTCAACGCGCGTGCTGCGCTTCATCGAGCGCCGCCCTGAACAGGCTGGTGCGGCGGCCTGTTGCACCGCCCCTCATTGGCAATATCGCCGCCACCAGTCCATGCGCCTCCGGACCTCTGAACTCCTCCAGTGCCACGCGGCGTGCTTTCCGACCCGCCGGGACTCGGTGCGCCGAACGCCGTCTGGGGTGTGCGGCTACTGGGGCGCCAGGTCAACCGTCACGCCGCGATCAGGCGAAACTCGCAGCCTTGGAGAAGGAGACCGGCCGAAATACGCCATCATCGCCACTAACTTCGGCCTGCGCGACGATGCCGAGGTCGAGACTAACCCGAGGTATTCAAGCGGTCGGATGGTAGTGGTCTGAAACAAGAGAAAAGGTGCCCCTGAACTGCAAGGATTCGAGTGTCGACGTCGTATCCACCGCAGAAACAGGTGCACCTTTCTGGTGAATGAGCGTACCGGGTGGGACCGGCGGTTGTCTGTCACTGCCGATGGAAAAGGACTGGTCGGGCACACAGGAGCGGTCCTGCTACACAAGATCGCCGACCGGATGGGGCTGACCGATGCGCTGGCCGGACTGTGGCTGGCAGGGCAGAACGCGACCTGGCGCGACCGCGCGCACGTGCTGGTCAGACTGGCCGCAGCGATCGTGTGCGGCGCGCGGAGCCTGCTGCAAGCCGAGCGGCTGCAAGGTCATCAGACGGCGTTGGTCGCAGCGGCGCCGTCGGACTCCACCACCCGCCGTGCGTTGGCCGGCCTGGACGAGCCGATGCTCGCCCGCATCGCCAAGACCAGAGCGAAAGTACGGCGCCACGTATGGCAACTGCTGCATCTACGCCCCGGCGGCTTTCCCCGGCTGAAGGTGGCCGGCAAACGGCTGAGCGGTGGATCGTCATCGACATCGACGCCACCATCATCACCTTGGCCTCAGACAAGAGCGGCGCGGCGGTCCCCTTCAAAAAGACCTACGGCTTTCACCCGCTGGCCTGCTGGTGCGCCAACACCCAAGAATCGCTGGCGATGCTGCTAGGCGAAGGCAATGCGGGCAGCAACATCGTCGCCGACCACGTGCGCGTGCTCACCGATGCGCTCGCCCAGATCCCGAACTCCTGCCAAGCGAAGATCCTCGTCCGTGTGGACGGCGCGGGCGCCACCCATGACCTCCTACGTCACCTGGAAGGGCTGAACACCGCCCGCCGCACGGTGCGGTATCTGGTCGGCTGGACCATCACCGCACTCGATGAGCAGGCCATCGCCCGCCTGCCCGCCACCGCCTGGACCGACTCCCTCGATCAGGACGGGCAGATCTGCCCGGGCTATCACGTGGCCGAGCCGACCGCGCTGAACTGACGCACCGGCTGGCCGGACGGCATGCGACTGCTGGTGCGCCGGGTCCGCCCCTCAGCCTGCCATCGCCAGAACCTCACCGTGTTCGAGCTCACAACCGGCTGGAAGTACTCGATCATCGCGACCAACATCGGCCGCATGTGGGGCATCGCCGGCTCCCACCATCCACAGTGGCTGGACGCGCTGGCCCGCGCCCACGCGGTGGTCGAAGACCGTGTTCGCGCCGGCAAGGCGATGGGCCTGCGCAACCTGCCCAGCCAGACTGGACCATCAACCAAGGCTGGATGCTGGCCGCTAACCTCGGCCGCGACCTGGACTGCTGGGTCCGCCTGCTGACCCTGCACGACCAGCCCGGCCTGGAACGCGCCGAACCGGACACCATGCGTTACGGCTCTACCACCTGCCCGCCCGCCTGAGCACCCACGCCCGGCGTCGGCGCCTGCGGGTCGAAGCACCTGGCCCTGGGCACAGCCGTTCGTCCTGGCCTGGCAGCGCCTCACCGACCTGCCCGCCCTCGCCTGAGGGCCGGACCTCGCCTCAACGATCAGGAAGGAGCCCAGCCCCGGGCCCGTGGAACCAGGCGCCCTCGCAGCGACATGCGACGGCCCACCCCAACCGCATCGGGGACATTACGGGTAAACCGCGGAGCCACTCACGCAACACAGCCCGCTGACGAATCGAGGCTAAGTGCGCACGAATCAGGGCATGGGGCTGCAGATCGGCAAGCTGCCGCCGGGTCGCGGCCTCATCTGCCGCCATATGTGCGGCATACCAAGAGGCGCATCAAACTGGGCGCGGTTCACGTTTGATGCGAGTTGGCTGCCTCGGCCAGTGGTCAGTCGCAAGCCGCCGCTCCAACGATCACTGGGACGCATGGAACCCGGCAGGACTCCGCCCACTCGGCGCGACAGTTCAGGCCACAACGCTGGCCACCACCCGAAATTCACAATCCAACCGGGCTCATCAAGATCATAGAAGCACGAGGCTAATTCAAAACGTGGATTGGCGATTAACTTTCCAGAATGGAATTTCTTTCGCCTCCATGGCATCTCTCAGATCCTCGACGCCGTGCTGTGCCGCGAAGTCGAGTTCTTCAGGATACACGGGTATTGCCATGAGGAACTCAACATGCCGGCCGTCGGTTAGAGCGGCGCTAGGCAGAAACCCGTCGAGAGGCGAAACGATGAGAAAGCCGGTCAGTCTTATCCCCTCTGCGAAGCTTTCAGGTAGGCGCAGAATGTGGCTTGTGTCTAGGTTCTTCTCGTTGAATTGTGAGTAGCTTCCCAGCTGCGCCAAGGGATCCGCGATGTCGTCCCACCCGGGTGTGAAGCCTACGAAGAACTCTTGGCGGTGAAGCGGGTTGCCGTGAGGCATGGGATAGTCGCTAGCGCCAATTGTTGCGTAGAGGCTGACTCCAGCGGTGGCGGGGGAAGGATTCCATTTGAGGACGCCAATTTTGAAGTCATCCTTCATGAACAATGCTTCGCGCGTCGGTTTACCGAGCCTTGCTTCGTAACATTCACGGACATCTCGGTACTTGCTCACGGTTTACCTCCAAATGGCCACCACTTGCCGACCGACTCATCGTAGCCGCCCTTACTAAGGGCAAGATCGAAGCCGCTCCCTGAGCACCCTGAGCGAGGCGAAAGCACCCAAGGAGAACTGGGAATCGCCTCGGAAGAAGTACTCCAGGGAACGGATCGGTACGCGACCAGGTGCGGCGTTGTGCTAAGCGGTAGGGCGTCGGAGTTGTCACTGGGGCGGGGGCGACGCGACCACGAATATGTGCGAGTGCGTGACGACGGTGTATGAGCTGTGCTCGGCGGGTGGCCTGGCCTACATTCGTCGAACGGAGAGGTCGTCGAAAGGCAACCGCGTCAGTGAGAGTCCTTGGGTTCGGACGGCTGAAGCGAGGCGGCTGTGGGAGACCCTCCTTGAGGGGCGCGCACGCTAGCGTTTGGCGGTCCGGCGGTCCACCCCCGGTCGGACCGAGGGGGCGCAGTGTGCCTAGATCGGCTGGCCCGCCCTGGTTCGGATTGAGGGTGGCGGCGGCGTGCTGACCCTGGCCAGGCTGGAACGACTGGCCCGCGCGATGGGGACCACGTTCACGATCACGGTCGGACAGGATGCGGCCTGATCGCCAGTGATCTATACGCGGGCGACTGGCCGGGTGCACGGCCAAGTCAGGCACCCCGGCGGTCGACGTCCAACCGCTTCCTTCGGATCAATGCCGTTGCCCCAGATTGGCGTATTTGCTGGTGGGGTCTCGTGTTCGGGACATGTGGGAGATTCCCTTCAATCTCTGGCAATCGATTGCGGGAGGCGTCGCCGGACACTTCCATGGAGATCGTGGGTGTTACTCGTGACAAGGTCGGCACTGCTTTGGCGCACTATCTCGCCGCCGCTCCCGACCGGAGGTTCGATGCGGTCCCTCTACTCTTAGCGCTTTGCCAGGATGGCGACGTGGCCTCGCGGAACACATTCCCGCTGCACGTCACCTGCAGTGCGGCCGTTGTCGACGCCGTCGGGGACGTTCTGATGGTCCGTCATTGGTCACAGCGGCGTTGGCGGTTGCCCGGAGGTCATATCGAGCCGGGAGATCGCAGCATGTACGGTGCGGCCCTGCGAGAATTGGAGGCGGAGACCGGTGCCTGCTGGCCTCACGCGGCCTATCCGGCGCTGCATGACGTTGTTCCCGTGGACGTCCACATCCACTCGGTTTCCGCCGACGAGGCCAGGAACGAGCCCCCGCACGTGCATGCCGACTTCCGGTACGCATTCTGGGCCGGCGACTTCGAGATGTTCAAACAAGCGAAGAAGGGCGCCGCATTCGCCTGGCGGCCGCCGATCGACTTGCCAGCCCCTCGCTCTACGTCCTCCGCTTACGGGATTTGGGCCAACGGATCTTCGCCCTACTGATGGCGAACGAGGCCATTCCGCCCATCGAACAGCGGTATGAGATGTACCTGAAGGATGTCAGCTCCAGATCCCCGAATTCCCTCGCTCCCGCGCGGCGTGGTCAGGCAGCCCATGCCGGTCCTTCCAGGTGGTGCGACTACGGGCCGCCGAGTTCGGTGTCATTCTCTGCCACCATGCCCGCAACCTCGTCGCCTCGCTCTACTGGCGCCGATGTCGGCGTGCTCGGTCAGATCAAGTTGCAGTTATTGCAGATATCAAGAGGTAGGTGCCATGCCTCGAACCAAAGTTCTAGCCAACGCAACACGTGTTGAAGCAGATAGTGGTGACCGAGAGCTACTTGAGCAGCTGGAAGCGACTGCGCCTACCGCGAGGGCGTCGCTGGTGTTGCGTGGGCCTGACGGTACCGATGTTGAGCTGCCGCAGTCGCTGGTGAGCCTCCTGATGGCGGCTGCGCACGTCCTCGCAAAGGGCAACGCTGTCTTGGCATTGCCAGTAGAAACCCGGCTGACGCCGAACGAAGTGGCTGAGATGTTGGGACTTTCGCGCCCCTTCGTCGCGCGGCTGCTCGACGAGGGTGAGATCCCTTCACAGCGTCTACTTCGGACAGTCGTCATCGCCTAACTCGCCTTGTGGACGTACTGGAACCCGCAGCGAGCGCCGCGCCGAAGGCTGCCGCAGGATCAGGGAAGCCGCCGAAGAGGCGGAACCGCCTCACTGACTGGCGGCTCATATGAGCAGGTCGCGGCGGGTATTGCCGTACAGCACGTTCGCGTCGTAGAGCACCACGTAGGCCATGTTCAGATGTCCGACTCTTGCCCCAGCGCAGCAAGTTGATCAGCAGCCGTCCGGCGCTTGGCGTCGTCGCGACGCTTGTACTCCTGCAGATCCTCATACGTGATCCGCCGATGCTTGCCGATCAATCGGAAGGGGATCTCTCCCGTCTCTAGAAGTTTGATCAGGTAGGGACGCGAGACGTTCAGCATGTCCGCTGCTTGCTGTGTCGTCAGCTCGGCATGAGACGGGATGACCGTTACTCCGCGACCTTCAGCCGCCTGAGCAAGGATGCCTTGCGGCTCAGGCTTGGGTTTCACCGATCCGACATCGTGGCCTGGCGTGTGGCGGACGTCGGCGTCCAGCGCGGCGGCCAGGTGGCGCAGCAGCGCGGTGGTCGGCGCGGTCCCGCCTTCCTCGATGCACTCGATCTCGTCCTCGGTCATGCCGACCCGGTCGGCGAGCTCGGTCACGCTCAAGCCGAGGGCGACGCGCCGGTCGTACAGGGCCTTGCCGAAGGCCAGCGCCTCGCGGATGGCGATCCGCTCAGGATCCTCATCCTGTGCGGGAAGGCGCTTCCAGGGGGTGTGGTAGCCGATCATCGCACCAGCGTTTCGGAGGTGGTGGTCACCGGGCACTGATGATCACGGACGCCAGCGGGCCGGTACTGGAACACGGGACTTGGGCCAACGGATCTACGCCCTGCTGATTGGGGAGGATGCCGCAGGCTCCTTTCAGAGATGCATTTACTGGTCAGGGTCCGCAATTTCGCGGATGTGGAGCGGCTCTTCCAGCGACTTGCTGGGCTCTGCCCATTTGGCTGCATCAAGGGTCAGGATGGGGCATACCGATACGTCGGCGATGGCTGCGACATGAGCGTCCCAAGGATCGAGTCCTGTTCGGGCGATCATGGCGGCCAACACACTGGCCTGCTTGGTTCCGCTAAGCGGGGCGATGGTAACCGTCTCCAGTAGATCGAAGCCGGCCAGCAAGTCATCGGCTTCTTCGCTTCGCACGTCGAGAGACGCGCCGGTGATGGCAAGGGCAGACACGACCATGGGCTGGCCTGCTGCGTCGTAGCCCTGGATCAAGCCGATGAGATCGGTGTCGCCGCGGGCGATCTCGATGAGCAATCCGGTGTCGAGTATGTAGGGGGTGGGAGTGTGCGTGCTCACTGATCGCGCTGGCCCTCCACGTGAGCCATCATGCGTGCGACCCTCTCAGGATCCGACTGCGCGACCTTACTGTTCCACAGGGTGCGGATGCGGCGTTGACGTTCCATCCGCTCGAGCATCGCTTCATTGAAGGCCGCAGATACCGATCCGAATTCGCCTGCCTCGACGGCGTGGTCGACGTACGCCTTGACGTGCGGCTCGATGGTGATCGCCACCTTTGGCTTCCTTGCGCTCGAAGGCGCCTGGCGGTCGTCGCGCTCCTCGGTCATACTCGGATCATACCTTCGGCCTGCCTGCGACGTCGGCCGTTTCGTCGCTCAGGTTTGGGAACTCGTCATCGGCGTTCCGGGGTCGATCAACGGTTCTCAGGCGCCATGTCTGATGGTCTCGCCTGCCTCGACGATTTCTCGGCCATGCCTTGATGATCAGGATCAAACCGCTCTGTCGCTGTGAGGCCGATCCGAGTGACCGGCTCGTGCAAGGGCTCCATTGGAGCTATGCGTAACGGGCCGGGAGTCCATAGCTACAGGGTGCCCCTTGTGAGCGAGCTTGCATGACGGACTCAGAGGAGAGACGCAACGCTTGTGATCACAATGCTTTGGAAGCACTGGTCTCGATTCAGGCGTCCGGAGCAGGTCTGCTCGGAAGAGGCGCGTCCCAGGAAGGACAGTCCGAGCGACAGCGGGGTCGGCTCGGGGTGGGCTCCGCAGGCCAACCACGTAACCGGGCAAGGGGCGGGCTCAGGCGAGCGGAGCGAGCGTGGTTTGAGGGGATTGGAAGGGGGCGGAGCCCTCTTGGGGAATGCTGTCTGGAGCTCTCCCAGGGCGCGGAGCGCCCCCATGGCGGAAGGCCGTGCATGCGGGCCCGGTGCTTCCCGAAAAGCCAGAAAAGCAAAGTGAGGGCCTCGGCACCTTGAGGCCCTCACTTTGCCCTGGAAGGGTTACTTGTAGAGCTCGCCGTTCGGGCCGACGATCTTGCCGGACCAGACGTTCTTGGCGGCGTTGTAGACCGCGGCTGTCTCGCCGTCGAAGTACGGGGACGTGATGTAGTCCACGCGGTCGTTGCCGTCCTGGTCAGCGAACGTGCTGGTGACGCCGTTGACGTAGCCGAGGCGCTTGGCGTTGCTGTAGTTCGTCAGCCACGGGCCGCCGTCGTAGCCGGGAGTCACGGCGCACTTGAGGCCGATGTGCTCCTCGATCTTGAGCCAGGAGGCGCCGACGGTCTTGGCGGTGGTGGTGCCGTAGCAGGTCTTCGGCGTGACGCCGCTGTACGGCTTGTCGCCGTCGGGGTGCGGGGCCGCGGGGTAGCCGAAGGCGCGGACCGGCTTGCCGGTGGGCTGGTTCCAGGCGAAGCCCTGGCCGCCGACGTTGTCGCCGAGGCGGCCGGCGTCCTTCGACAGGAAGATGTAGTAGTGGCCGCCCCAGGCCTTCTTCGGGCCGGTGAAGCGCTCGAAGTCCTTGCGGTCCACCTGCTTGGCGCCGTTGTAGAGGATGCCGTTGTAGACGGTGACGAAGGCGTAGTCCTTGTCGTAGTCCTCGTAGACGTCGAAGTCGTAGTGGGTGAAGGCCTGCTTGCCCACGTAGATGCCCCAGGGAGCCTTGCCCTGGTAGTAACCCGGGACGAAGACCCAGTTGTCCAGGAGGGCGCTGTTGCTGTCCGTGTCGTACACGCAGTGGCCAGCGGTGGAGACCAGGTTGCGGTAGTTCGACTGGACGGAGGTGGCCGAGCACCAGCGGAACTTGCCGGAGCCGTCGACGAAGAAGACCTTGCCGATGGTCTTGGGGAGGTTCACGTTCTGGGCCTTGCCGGTGGACTTCGTCTCACCGGTGGGGGCCGTGGTGCCGGGGCGGCCGTCGGGGTCGGCGCCGCCCTTGGAGACGACCTTCCGCACTTCCTTGGAGTCCCACGTGTACTGCGTCGCGGCGCGGAGGGCGGCGCCGTTCGACGCCAGCCAGAAGGAGGCGACGGAGGCGGCTTGAGAGCTGTTGCTGGCCATCGGGTCGTTGGCGACGTCCCCGTCGGCCTGCGCGGTTCCGGTCAGGCCTGCGGCGAGCAGACCGGTCGCCAGAACGGCGCCGGCGGAGGGAAGAAGGATTCGCTTCAAGGTAACTCCAGGTTGCGCTGACATGAGGCGCCTTGTGCACCTCCAAAACTCAGCAAACGACAGTCCGGAACTTACCGTGTTGACCATGGATGTGTGAATTTTAGGTAGATCATGTCAGCGTTCCAAAGGATCGCCGTGACCGTCCTGAGACGGGCGTTAGGGCTGATCACGGGCAGTGACTGATCGGTTGCATATGACTTACGTCACATTTGCCGGAGTGGTCTGCGCGGCGGCGCGTCGGTAAACCTCTCCGGTGTCGGTGTCGAAGTACGGCGACGACACCGCGTCGTACCGGCCCTTGGCGTCCCGGTTCCAGGTCAGGCTGTTGACGCCGTTCAGACTGCCGGTCCCGCGCTCCTCGTCGTACCCGATCACCCAGGGCCCGCCGCTGGCGCCGGGGCTGAAGTCGCACGGCTGCAACTGCACGCCTTTTTGCAGGTCGAGGCTGGGAGCGTCGGTCCAGCGGGTGGTGCCGTTGACGCACCTCTGCAGGGATTTGCCGTTGTACGGGCGGGTGCCGTCGGGCTGGGTGCCGGCCGGGTAACCGAACGGGACCACCGAGTACGTGGTCAGCCTCTTGTTCAGCTCGAGACCCAGGCCGCCCACGTTGTCCTGGAGCGGGCCGACGTCCTCCATGACGTACTGGCCGTTCTTGGACGCCCAGGTGAAGCCGCGGTGCACGGTCACGAACACGTAGTCGTAGTCGTAGTCGCCCTTGCCCGCCCAGTCCTCGTGCATGCTGACCGAGGAGCCCACGTAGATGCCGTTGGGCGTTTCGCCGTTGGGCCCGGGGTTCGGTACGAAGATCCAGTATTCGGCCGCCTTGGCCTGCCGCGGGTCGTACACGCAGTGCCCGGCCGTGGCGACCACACTGCGGTTCCTGGCGGCGACGGAGCTGGCGGAGCACCAGTACTCCTTGTCGCCGAACCGGAAGAAGACCTTGCCCATGGTCCTGGCGACCTTGGGGCCCTTGCGCGGCAGAGCGGGCGCGGTGCTGCGCGCGGCGGTCGAGCGCTTGACCACGGAGGGGACGGCGGACGCGGCTTGGCCGGAGGGGGCCGTGGCGGGGTTGGCCGTCGCGGTGGGCTGGGCGGCGCCGGGCGTGGCCGGGCTGTAGTCGTCGGCCTCTTTGAGCCGGTCGGGCTTCCAGTAGTCGGCGACCTTCTTCACGTCCGCGGCGGTCGTGGCAAGCTGGACGGCGGACACCTTGCTGTCGGGTGCGGCGCTGGCGATCCCCGTGAAGGCAGGCACAAGCAGCAGCGCGCTGCTGAGCGCAGCGACCACCGCGTGTCTGGCCCGGGAGATCATGGAAAAGCCTTTCTTAGCGTCGTAAGGTTGGATTTTTCCAGATGTGCAGACTGTATTGCAGCTCGGATAGGGATTCGTTACCTGATCTAGGTTGCACATCGAACTATAAGGACATCGTCAGCCGACCACTCTGATACGTCTAAATGATCATTAGTGATGCATCATCGCCGCAGGTCAGGATGATGGTGCGTGATCCCTGCGTGGTCGAATTCCGCACTTTTCATCGCCTGCTCCAGTGCGTACGCCGCTCGAAGGAGAGGTCTCGGATCCGCGCGGAGCCGGGGCCTAGGGTGCCGAGTTGTCACGGCATGTTGCCGGTCCACCGGTTCGCGGCGGCCTTGTAGACCTTGTAGGTGTCGGTGTTGAAGTACGGCGACGAGATGTGGTCGTAGCGGTCGTTGCCGTCGGTGTCCCACGCCACGCTGTTGACGCCGGCCAGGTAGCCGGCGCGCGAGGCGCTCTTGTAGTCGGAGAGGAGCGGACCTCCGCTGGCGCCGGCGGTGAAGGAGCACGCGAAGCCGATGTGCTCCTGCAGGTTGTACGTCCTGGCCTCGGGCATCGGCTTGGTCTTGCCGTAGCAGTACTTCATTGTGCGGCCGGTGAACGGCTTGTCGCCGTCGGCGTGCCTGCCCGCCGGGTAGCCGAACGAGAACACGTTCAGCTTCGTGCTGCGGTTCCAGGTGAAGCCCTGGCCGCCGACGTTGTCACCGAGCCGGCCGACGTTCTCGACGGTCCACCGCCACCGATGGCCGGCCTTCTCCCACTTGACCTTGATGCCGTTGTAGACGTTGACGAACGCGTAGTCGTAGTCGTAGTCCTCCTTCACCACGAAATCGTCGTGCGCGTTGAAGGTCTTGGCGGCGTAAATGCCATAGGGCGCTTTGCCTTCCCAGATCTTGTCGCCGTCCCAGTACGACGGAATGAAGATCCAGTTGTCGTAGAAAGTGTTCTTTCTGGTGTCGTACACGCAGTGGGCCGAGGTCGCCACGAGGTTGCGGTACTTGCCCTGTAGCGAACTGGCCGAGCAGTAACGCCAGTTCTTCGGATTGCGCGGGTCGGCCTTCGGCAGGGTGAAGAACACGCGGCCGACGGTGTTCGGCAGGTTGACGTGCCTGCTCTTCTTGGTCTTCGTCTTGTCCTCGCCGATCGGCGGAACGGAGCCGGGCGGGCCGTCGGGGGCGTCGTTGCTGCCTTTGACGCCTTTGGAGGACAGGTCGAGGGCGTCGTCGTAGTCGGTGGCCAGCTTGATCCGGTCCGGCGTCCAGAACTGGATCGCCTGCTCGGCCGGGGTTTCCGCGTTCTTCGACACGACGTCAGGAGGTGCCGTCGCGTTCGCGGGGCCGCTGACCGTTCCCGCGGCCGGCACGATGGCCACCAGGCCGGCGAGCGGGATCGCGATGCGCCTTGCTCGGGAATGCATGGAGCTCCTTTCAGTTCTCGGCGGCCCAGAGCGGGGTGCTGCGCCCCGGTGGGCCAGGAAAACGATCGGAACGCTAATGAATGGCGCGAAGCGGCGGCCAGGAAGCGACGTCAGAAAGCATGGGACGGTTCCATTTCGTTATGGAGACGCGAGAGCGCAGATATTCCTGGAAGGCATTTCCGCAGGTTGGGCGGGGTGCCGGGTGGTCTCTCGCAACAGCGGTAACGCCAATTATCAGAAGTCGCTTCCGTTGGACGCTCATTGCTTTTCGTGCGTACGGGCAACGCCTGTCCCGTTGGCATCCTCGGGCGCAAAGTTCGCGGATGTCTGATATTGGACGAATGGGACGTGGAGTTGAGCGGAGAGGTAAAGTGGTTGCCAACTTGTGACGACGTGGCTACGCTCCGGGGTTGACATTTTTATGTCACCGGCGGACGCTGGAGCCATGCGGAGGACAACGGTGCGCATCGACGAGACGCTCCTCAACGAGGCGAAGGCGTACGCGGCACGAAACGGACGCAGTCTCAACTCAGTGATGGAGGATGCCTTGAGGCAACTCATCAACCGCTCTACAGAAGTGGCGGAGCGGCCCCCGATCAAGCTGCCCGTCTCCGGATCCGCCTCTGGTCCCAAGCTGACCTGGGCCGAGATGAAGGAGATCCTCGAGCAGGAGGACATCGAGCGCGTGCTGGGAGCCGGCCATGCGCATGCTTGACACGAACGTCCTCGTCAACGCGCAGCGGCGTGACTTCGAACATCATGAGCAGTGCCATGCCGTCCTCGCGGAGCTCCTGCAAGGCGACGAGGCTTACGCCGTCAGCGACTTCGCGCTCAACGGCTTCATCCGCGTGGTGACCAATCCGCGCATCCCTGGCGCCACCTCATTCGACGTCGCTCGGGAGTTCGCCGACAGCGTCCGCCACCAGCGGCATGCGGTCGTGGTGCATGCCGGTCCGCGACACTGGGAGATCTTCGTCAAGCTGTGCCTCAAAGCCGATGCGCGAGGCAAGCTCATCCCCGACGCCTACCTCGCCGCACTCGCCATCGAGCACGGTTGTGAATTTGTAACCTGCGACAAGGATTTCGCCAGGTTCGAGGGCTTGCGCTGGCGGTCGCCGGTCAACTGAACTTGAGGCGAGGGCGCAAGCCCACAACTACTCGGCAAAGAACGGCGAGGAACGTCGTGGCCGACCGGTTCGACGTGATCGAGGTAGGCGAGCGCGGCCGCCGCCGGTGGATCGGGTTGGTGGCGGTGGTGGCGCTCCTCCTCGTGCCCGTCGTCGGCCTGCTCGCCAGCCGAGAGCCCGCGCCTCAGCCGGCCCCACCGGTGGCCACCCCGGAGCCCATCAGGTCCCTGACCCGGCTCGACAACCCGCCCAACCTCCTGCAGGTCCCCTCCAGGGACAAGGGCGACGACGAGGTCATCGAGGTGGTGTTCCCGCACGGTGTGCGGGCCGAGGTGCGCTATCCGGCCGAGCTCGATCTCGCCGGCATGGGGTCCCGGCCGTTTCAAGGGGCGTGGATCGACGGCAGATTCCGCCAGTTCGTGGTCCCGTACAGCGGCGAGCTCGAGATCACCCGGGGCGGCCAGCCGATCAGGAACTACGCGCCCCACGTCACCCTGTGGCCGCGCCAGGCCGGAAGCGGCTCCTACGGGCAGGTGCTGCTGTTCGCGTTCGGGAAGTGGCGGCTGGCGATGTACGACCGGGGCCGCGGCCTGACGTTCGACCAGCGGGTGGCCCTCGCGCAGCGGTTGTCGGGAAGGGTGACGAAGGACGGTTACCTGGTGCTGTCGGCCACAGGAGCGGTACGGCTGGCCAAACCGGGGGACACCGCGCAGGGCACTCCGGTCGGGCCGCAGCTGTGGTTCGGCGGCGGGGAGAGGGAGATGGTCGCGCTCGTGCCCACGCCCGGCTGCGCGAAGAAGGAAAGGACGCCGTTCGCGATCGGCGGGGGCGGGCGTCCCGCCGAGTCGGTGTGCCGGGGCGACGTGCGGGTCGCGGTCACGGGGGCGGACTGGTTCCGCGAGAAAGCGATCAAGGGGATCAAAGTCACGCTGAAGGATCGCTGAAGGGCGGCGGGTGGGTTAGTAGGGTGCGGCCATGTTCGCCGTAACCGCCACACAGACCGACCCCGACAATCCGCTCGCCGGCCTGACCCTCGGAGAGCGCCCGGAGCCGAAGACGCCGGACGGATGGACGACCGTCTCCGTACGTGCGGCCGCGCTCAACCACCACGACCTGTGGACGCTCAAAGGCGTCGGCATCCGGCAGGACCGGCTGCCGATCGTGCTCGGCTGCGACGCCGCCGGCGTGGACGAGGACGGCAACGAGGTCATCGTGCACGCCGTGATCGGCACGGGCGCGGACGAGACGCTCGATCCCAAGCGCTCGCTGCTGTCGGAGGTGTACGACGGCACGTTCGCCGAGCGCGTTGCCGTGCCACGCCGCAACCTCGTGCCCAAGCCGGCCGGGCTCAGCTTCGAGCACGCCGCCTGCCTGCCCACGGCCTGGCTGACCGCGTACCGCATGCTGTTCGACAAGAGCGGCCTGGAGCCTGGCTCGACCGTGCTGGTGCAGGGCGCCGGGGGCGGCGTCGCCACCGCGCTGATCGCGCTCGGCCGGGCCGGCGGCTACCGGATGTGGGCCACCAGCCGCTCCGAAGCCAAGCGGGAGCGGGCCCTTCAGCTCGGCGCCGACCAGGTCTTCGAGTCGGGCGCGCGGCTGCCTGAGCGGGTGGACGCGGTCATGGAGACCGTCGGCCAGGCCACCTGGGACCACTCGCTCAAGTCGCTCAGGCCTGGCGGTCGCATCGTCGTCAGCGGCGCCACCAGTGGCGCGGTCCCGCCCGCCGACCTCAACCGGGTCTTCTTCCTGCAGTTGTCCGTGGTCGGCTCCACGATGGGGACCCGCGACCAGCTCCAGCGCCTGGCCGTCTTCCTGGAGCAGACGGGCGTGCGGCCCGTCGTCGACAGGACGCTGCCGCTGGCGGACGCGCGGGACGGGTTTGCCGCCATGGCAGAAGGGGAGATTTTCGGAAAGATCATCTTTACCGGCTGAATAAGTGAATGGTTACTTCGGTGGCTCCCGGGTGATACAGGAGAGGTGAGGTGGTATCAACCGGGAGGCCGTCATCATGGACGTTGAGCCCTTCGGCCCGGGTTCGATGCACTGGGACACCGCGGGCGAATATCGCAACCTGCTGGTGGCCGGCAGCGCGCTGGTCATCCAGACGATGCACCCGGCGGTGGGTGCCGCCGTCGCGCAGCACTCCACGTACAAGAACGACCCGTGGGGACGGCTCGACCGTACGCTCACCTCCGTCCAGAAGTGGGTGTACGGCGGCGCCGACGGCCCGGCCGAGGGGGAGCGGCTCAGGGAGCTGCACCGGCCGATCCGCGGCGTGGACGAGCACGGGCGGCCCTACCACGCGCTGAACGGCGAGGCATGGGCGTGGGTGCACCTGTCGCTGTTCGAGCGATTCATCGCACTCAACCGCTATTTCGGCACACCGTTCACCGTCGCGCAGCAGCGGCGGCTGTATGCCGAGTCGCGGCAACTCGGCGCCATCCTGCGGGTGCCGGAGCGGGAGATGCCGGCCGATCTGGAGGCGTTCTGGCGGTATTTCGAGGAGATGGTGGCCCACCGGCTGGAGCCGCACCCGACCGCGCTGGAGGTGCTGGCGGTCATGCGCGGCACGCCGGCGCCGCCCGGGCTCCCCAGGCCGCTGCGCCGGCTGTGGACGCCGGTGGGGGTGGGATCGGGGGAGTTCAACCACTTCGTGACCGTCGGCACGCTGCCGCCGGCCGTACGCGCGAAGCTGGGGCTGCGATGGACGGGCCGCGACGAGCGGCGGCTGCGGCATCTCGGGCACGCGGTGGCGATGCTGCTGCCACGCCTGCCCGAACGCCTGCGCTACATGCCCATCGCCTACCACGCCCGCAAAGCCTCACGCCGCCTGGAGCGGCAGCTCCGCTCCGCGTGAGCTACGGCTCCAGGATGTCGCGGATGCGGCGGCCGGCGTCGGCCACGGCCGTGCGTAGCTCGGCCAGCTTCTCCGGGGTCAGGTGGGCGTTCGACGCCTCCTGCCGGGCTTTGGCGACGAAGTCGGCCAGCAGCTCGCCCAGCTCGGCGTCGAGGTCGGCGCGGCTGGGCGGCGCGCCCCCGAGCGTGGCCCAGATCTGCGTCCAGATGCTGCGCCACTGCTCGGTGAGCCGCTCGCCTTCGTCCTGCCAGTGGTTGGCGTGCTCCATCCACTGCCGCGTCTGCTGCTCCTTGAGCCGCCTGAAGTCCTCTTTCTGCTGCTCGCGCACGCGCCTGGGGTCCTCGCGGGCGCCCGTGCGGACGTCCTTGGCCATCCGCGTCAGCTCGTCGCGCAACGACTTGACCGTGTCGCGGACGTCCTCCTTGACCTCGCGGGCGATGTCGCGCACGGAGGCGGAGATCTCCTGCTCCAGGTCGTCGAGCTCGTCGAGCCGGGCGTTCAGCTCGTCGCGGCCCTTGTCGGTGATCGAGAACACCTTCTTGCCCTCGACCACCTCGTGCGTCACCAGGCCCTCCTCCTCCAGGCGGGCCAGGCGCGGGTAGATCGTGCCGGGGGAGGGCGAGTAGACGCCGAGGAAGCGGTCCTGGAGCAGCCGGATGACCTCGTAGCCATGGCGGGGGCTCTCTTCCAGCAGCTTGAGCAGGTACAGCCGGAGCCGGCCGTGACCGAAAACAGGGCTCATTCCTTCTCTCCCTTGAGCAGCGCGACCTCGCCGGAGACCGTGACCGCCGACAGCGAGGCCATGCCGCCACCCAGCCGCCCGGACAGCGTCTTCATGCCCGGGCCGCTCGTGTTGGACAATTCGTAGAACGTGCTGACCAGCCGGCCGGAGGTGGACCTCGCCGTGACGTCCGCCTCCACGTTCTCCGGCAGTCTGACCAGGATGTCACCGGAGACGCTGTTGAGCGTCACGTGGCCGGTGGGTCTCAGCGCCAGATCGGCGGTGATCCGGCCGGAGACGGTGTTCGCCCTCAGCCGGCGCGGTGTGCCGTCGGCCACGGTCAGGTCCCCCGAGACGCTCTTGAACGCCAGATCGCCGTCCATCGCCCGGCTCTCGACGGGGCCCGAGACGGTCGTGGCGCTGACGTCGCCGCTGACCCCGTCCAGCACGATCTCCGCGGACACGCTCCTGACCTGGGTCGCCTTCTCGAAACCGGCCACCACGGCGGGCGCGGAGACCACTCCCGCGTTGACGGCGCAGGTCTTCGGCACGGTGATCGTCAGGACCGTCCTGCGCCGGTCGCGCCGCAGCCAGCCGAGCAGACCGTCCCAGGTGAGATCCTTGTACGTGACCGCCAGCTCCCCGGTGTCCTCGTCATAGGTCACCAGCAGCGGCGAGGCCGACTCGAACTCGGCCACCTCCAGTGTCGGTGGGCCCTCGCTGGCGAGCACGGCCAGCCGCCCGGCGACGATCCGCACGTCGAGCGACTCCACTGGGCCGAAGGTCAGCTGTTCCGGCGCCTCGATGGTCCACTGCTGCATGATCCCCGCCTTCCTGGCGACACGTCCCTACGATAAACACGATATGTCGCGTTTATCGAAAACTCAAGATGTATCGCGTTCGGCCGGTGTCGAGCAGTCGACCCCTAGTCGTCCTCGTCGTCGTCGAGCCGGGCCAGCCAGGTGGCCAGCCGCTCGATCGGGGTCTCGAACTCGGGGTTGAGGTCGACGAACTCGCGCAGCCGCTCACCCAGCCACAGCAGGCTCACCTCCTCCTCGCCCCGCCGCTCGACAAGTTCCTCGATCCCCCGATCGGTGAAGTACATCGCTCCCCATTCAGTCGCCACGCAGTCGTGAGGCGAGATCGCCGGCCGGAACCCAGGCATCGGCGCGCCCTCGCCTGACTTTATCGAGTAGACCGCGATGCTCCAGCTCGCGCAGGTCGGTTCTGGCCGTCTGCAACACGACCTGGTGATTGGCGGCATGGGATGCCACGGTGTATTCGGCTGCCGGATGGCCTGTGGCGTGCGTCAGCAAGGCTATCTGGCGGGCGTTGAAGCCGCCCTTGTGGCCGCGGGCCAGACTCGCCTGGACCTCCCGCGTCTCCGCGGCCTTCCTGTCGAGATAGGCGTGCAGGTCTTGGATGGCCCGGCGCAACACGTCGAGCTGGTACATGACGAAGTACGTCAGATCGTTCTCGTCCTGCTCGACGTGCAGGAAGCTGCGGCCGTAGCGAGCGGGCGCGTTCTTCAGGATGCGAGAGATCGAGATGAACTCCGTCAGCCAGTAGTCCTGGTTGAGCATCGACCATGACGCATTGACCACCTACCAAAATTGGCAGTTGTTAGCTGCTAATTAGCTGCTAACAACTGCCAATTTAGCAGTTGGCTCTATCAGCCGAACACCTGATGGAGGATGTCCCCCAGCTCGGTGTCATGCGCGTTGTGCGAGCCCGTCGCCGGCGAGCTGTTGGGCGTGCGCGAGACCCGCCGCAGCGGCCGTCCGCCCAGCGTCTGCGGGTCCTCGGCCAGCTTCAGCGTCAGGTAGGGCCACGGCCCCATGTTGACCGGCTCGTCCTGCGCCCAGACCAGCTCCGCCTGCGCGCTGTAGCGCGCGAGCTCGGCGGCCAGCTCCTCGCCCGGGAACGGGTAGAGGCGCTCCAGCCGGACGATGGCGACGTCCTCGCGGCCCGCCTTGTCACGCTGCGCGGCCAGCTCGTAGTAGAGCTTGCCGGAGGTCAGGACGACCTTGGTGACCTTGGCGGGGTCCACGGTGGTGTCGCCGAGGACCGGCTGGAAGGTGCCCGAGGTGAAGTCGGACGCCTTGGAGGTGGCCGCCTTGTGCCGCAGCAGCCACTTCGGCGTGAAGACCACCATCGGCTTGTGCCGCTCCGACTCCACCTGCCAGCGCAGCAGGTGGAAGTAGTTGGCCGGCGTGGTGGGCTGCGCGACCGTCATGTTGTCGAGCGCACAGACCTGCAGGAACCGCTCGATGCGGGCCGAGGAGTGGTCCGGGCCCTGGCCCTCGAAACCGTGCGGCAGCAGCAGCACGACCGAGGACCTCTGACCCCACTTCTGCTCGCCCGACGAGATGAACTCGTCGATGATCGTCTGGGCGCCGTTGACGAAGTCGCCGAACTGCGCCTCCCAGGCGACCAAAGCATCCGGGCGGACCACGCTGTAGCCGTATTCGAAGCCGAGCGCCGCGAACTCGCTCAGCAGCGAGTCGTAGACGTAGAACTTCGTGGTGCCCTCGTTGAACACCTTGAGCGGGGTGTGGTCGGCCCCGGTCATCCGGTCCACCAGGACGGCGTGGCGCTGGGTGAACGTGCCACGCCGCGAGTCCTGGCCGACCAGGCGCACCGGGTGCCCGTCGAGCAGCAGCGAGCCGAACGCCAGAGTCTCGCCCATCGCCCAGTCGATCGCGTCCTGCTCGACCATCTGGCCGCGGCGCTGCAGCACCGGCGCCAGGCGCGGGTGCGGCGTGAAGCCGTCGGGCAGGTTGAGCTGGGTGTCGACGATGCGCTTGAGCGTCTCGTGCGTGATCGCCGTCGGCGTGTCGTCGTGCGACCACTTGACGACCTCCGCCGGCGGCACCCGCATCGCGGCGGCCTCCTGCGGCTTCTTGGCCGCCTCGCGGACCTCGGTGAAGGCCTGCTCCAGCTTGGCCTGGTAGTCGCGCAGCGCGGACTCGGCCTCCTCGACCGTGATGTCGCCCCGGCCGATCAGCGCCTCGGTGTAGAGCTTGCGAGTCGAGCGCTTGGCGTCGATCAGGTCGTACATCAGCGGCTGGGTGAAGGCCGGGTTGTCGCCCTCGTTGTGGCCGCGGCGCCGGTAGCAGATCAGGTCGATGACCACGTCCTTGCGGAACGCCTGGCGGTATTCGTAGGCCAGCTGGCCCACGCGCACCACGGCCTCGGGGTCGTCGCCGTTGACGTGGAAGATCGGCGCCTGGATCATCCGGGCCACGTCGGTCGCGTAGACCGACGACCTGGACGAGGCGGGCGAGGTCGTGAAGCCGACCTGGTTGTTGACCACCACGTGCACGGTGCCGCCGGTGCGGTAGCCGCGCAGCTGCGACAGGTTGAGCGTCTCGGCCACGACGCCCTGGCCCGCGAAGGCCGCGTCGCCGTGGATGAGGATCGGCAGGACGGTGAAGCCCTCCTCGCCGCGCTCCAGCAGGTCCTGCTTGGCGCGTACGACGCCTTCGAGCACCGGGTCGACCGCCTCCAGGTGGGAGGGGTTGGCGACCACGGAGGCGGTGATCGTCTTGCCGCTCGGCGCGGTGAACATGCCGGTCGCGCCGAGGTGGTATTTCACGTCACCGGAGCCGTGCGCCGTGCGCGGGTCGATGTTGCCCTCGAACTCGCCGAAGATCTGGGCGTAGGACTTGCCCACGATGTTGGCCAGCACGTTGAGCCGGCCGCGGTGGGCCATGCCCATCACGACCTCGTCCAGGTCCTCGTCGGCGGCGTCGCTGATCACCGAGTCGAGCAGCGGGATCAGGGACTCGCCGCCCTCCAGCGAGAAACGCTTCTGGCCGACGAACTTCGTCTGCAGGAACGTCTCGAACGCCTCGGCGGTGTTGAGCCGCGACAGGATGTTGAGCTGCTCGTCGCGCTCGGGAGAGGCGTGCGGCTTCTCCACCCGCGCCTGGATCCAGGCCCGCTCCTCGGGGTTCTGGATGTGCATGTACTCGATGCCGACCGTGCGGCAGTAGGAGTCGCGCAGCACGCCCAGGATCTCGCGCAGCTTCATCAGCGGCCGGCCGCCGAATCCGCCGGTCGCGAACTCGCGCTCCAGGTCCCACAGCGTCAGCCCGTGCGACTGGATGTCGAGGTCGGGGTGCTTGCGCTGCTTGTACTCGAGCGGGTCGGTCTCGGCCATCAGGTGGCCGCGCACGCGGTAGGCGTGGATCAGCTCGAGCACTCGAGCGGACTTGGCCACGTCGTCGTCGTGCGAGGCGGAGATGTCCTGGACCCAGCGGACGGGCTCGTACGGGATCCGCAGCGCCTCGAAGATCTCGTCGTAGAACCCGTCCTCGCCGAGCAGCAGCCGGTGGATCTGGCGCAGGAAGTCGCCCGACTGCGCACCCTGGATGATCCGGTGGTCATAGGTGCTGGTCAGCGTCATGACCTTGGAGACCGCCAGCCGAGACAGCGTCTCGGGAGCGGCGCCCTGGTATTCGGCCGGGTATTCCATCGCGCCGACGCCGATGATCGTGCCCTGGCCCGGCATGAGCCGCGGCACCGAGTGGACGGTGCCGATCGTGCCGGGGTTGGTCAGGGAGATCGTGGTGCCGGCGAAGTCGTCGACACCCAGCTTGCCGGCCCGCGCCTTGCGGACGACCTCTTCGTAGGCCATCCAGAACTGCCGGAAGTCCATCTCCTCCGCGCCCTTGATCGAGGGCACGAGGAGCTGGCGCTCGCCGTTGCTCTTCTGCACGTCGATCGCCAGACCGAAGCCCACGTGCTCGGGCTTGACCAGCGTCGGCTTGCCGTCGACCTCGGTGTAGGAGTAGTTCATCTCCGGCATGGCCTTCAGCGCCTTGACGATCGCGAAACCGATCAAGTGCGTGAAGGAGACCTTGCCGCCACGACCCCGCTTGAGATGATTGTTGATCACAATGCGGTTGTCGATCAGCAGCTTGGCCGGGATGGCCCGGACACTGGTCGCGGTCGGAACCGACAGCGACAGGTCCATGTTGGCTGCCGTGCGTGCCGCGGCGCCGCGCAGCTTGACCTCTTCGGCGCCCTTGGGCACCGGAGTGGCCGGCTGCTTCGGCTTCTCGGCCGCAGGTGGCGCCTTGGGTGGCGCCGGGGAGGGAGCGGGGGCGGTCGCAGTGCCGTTCGCCGCCTCCCTTACCGGGGTTCGCCCCGGTCCGTAATCAGGGTTGTAGTCAGCGAAGAAGTTCCACCAGGCCTTGTCGACAGACTCGGGATCCTGGAGGTACTTCTGATACAGCTCGTCGACAAGCCACTCGTTCTGTCCAAAGCTTGCCAGCGGATTTGTCCGCGACGACTCAGACGACACGGCGGAAATCGCCCTCTTCCGCAGATCGGCGTTGATGTTAGAGAACCGGTCCAAGGCTACTCGCCCCGACCAGCGGCGCGTGCCCGGGTGGCCCTACCGCCTCGAACGATCCTCTCAGGACAGCGCAAAGAGGTCACGCCCCCCTCGTCAACCCGGGTGGTGCCGCATTTATTACCGTTTGGTATCAACGCTGTGGCGAGAGGTTTATTTCCGATCAAACAGCACTCTGCTGGCGATCCGCACCTCTGGCGACAGCTCGGACAGAAGATCGGCGAGCTCCTCGCCGGCCTCCTTGAGCTCCTCCAGCGACATCGGCTCCAGCCGCTCCAGAAGGAAGATCGCGTTGGTCGTCTCCTCGGTGAGCCGGGTGCGCACCCCCTGGCGCCAGTTCCACCTCCGGCAGGTGACGCCGAGGTCGTCACGCCAGATCACCTCGCCGGGCTCCGGCTGTCCCAGTGCCTCCTCCGACGCCTCGTCGCCCGCGGCCCTGAGCAGCCGCGGCGGGCCGGCGTAGTGGTCGAGGTCCTCGCCGCCGATCGGCAGCGCGTGCTTCACGCTGATCGAGTTGTACGCGTCCACGGCCTGGTTGATCTCCGGCAGCGGCATCCTGCGGGTGAGGGCGTCGACCGAAGGCCTGGTCCGCTGCGGCTTGGCGCCGAACGCGCGGTAGGCGTCCTTCCACGCGTCGATCTTCGCCGTCTGCACCTCCACCTCGGCGGCCGCGGCCAGCCAGGCCCTGGACCGGTCGTCGCTGGGGCCGTTGCGCA
This sequence comes from Nonomuraea sp. H19, assembly GCF_052068215.1. Classification (NCBI taxonomy): domain Bacteria; kingdom Bacillati; phylum Actinomycetota; class Actinomycetes; order Streptosporangiales; family Streptosporangiaceae; genus Nonomuraea; species Nonomuraea sp. H19. Next base: position 415,865 of record NZ_JBQHCV010000005.1, on the reverse strand, counting down.
GGCCGTGCGCGGTCATGACCAGCACCGCGAAGTCCGGACGTAGTTCGAAGACGGCGTCGTCCACCCAGATGTCATCAAGCACGAAGCCAAGTTTACGAGCGATGGGTACCGCAAAATTCCCTTTGCAAAATTGCCTTTGCGGTCTAGCGTGAGATGTGTGGAGGAGCAATACAGGATCAGTGACCCGCAGGTGCTCAAGGTGGTCGCCCACCCGCTGCGGGTCCGGCTGCTCGGCCTGCTGCGCCGTGACGGCCCGGCCACCGCCAGCGAGCTGGGCCGCAAGGTCGGCGAGAGCTCCGGCTCGACCAGCTACCACCTGCGCGAGTTGTTCAAGTTCGGCTTCATCGAGGAGGACGCCGAGCAGCGCGACGGCCGCGAGCGCCGCTGGCGGGCCCGCCACCGCTACACCTCGTGGGACGCGGCCGAGATGTCGGACACCGGCGAAGGGCGCGAGGCGGTCAAGATCATGCACTTGCGGCAGGCCGAGCTGGTCGGGCGGGTGATGGAGCAGTTCGACGTCGCCGAGTGGCCCCGCGAGTGGGTGGACGTGTCCGGAATGAGCGACCACATCCTCACGCTGCCGCCCGCCGCGCTGCGCGAGTTCACCGAGCAGGCCACGGAGCTGCTGCTCGACCTCGCCGCCCGATACGTCGACCATCCCGATGCCCGTCAGGTCAATGTCTGGCTGGGCGCCGTGCCGTTCTCCCGATCGGAAAGGGACGACCGATGACCGCCCGCTCCGCGTTACGCCGCTACCTGCTCGTCAGCTTCCTGACCTGGCTGCCCCTGGGGCTCATGATGGCCTCCATGGTGCTGCTGATGACCGAGAGAGGTCTCAGCGTGGCGCAGGTCGGGCTGGCCATGACCGTGTTCGGGATCGTCACCGTCGGCCTCGAGCTGCCCACCGGCGGCCTCGCCGACGTCGTCGGGCGGCGCGTGGTGCTGGCCGCCGCCGCCGCGTTCCTCGTGGCGGGGCTGGCGCTGATGAGCATGTCCACGACGTTCTGGATGTTCCTGGCGAGCGTCGTGCTCAAAGGTGTGGCCAGGGCGCTGTCCAGCGGCCCCGCCACCTCCTGGTACGTCGACACACTCCACGAGATCGAAGGCCGTGACGCCGACCTCAAACCGGGCCTGGCCCGCGGCGGCGCCATGGAGTCGGCCGCGCTCTGCCTCGGTGTGCTGGCCGGCGGCTGCCTGCCGCTCCTGGTGCCGTCCTGGCTGATGTTCCCGCTGGCGGCGCCGAGCCTGGCCGGCGCGGTCGCGGCGGCCGTACTGCTGGTCGTGGTGCTGCTCGCGCTCCCCGAACCGGCGCACGCCCGCAGGTCTTTGTCCGGCGTGCTGCGCGAGGTGCCCGTCACGGTCGTCGCCGGCGTGCGGCTGGCGACCGGCGCTCCCGTGCTGCGCCGCCTGATGCTCGCCGCCGCGAGCTCCGGCGTGGTGCTGGTGTCCATCGAGCTGCTCACGCCCGGTCGCCTGGCCCAGCTCGCCGGCGCGGCCGAGGCGGGCGGCATGGCCTACGCCGTCGTCGCCGCGCTCGGCTTCGCGGGCAGCGCGGCCGGCAGCGCCCTGGCGCCCCGCGCGGCGCGGCTGGCGGGCGGCTCGGCCAGAGGCGCGATCGCCGGGACGGTGCTGACCGCACTCTCGGTCGGCGCGCTGGCCGCCACGGCGGGGCTCGGCGGCGCCTCCGGGCTCATGACCGCCGCGCTGGGCTACGTCGTCCTGTTCGCCGGGCTCGCCGTGACCAGCTTGCTGTCCCTGGAGATGACGCACAACGCGGTCACCGCCGCCGAGCGCACCACCGTGACCTCCACGAGCTCGCTGTCCCTGCAGTCCGGCGGGATCGTGGCCAACCTCACCTTCGGCGCGCTGGCCGCCCAGGCGGGCGTCGCCGCCGCCTGGGCCGTCGCCGCGGCCGTGATGCTCGCCTCGGCCCTGCTGTTCGTCCGGATGCCGGTGGCTACAGACTCCAGTCGAGCTCGGGTCCCACGGGCACGATCCCACTCGGGTTGATGTCCGGCTGCGTGAGGTAATAGTGACGCTTGATGTGGTCGAAGTCGGTGGTCTCGTGGAAGGCCGGGATCGCGTACAACCTCCGCGTGTACGCCCACAGCGCCGGATAGTCGATCAGCCGCCGGACCGAGCACTTGAAGTGCCCGTGGTAGACGGTGTCGAACCTGGCCAGCGTCGTGTAGAGGCGCACGTCGCTGTCCGTCAGCGTGCCGAAGAGGTACGCCGACTCCGCCAGGCGTACCTCCAGGAAGTCGAGCGTGGTGAAGACCCGCGCCACCGCCTCCTCGTACACCTGCTGGTCCCGGGAGAAGCCGGCCTCGTAGACCGCGTTGTTGAGGCCGTGGTAGATCCGGTCGTTCATGATGTCGATGTCGGGGCGCAGGCGTTCCGGATAGAGGTTGGGCGAGGTGCCCCACGACATCTCCAGATCGAGGGTGATCTGCTTGAAGTCGTTGGTGACGATCCGCTTCTCCGTGGTGTCCCAGATGCACGGAACGGTGTAGCGGCCCGTGAAGCCGGGGTCGGTCGCGTGGTAGAGCTCCGACAGGTACTCCGGGTCGCCGCCGGGGATGCGCCAGCCCTTTTCATCCCGGATCGGGTCGACGATCGTGACGTCCAGCAGGTCCTCCAGGCCCAGCAGCTTCCGTACGATCAGCACGCGCTGCGCCCACGGGCAGGCGTAGGAGGCGTAGAGGCGGTAGCGGCCGGGCTCGGGAGGGCCGAGGCGTTCCGTGAAACGGCTCGACTGCCGGACGAAGCGGCCATCGTCTGAGATCTCGCGGCTCAGCTTCATGGAACTAGTAGAACATGATTCGAATGCCGGGCTTCATCCGGGTGAGCCGGAGCTGTGCGCGCGCCGCGGCCGGGTTATCGTGATTCGTACTAGAACGTTGTTCTCCTGCGTTGGAGGTTCGATGCTTCGGTTCGATGACAGGGTCGCGATCATCACGGGGGCCGGACACGGCCTCGGCAGGTCGCACGCGCTGCTGCTGGCCGAGCGGGGCGCCAAGGTCGTCGTCAACGACCTCGGGGGCGCGCTCGACGGCACGGGAGCCTCCGCCGGGCCCGCCGTGGAGGTGGCCGAGCTCATCACGAAGAACGGCGGGCAGGCCATCGCCAACGCCGACAACGTCGCCACGCCGGAGGGGGCGCGGGCCATCGTGCAGGCCGCCGTGGACGCGTTCGGCAAGGTGGACATCGTCGTCAACAACGCGGGCATCCTGCGGGACAAGTCGTTCGGGAAGATGACGGCCGAGGAGTTCGACGCGGTGCTCGCCGTGCACGTACGCGGGTCCTTCCTGGTCAGCCACGCCGCCTACCCGCTGATGAAGGCGGCCGGATACGGGCGGGTCGTCAACACCTCAAGCCCGGCCGGGCTGTTCGGCAACTTCGGCCAGGCCAACTACTCCACCGCCAAGATGGGGCTGGTCGGGCTGACCAAGACGCTCGGCATCGAGGGCGCCCGCAACGGCATCAAGGCCAACGCCATCGCGCCCGTCGCCTGGACCCGGATGACCGAGGCGCTGCTGCCCGCCGAGTTCGAGGCCAAGTTCGCGCCGGAGCGGGTGAGCGCGCTGGTGGCCTGCCTCGTGCACGAGTCCTGCGAGGTGAGCGGCGAGGTGTTCACCGTCGGGGGCGGCCGGGTGGCACGGGTGTTCGTGGCCGAGGGGCCGGGCTGGAAGTCCGACGAGCTCACGCCGGAGACGATCGCGGCCAACTGGGAGCTGGTCATGGCCGAACAACCCTACGTCTTGACGGCCGGCGACTCGATGAAGGCGATGCTGTAGGACGTACCGGCTCCCACGCGCCTCTGGCCGGTCCCCGTCTGTGACGGGGGCCGGCTTCGTTTTGCGGCGGAATGGATCCCGAAATGTCGGGTTATGGGGTGCGTGGGCGGTCTTTGTTCGATCTTCGGCGAAAGTCGGCGGAGTTTGGTCGATTCTCACTCTTGATTTGCCGCATCGGTGATCTTATTGTCGCGGCATGACCCCCCAGCCGGGCTCCGCGGCCGACGTGCTGACGCTGATCAGCGCAGGCTCGGCGACGACCCGTTCCGATCTGGCGAGGCTCACCGGCCTGGCCAGATCCACGATCTCCCAGCGGGTCGACGCGCTGATCGAGCGCGGCCTGGTGGAGGAGACCGAGAGCGGGGAGTCCACCGGCGGCAGGCCGCCTCGCCAGTTGCGCCTGCACACCGAGGACCACGCCTTCGCGGGCGTCGACCTGGGCGCCACGCACTGCCGGGTCGCGTTGCTGGACATCTCGGGCAACGTGCTGGCTGAGTGCGAGGACCGGCTGCTGATCGGCGAGGGCCCCGAGCAGGTGCTCGGCCACGTGGACCAGCGGCTCGACCGGCTGCTCGGCGAGGCCGGGCGGCCGCGCTCGGCGCTGCGCGCGATGGGGATCGGGGTGCCGGGGCCGGTGGAGTTCGCCACCGGGCGGCCGAACAACCCGCCGATCATGCCGGGTTGGAACGACTACCCCGTCCCCGAATACTTCGACGGCGTCAACGTGCTGGTCGACAACGACGTCAACGTGATGGCGCTGGGCGAGCACCGCAACGCCTTCTCCGGCACGAGCCACCTGCTGTTCGTCAAGGTCGGCACGGGCATCGGCTGCGGCATCGTGGCCGACGGCAAGCTGCACAGGGGCGCTCAGGGCTCGGCGGGCGACATCGGGCACATCCGGGTCAGCGGCCACGAGGACGCCGGCTGCCGCTGCGGCAACAGCGCGTGCCTGGAGGCCGTGGCCGGCGGGGCGGCGATCGCGCGGCGGCTGACCGAGCTGGGCCTGCCGGCCGAGTCGGGCGCCGACGTCGTCGGGCTCGTACAGACCGGCAACACCCAGGCGCTGCGGCTGGTCAGGGAGGCGGGCCGGCTCATCGGCGAGGTGCTGGCCAGCCTGGTCAACTTCTTCAACCCCGAGGTCATCGTCATCGGCGGCGCGCTGTCGCGGGTGCACGAACACCTGCTGGCCGGGATCAGGGAGACGGTCTACCGCAGGTCACTCCCGCTGGCCACGCACCACCTGTCGATCACGCCGAGCCGTACGGGGATCAACGCGGCCGCGCTCGGGGCGGGGATCCTCGCCATCGAGCACTACCTGTCACCGGACAACATCAACCGCATCGTCAACGCCTGAAAGATAGGGACCTCCGATGCTGGTCATGAAGGGCATCGTCAAGCAATTTCCCGGCGTGCGCGCGCTGGACGGGGTCGACCTGGACGTACGGGCGGGCGAGGTGCACTGCCTGCTCGGCCAGAACGGCGCGGGCAAGTCCACCCTGATCAAGGTCCTGGCCGGGGTGCACCAGCCGGACGAGGGCACGATCGTCTTCAACGAGCGGGAGGTGCGGCCGGGCAGCCCGATCGACGCCATCAGGCTCGGCTTCGCCACCATCTACCAGGAGCTGGACCTGGTCGACGGGCTCACCGTGGCGGAGAACATCTTCCTCGGCCACGAGCACGCCCGCCTGGGCTTCGTCAACCGGGCGGCCGCCAGGAAGGCCGCCCGCGAGGTGCTGGAACGGCTCGGCCACCCGGAGATCCGCCCGGCGGCGGAGGTGGGCCGGCTGTCGCCGGCGGCCAAGCAGGTCGTGTCGATGGCCAGGGCGCTCTCCCACGACGCCCGCCTGATCATCATGGACGAGCCGTCCGCCGCCCTCGCCCACGACGAGGTCGCGAACCTGTTCCGGATCATCCGCGAGCTCACCGCCCAGGGCGTGGCCGTCGTCTACATCTCCCACCGCCTGGAGGAGATCCGCGAGATCGGCGACCGGGTCACGGTGCTGAAGGACGGCCGTACGGTCGCCGTGGGCCTGCCCGCCCGCGACACCCCCACTGCGCAGATCGTCTCCCTCATGACCGGCAGGAACGTCGAATACGTCTTCCCGCCCCGAGGGGGTCGCACGCTCGGCGACGAGGTGCTCCGCGTCGAGGACCTGACCTCGCCGGGCGTCTTCGCCGATGTGTCGTTCTCGGTGCGGGCGGGCGAGATCGTGGGCCTGGCCGGGCTCGTCGGCTCGGGCCGCTCGGAGATCCTGGAGGCGGTGTACGGCGCCCGCCCCGCCACCGGCCGCGTCCTGTTAGACGGTGCCCCGGTGCGCCGCGGCGTGGTCGGCGCCGTCCGGCGCGGCATGGGCCTGGCCCCCGAGGAACGCAAGGCCCAGGCGCTCCTTCTCGACCAGAGCGTCACCGCCAACATCACGCTGGGGACCCTGCCGGGGTTCGCGAAATTCGGCTGGATCGACCGCAAGCGCGAGCGGGCCGAGGCCCGGCGGCTGTCGGAAATGCTGGACATCCGGCCACCCGATCCGGACCGCCCGATCAGAACGCTGTCGGGCGGCAACCAGCAGAAGGCCGTGCTCGCCCGCTGGCTGCTCGGCGGCCGCAAGCTGCTCCTGCTGGACGAGCCCACCAGGGGCGTGGACGTGGGCGCCAGGGCCGAACTGTACGCGGTGATCCACGACCTGGCCGAGCAGGGCATCGGCGTGCTGCTGGTCTCCAGCGAGGTCCCAGAGGTGCTGGGCCTGGCCGACCGGGTGCTCGTGCTGCGCGAAGGGGCGGTCATCCACCAGGGCGACGCCGCGGAGCTGGACGAGCACCGCGTACTCGACATGATCATGAATGGGAGGGCGGCGTGATGAGCGAGCCTGCAACGGACCGGCCGCGTACGGGAGCGCCCGCGCCCCCGGTGTCGCGCCGCTTCGCCCTCGGCGAGATGCGGCATCTCGGCCTGCTGGGCGCGCTGGCGCTACTGGTGATCGTCGGCCTGGTCACCAGGCCGGAGAACTTCGCCACCACCTCCAACCTGGTCAGCATCCTGTCCCTGGCCGCCACGATCGGCGTCATCACGGTCGGGGCCACGTTCGTGATCATCGGTGGCGGCATCGACCTGTCGGTGGGCGCGGTCATGGCGCTGGCCTCGGTGTGGGCGACGACTCTGGCCACGCAGTCGTACGGGCCGTGGATCATGGCGTTGTGCGCGATCCTCGTCGGCACCGGGGCGGGGCTGGTCAACGGGTGGCTCATCGCGTACGGGCGGCTGGTGCCGTTCATCGCCACGCTGGCCATGCTGGTGGCCGCCCGCGGGCTGGCGCAGCGCATGTCCGACCGCAAGACGCAGCTCATCCAGACCGACAATTCCGGCATTGTCGAGCTGTCGACCACGCGCGTGCTCGGGGTCCCGCTGCTGGTCTACATCTTCGCCCTGGTCGTGGTGCTGGGGTGGATCCTGCTCAACCGGACCACGTTCGGGCGGCGGACGTACGCGGTCGGGGGCAACCCCGAGGCGGCCCGGCTGGCCGGGATCGACGTGCGCAGGCACACGATGCTGCTCTACGCACTGTCCGGGCTGTGCTGCGGCATCGCCGCCATCCTCATCATGGCCCGCACGACGACAGGTTCGTCCACCCACGGCGACCTGTACGAGCTCGACGCCATCGCGGCCGTGATCATCGGCGGCACGCTGCTCACCGGGGGCCGGGGCACGATCATGGGCTCGATCCTGGGCCTGCTGATCTTCACCCTCATCACGAACCTGTTCATTCTCAACGGCCTCAACACCAGCGACCAGCTGATCGCCAAGGGCCTGATCATCGTCGTCGCCGTCCTTCTCCAGCGGCGGAACCTGAAGGAGAGAACACCATGAGTGAGAAGAACGTCGGGCGCAGGGGACTCCTCGTCGGCGGAGCCGCACTCTTAGCGGCCGGCTGCACCAGCAACGAGCCCGCGGCCGCGCCTGCCAGCGCGGCACCCGCTCCAGCCCCCGCCGCCAGCGGCAACGACCAGCCGGGCCAGAAGGTCACCATCGGCTTCTCCGCTCCCGCCGCCGACCACGGGTGGATCGCGGCGATCGCCAAGAACGCCGAGGCCACCGCGAAGCAATACTCGGACATCGATTTCAAGCCCGTCGAGCCGACGAACGACATCAACCAGCAGATCTCCGCGGTCGAGTCGCTCATCGCGGCCAAGGTGAGCGCGCTGGTGATCCTGCCGAACGACGGCCAGCAGCTGAACCAGGTCGCGCTGCAGGCCACGCAGGCGGGGATCCCGGTCATCAACCTCGACCGGATATTTCCCGACAAATTGGCTTATCGGACGTGGGTCGGTGGCGACAACTACGGCATGGGGGTGGCGGCCGGGCACTTCATCGGCAAGCAGCTCAAGGACAAGGGCGTGGCCAACCCGGTGATCGTGGAGATCCAGGGCATCGCCACGCTGCCGCTCACGCAGGACCGCAGCAAGGGGTTCGCCGACGCGCTGAAGACGTACGGGTTCAGCGTCACGGCCAAGCAGGACGCCAAGTTCACCGTCGAGACCGGCAACCAGGTGGCCACGTCGCTGCTCCAGGCGCACAAGAAGATCGACGCGCTCTGGAACCACGACGACGACCAGGGCGTGGGCGTGCTCGCCGCCATCAAGGAGGCGAACCGCAACGAGTTCATCATGGTCGGCGGCGCCGGCTCGCTCAACGCGATGAAGGAGATCCAGTCGGGCACCTCGGTGCTGAAGGCCACGGTGACCTACAGCCCCACGATGGCCTCCTCCGCCATCAAGCTGGCCCGCTTGATCGCGCAGGGCAAGGGCATGAGTGATCTGGTGGAAAACCAGGTGCCTCAGTCCATCACGCTCGCATCCGAGACCATCACCAAGGATAACGTCGACAAGTACCTGGCACTCGGCTTCGAATCCTGATCGGGGGTTGCATGTCAGACAAGACCACCATCGGCGTGGGCATGGTCGGCTACGCGTTCATGGGCCGTGTCCACTCCCAGGCCTGGCGCAGCGTGGGGGCCTTCTTCGACCTGCCGCTCGCGCCGCGCATGGCGGTGCTCGCCGGCCGGTCGAAGGAGCGCACCGAAGCGGCCGCCGCGCAGCACGGCTGGGCCGCCGTCGAGACGGACTGGAGAGCGCTGGTCGCGCGCGACGACGTGCAGATCGTCGACATCTGCACGCCCGGCGACTCGCACGCCGAGATCGCCATCGCCGCGCTCGCGGCGGGCAAGCACGTGATCTGTGAGAAACCGCTGGCCAACACCGTCGCCGAGGCCGAGGCCATGGTGCGGGCGGCGGCCGGGGCGACGGGCAAGAGCATGGTGGCCTTCAACTACCGGCGGGTGCCCGCGGTCGCGCTGGCCCGCCGGTACGTCGAGGAGGGCCGGCTCGGCGAGATCCGGCACGTGCGGGCCCAATACCTGCAGGACTGGATCGTCGATCCGGAGTTCCCGCTGGTGTGGCGGCTGCAGAAGGACAAGGCCGGGGCCGGGGCGCTCGGCGACATCGGCTCGCACATCGTGGACGCGGCCGAGTTCATCACCGGGCAGCACGTCGTCGGCGTGTCGGGGCTGACGGAGACCTTCATCAAGCAGCGTCCGCTGGCGGGGGAGTCCGCCGGGCTGGGCGCCTCCCGTACTGATTCCGTGGGCGAGGTGACCGTCGACGACGCCGCGCTGTTCATCGGCCGGATGTCGGGAGGGGCGCTGGCCTCGTTCGAGGCCACGCGCTTCGCCACCGGGCGCAAGAACGCCATGCGCATAGAGATCAACGGCCAGCTCGGCAGCCTGGCCTTCGATTTCGAGGCCATGAACGAGCTGTGGTTCAGCTCTGGCGGCGGCGGCTTCGAGCGGATCCTGGTCACCGAACCCGATCATCCTTACGTGGGCGCCTGGTGGCCTCCGGGGCATGGGCTCGGCTACGAGCACACCTTCACCCACGAGATCAAGGACTTCCTGGAGGCGATCGCCACCGGAGCCGACCCCGCGCCGTCGTTCGCCGACGGGCTGCGGGTGCAGCGGGTGCTGGAGGCGGTCGAGCGGAGCGCGGCTGAGGGCAGCCGCTACACGAACGTGGAGGATTGACCGATGCGACCAGTCACGCTGTTCACGGGACAGTGGGCCGACCTGCCGTTCGAGGAGGTGTGCCGGCTGGCGGCCGAATGGGGCTACGACGGGCTCGAGATCGCCTGCTCCGGTGACCACTTCGACGTGGCGCAGGCCATGGCGGATCCGTCGTACGTGGAGCAGAAGCGCGCCCAGCTCGACAAGCACGGCCTCAAGGTGTGGACCATCTCCAACCACCTGGTCGGCCAGGCCATCTGCGACCACCCCATCGACGAGCGCCACAAGGCCATCCTGCCGGCCCGCATTTGGGGCAACGGGGATCCGGAGTCGGTACGCCAGGCCGCCGCCGAGGAGATGAAGAACACCGCACGGGCGGCCTCGCTGCTGGGCGTGGACACGGTCGTCGGCTTCACCGGGTCGTCGATCTGGCACACGGTGGCCATGTTCCCGCCGGTGCCCGCCTCGGTCATCGACGCCGGCTACCAGGACTTCGCGGACCGCTGGAACCCCATCCTGGACGTCTTCGACGAGGTGGGCGTGCGCTTCGCGCATGAGGTCCACCCGAGCGAGATCGCCTACGACTACTACACGACGGTGCGGACGCTGGAGGCCGTCGGCCACCGGCCGGCGTTCGGCCTCAACTGGGACCCGTCGCACATGGTCTGGCAGGACCTGGACCCGGTCGGGTTCATCCTGGACTTCAAGGACCGGATCTACCACGTGGACTGCAAGGACACGCGCATGCGCGTCGGCGACGGCCGCCGCGGCCGCCTGTCCTCGCACCTGCCGTGGGCGGACATGCGGCGCGGCTGGGACTTCGTCTCGACGGGGCGCGGCGACGTGCCGTGGGAGGACTGCTTCAGGGCGCTCAACTCGATCGGGTACGAAGGGCCGATCTCGATCGAGTGGGAGGACGCGGGGATGGACCGGCTGGACGGGGCCAAGGAGGCGCTGTCCTACATCCGCAAGCTCAACTCCATCACCCCGCCCGCCACCGCCTTCGACGCGGCCTTCTCCACCGAGTAGCCGTCAGGTCCCCGCCTTGGGGCAGACCTCCAAGGCGGGGAACTCTTTCAGATACTTCAGCCCGCTCCGCCGCGGTGAGGTCCCGGCCGGCCCGGGCGCAGACCGCGGCGGCGGCTTGCAGGCCCGGGCCGGCCCAGGGCGGCGCCCGGCGTAAGGTCAGGCTTCTGCCGGCCGTCAGTCCATGAGGACGATCTGGCGCAGCACCTCGCCGTTCCGGAGGGCCTCGACCGCGTCGTTCAGGTCGCCGAGGCGGATGCGGGCGCTGATCATCGATTCGAGGTCGAGCTGGCCGGCCTTGTGGAGCTTGGCGAAGTAGGGGAAGTCGTGGCGCACGTCCGCTTCGCCGTACACGCTGGACAGCAGGTTCTTGCCCTCGAACAGCAGGCTGAACGCCGAGATCGACACCATGTCGTCCGCCGCTCCCGCGCCGACCACGATCACGTCGCCGCCCTGCCGCGTGATCTGCCAGGCGCTCTGGATCGTGGCCGCCTTGCCGACCACCTCGAAGCCGTAGTCGAAGCCGGAGCCGCCGGTGAGCTCGTTGACCGCGTTCGGCACCTGCTCCGGCGTCACGGCGTGCGTCGCCCCTACCTTCTTGGCCAGCGCGTGCTTGGATTCCAGCGGATCGACCGCGAGGATCACCCTGGCGCCCGAGACGCGGGCGCCCTGGATGACCGACAGGCCGACGCCGCCGCAGCCGATCACCGCGGCCGTGGAGCCGGGGCGCACTTTCGCGGTGTTGATCGCTGCGCCCACACCGGTGGTGATGCCGCAGCCGATCAGGGCCGCCGCCTCCCACGAGACCTCCGGGTCGATCTTGATCGCGCCCTGCCACGGGACGACGATCTCCTCGGCCCAGGTGCCGCAGCCCGCCAGCCCGAACGCCGTCGCCCCATCGCCCCCGAACCGGAAGTTGCCCTTGCTGAAGGACTCGATCACGAACTTCAGGCACAGGTACGGCTGGCCGCCCAGGCACAGATCGCACTCCTGGCAGGCCGGCCGCCAGTTGATCACGACGTGGTCGCCCGGCTGGAGGGAGGTGACGTGCTCGCCCACCTCCACGATCTCGCCCGCGCCCTCGTGGCCGGGGACGAGCGGGACGGGCTGCGGCAGCACGCCGGATATGGCCGACAGGTCCGAGTGGCAGACACCCGTGGCTCTGATCCGGACCCGTACGTCCGCCGGTCCGACCGGCGCCAGGGCGACATCGTCGCGGATGTCGAGCTTGTCGTTGCCTACGGCGTGCAGGATCGCGGCGCGCATGGGGGGTTCCTCCTCCGGCTCGAAAGCTGGTCCGCCGAGGGCTAGTCCTCGATGGACAGGGCGGCTTTGGGGCAGGACCTGACCGCGTGACGGACCCGGTCCTGCAACTCGGGGGGCGGTTCGGGAAGCAGGATGTGCAGCTGGTCGTCGTCGTCGACCTCGAACACCTCCGGCGCGAGCCCCATGCACACGGCGTTGGCCTCGCAGACCAGTTCGTCTACCTTGACCTTCATCTGAGCCTCCTGTGGTCCCATGAGACCACTTTGGTGCTCTCGACGACGTACGCAACCCGCTTTTGCCCGGTCTGCTCGACGTAAGGGCGCAGAAGATCGTCCGGTACGTCCGGAGTCATCCTGCGGGCGACCGTCATGCCGATGTCCATGACCTGGTCCGGGTCGTCCACTCGCTCGGCCTTGCCGTACACCAGGACGCCGCGCAGCTCGTCGTACGCCTCTCCCGCCTCGATCAGGCAGCTCACCCGGGGGTCGCGCGCCAGGTTGTGGGCCTTCTGCGCCTTGCGGTAGGTCCAGAAGGCGATCCTGGCGTCGACCAGCCCGTAGAACATCGTCACCAGGTGCGCCGTGCCGTCGGGGTTGATGGTCGCCAGCTGCAGCTTGTTCGAGCTCTCCAGGAAGGCGGCCACGTCCTCGTCCGACATCGCGATGCGAGCGCGCTGATTCACGTGCCAAGTAGAACAGGTTTCAGAAGAGCGCTGCAAGAGCTCCCCGGAATGTTGTTCGGTTGGGTTAGAGTGGATCCTCATGACGATGCCGTCTGAGCTGCTCTACGCAGCTAAGCACGCCAAGGGGTTCATGCCGGACAACGAAGGGCTGGCGCTGTTCGAGGCGGCTCGGCAATACGGCCGGCGCGGGCCCATCTGTGAGATCGGCACCTACTGCGGCAAGTCCACGATCTATCTCGGCGCGGCCGCCAGACAGGCCGGGTCCGTGGTCGTCACCGTGGACCACCACCGCGGCTCGGAGGAGATCCAGCCGGGGTGGGCGCACCACGACCCGACCCTCATGGACTTCCGGTTCGGGAAGATGGACTCGCTGCCGACCTTCCGGGCGACGATCGCCGCGGCGGGGCTGGAAGAGGAGGTGATCGCCATCGTCGGTCGCTCCGAGCAGGTGGCCAAGCTGTGGCACACGCCGCTCGGCATGCTGTTCATCGACGGCGGGCACTCCGAGGGGCCGGTCACCCGCGACTACGAGGGCTGGGCGCCGCATGTCGTGGTGGGCGGGGCGCTGGTGTTCCACGACATCTACCCGGATCCGGCGCACGGGGGGCAGGCGCCATACCGGGTCTATCAGCGCGCACTGGAGTCTGGCGCGTTCAAGGACGTCGCGGTGGAGGGCTCGCTGCGCGTGCTCGAACGGACCAAGCCCCACCAAGGCTCATGAAGCCGTCCTAGGCGCGGTGCCTGCGGGCCCAGGAATGGCGGGTCTGGGCCTGCCAGGACCGGAAGTCGTCGTGCGTGTGGGCCTCGTGCCCGAGCGCGATGAGCGCCCGGTCCGTCCAGGCCGCCGCCTCATCGGGCTCGGCTCCCGTCAGGATCGGCACGGCATGCGCCGCGTGATCCGGCAGTGCCCCGGACCGCAGCCGCGCGGCCACGGCGAACGCGCATCCCTGCGCCAGATGACCACGGAACCCGTCGGCCCCCGCGTGATCAGCCAGCCACCACAGCTCGTCGGCCTCGGCCCCGCCCGTGTACGCGGCCGCGAACCCGACCCCGCTCCACAGGTCGCCGCGCCGTCCGGCCGGATAGCCCGCGATCCTGGCGGCGACGTCGTCGGGAGTGGCGCAGTCGTGATACCACAGCAGCCGCCCCAGCCCCTGGTCGAACACCGCGCAGTGGGCCCTGGTGAGCAGGTCGGGCATGGTCCGTTCGCCCACCATCCGATCGGCCCTGGTCAGGCTCCACTGGAAGCCGAACCCGTCCACCGCCAGCCACCGCAGCAGCGGATGCGCCTGCCGCGCGCCGCGTACGGGCCGCAGGCGCAGCAGCGCGTACCCGCGGCCGGCCCCCATGTAGGCGGCGTGGCGGTGGTGTTGAGCGGGGCCGGCCAGTAGCTCGTGAAGGCGCCGGCCCCGGGTCAATGTGAGGAGATCCAGCACGGTGCAGGCTGCGGCCGCGCCTTCGTAGCCGAAGGGCCGCTGCTCGGCCGGGATCTCCTCAACCTTCTCCACTTGCTTGGACAGCACCGCATTGTAGCCGAAAACATACGACTTTTCGGCATTGATGAAGACTGCCCGAGACGCTCCGGTTTTGAGCCGGAACCTTCGCCGGCCAAGATCGGACTCCAGCGGATCCTTCGCCAGGAACCTCCGCAGCCCCTTCGCCGGGGTGAGTGTCGGCTGGGTCCCAGCCTGGTCCAAGAACGATGTTGTGCCCGTGTCGCCCACGCTTCCCCCGAAGACGCCTCGTACGGCCACTACGAAACTAGTGAGCCCATTGCGCCTGTCCTCGGCGGCACACCGGATTTGCCTGGCAAAGAACCCGCAAAAGCCCTTGCCGTCAGTGCTCCTCGCCCTGCAGTTCCTCGGCTCCGCCCGTGTAGACGGCCGCGCACCCGCAGACGTCCGGGTCGAACACCGACGTCTCCGCCACGTCGCGGAACAGCCCTGACCCGCCGGAGAGCTCCAGCAGCGCGTCCGCCGCCAGGACGACGGCGGCGGCCGTGTAGCCCGAGCGCTCGTGCGGGAAGTGCTTGCGGTTGGCGAACTGCCAGCCCGTCCAGTACGAGCCGTCCTCGTGCCGCAGGTGCTGCATGTCCGTGAACAGCGCCACCGCCCGCTCCCGGTCTCCCATCGCGTCGAGCGCCAGCACCAGCTCGCACGTCTCGGCCCCGGTCACCCACGGCTGGTCGGACACGCACCTGATGCCCAGCCCCGGCACCACGAAAGTGGCCCACTCCCGGTCCAGCAACTCGGCCGCCTGCCGCCCGCGCACCGCGCCGCCGAGCACCGGGTAGTACCAGTCCATCGAGAAGCGGCTCTTGTCGGCGAACGCCTCGGGATGCGCCGACAGGACGTGCGCCAGCCGGTCCGCGGCCAGTTCCCAGTGCGGCTGCGGGTCACCCAGATGCTCCGCCAGCCGCACGCCGCAGCGCAGCCCCTGGTGGATGGACGAGCAGCCGGTGAGCAGCGCGTACGCCGCCGCCCGGCCCTGGGCGTCCCGTTCCCAGACGATCTCGCCCCGCTCGGTCTGCAGACCCGCCACGAAGTCGAGCGCGGCCTTGACCATCGGCCAGCGCTCCTCGGTGAAGGCCTGGTCGCCGGTGACGAGGTGGTGGTGCCAGAGGCCGGCGGCGACGTAGGCGGCGTGGTTGGTCTCGCCGCCCAGCTCCGTGGGCACGCCGTCGACCAGCTTCATCGGCCAGGAGCCGTCGGGGCGCTGGTGGCGGGCCAGCCAGGCGTAGCCGCGGCGTACCGGCTCCTCCAGGCCCGCGACGGACATCGCCATCAGGCACTCGACGTGGTTCCAGGCGTCGACGTGTCCCCCGGGCCAGGGGACGCCGCCGTCGGGCTGCTGTATCGCCGCGATGCTCGCGGCCGTCTGCATGACCTCCGCGCGGGAGATCATGGCTTCCTGACGTAGAGGACCACGCTCTTGCCGATGATCGGGTTGAGCACGGCTTCGGCGATCCTGGTCGCGGCCGGGCGCTTCATGATGTCCCAGACCAGCAGCTCGTGGTACGCCTTCGCGATCGGATGGTCGTCGTTGTTGACGCCGACCGCGCACTTGATCCACCAGTACGGTGCGTGCAGCCCATGGGCGTGGTGGTGGGGGCCGATCTCGAAGCCGGTGGACTTCAGCTTGGCCGACAGCTCGGCCAGCGTATAGATCCGGACATGTCCGCCGGGGGCGGTGTGGTAGTCCTCGTCCAGCGCCCAGCAGATCCGTTCGGGCAGGAAGCTCGGCACGGTGATCGCGGCCGTGCCGCCGGGTTTGAGCACGCGGAAGATCTCCCGCATGGCGGCCATGTCGTCCGGGATGTGCTCCAGGACCTCGGCCGCGATGACCCGGTCGAAGCTGCCGTCCTCGAAGGGCATGTCGAGCGCCGTGCCCTGGACGATCTCCCCGGTGGCCTCCGGCGGCACCTCGCCCGCCTTGTCCATCGCCGCGAACATGGCCGCCACGCCGTCCAGCTCCGACTGGTCCATGTCGAACGCGATCACGTCCGCCCCGCGGCGCAGCACCTCGAAGGCGTGCCTGCCGCCACCGCAGCCCAGGTCGAGCACGCGTACGCCGGGGCCGACGGGAAGCCGGGCGAAATCCACGGTCAGCACTGGTCGCTTTCTCCTTGTGATCTTGTGGTCAGCGCTTGCGGGCCGCGATGGCCTCGCGGTAGGCCTCGACGGTCTTCTTGGCCACGACGTGCCAGGTGTAGCGCTCCATGACGCGGTCGTATCCGGCCTGGCCCACCCGCTCGCGCTCCTCGGGGGAGTCGTGCAGGCGGCGCAGCACCGCGGCCAGCTCCTCGGCGTCGCCGGGCGGGACCTGGACGGCCGCGTCGCCGACGACCTCGGGCAGCGCGCCCGTACGGCTGGCCACCAGGGGCGTCCCGCAGGCCATGTGCTCGACGGCGGGCAGCGAGAACCCCTCGTACAGCGACGGCACGACCGAGATCTCCGAGGTGGCGATCAGCTCGCCCAGCTCCTCGTCGGAGATGCCGTGCACGAAACGCACCCGGTCCTGCAGTGACAGCTCCTGGACGAGCTGCTCGGTCGGGCCGCCGGGAGTGGGCTTGCTGACGACGGTGAGGTGTACGTCGCGTTCGGTGGCCAGCTTCGCCACGGCGCGCAGCAGCGTCGCGACGCCCTTCATGGGGGAGTCGGCGCTGGCGACCGCCACGATCGACCCCTTGCGCTTGGGCTTGTCCGGGCGCGGGTGGAAGTAGCGGGTGTCGACGCCGAGCGGGATCAGCCGCATGTTGGCCTGGGGGACGTTGAAGTCGCGGTGGATGTCGGCCAGCGACGACTCGCTGACGGTCAGGATGGGACTCAGCCGGGGCGCGACCCGGGACTGCATCTTCACGAACCCGTACCAGCGGCGCATGGTCAGCCTCTTCGCGCCGGTGGCGGCCTCGAGCTCGATGCGCCGGTCCACGCTGATCGGGTGGTGGATGGTGCCGACCACGGGGAACAGCTTCTGGATGCCCAGCAGGCCGTATCCCAGGGTCTGGTTGTCCTGGACGACGTCGAAGTCGCCGACCCGCTTCTTCAGCTCCCGGTAGGCGCGCAGCGTGAACGTCAGCGGCTCCGGGAACCCGGCCGTCCACATGGTGCCGACCTCGAGCCAGTCGATCCAGTCCCGGTATTCGCCCAGCTTGGGCGTTCTGAACGGGTCCTCGTCGCGGTAGAGGTCGAGGCTGGGCACCTCGCGCAGGATGACGCCCTCGTCCAGCTCTGGATAGGGCTGGCCGGAGAAGACCTCGACATGGTGGCCGAGCGCGACCAGCTCGCGGCTCACGTGGCGGAGATAGACGCCCTGGCCCCCGCAGGTGGGCTTGCTGCGGTACGACAGCAGCGCGACCCGCAGCGGCCGCTCCTGCATGGAAGCCCCTGGCGCTTGCTCCCCCACGGACACCCCTTTCTCCGCCGGTAGGGCCCTGCCTTCTCTGCCGGTAGGCCCTCTGAGAAGGCGTGTACCGTGAAAGATGACCTTAGTCCGAGAAGGCTACCATTCGGTAGCTCGTCTGGAATTGTTCACAATCGCTTCCACAGGCCGTGCGAACTGCGACGTTGCCGTAACCGAGCGTGGTTCGGTGGAACGCGTTCTACTTGGCTTGATGCTGTTTCCAGGCGCTTAGCTGTACATTCCCGTCCCAAAGGGACGCGGGACGCGATCGTTGGAGGACCTCTTGGCCAGGCGCGCTCTGATCACCGGCATCACCGGCCAGGACGGTTCCTATTTGGCGGAGCACCTGCTTGAGCAGGGGTACGAGGTGTGGGGGCTGGCCCGCGGGCAGGCGAACCCGCGCGTCTCCCGGATGCGCAAACTGCTCTCCGACGTCCAGGTGGTGCGCGGTGACCTGCTGGATCAAGGGTCGCTGATCTCGGCGGTGGAACGGGTTCAGCCGGACGAGGTGTACAACCTGGGCGCGATCTCGTTCGTCCCCATGTCATGGGAGCAGGCCGAGCTCACGGCCGAGGTGACCGGGATGGGCGTGCTGCGCATGCTGGAGGCGATCCGGGTGTGCTCGGGCGTCTCGCGGGGAGCCTCTGCCGGCTCTTCCGGGGCTGGTTCTTCTGGGATTGCTCCCGGGCAGATCCGCTTTTATCAGGCTTCCTCCTCCGAGATGTTCGGCCAGGTCAGTGAGACCCCGCAGACGGAGCGCACCGCCTTCCACCCGCGCTCGCCGTACGGGGTGGCCAAGGCCTATGGGCACTTCCTCACCCAGAACTACCGCGAGTCGTACGGGATGCACGCCGTCTCCGGGATCCTGTTCAACCACGAGTCGCCGCGCCGGGGCGCCGAGTTCGTCACCAGGAAGGTGACGCTCGGCGTGGCCAGGATCAAGCTGGGGCTGGCCACGGAGCTGCGGCTGGGCAACCTGGAGGCGCGGCGGGACTGGGGGTTCGCGGGGGACTACGTCAAGGCCATGCACCTGATGCTGCAGGCCGCCACCCCCGAGGACTACGTGATCGGCACCGGGCGGATGAAATCGGTCAGGGAGCTGGTGGAGGCGGCGTTCACGGCGGCGGGGCTGGACTGGGAGCGGTACGTGGTCACCGACCAGAGCCTGCACCGGCCGGCCGAGGTGGACCTGCTGTGCGCCGACCCGAAGAAGGCACGTACGCAGCTGGGGTGGGAGCCGATCGTGTCCTTCGACGAACTCGTCGCCATGATGGTCGACTCCGACCTCCGCCTCCTCACCAACGGCGGCGACCCGGATCAGGACAGTTCCTGGCCTTAGATTTTTTCTTTCTTTACGCGTTGCCGTGGTCGGCCACCCGCCGCTGCTGGCTCGCGCCTGTCCAGGGAAACGGCCGCTGACCGGTCAGTGGCGCGCCGCCGTTACGGCGCGCACGGGCACCGGCTCCGTGGCTTTGGCTTGGCCGGCTCATCGAGGGCTAGCAGCCGCTGCCGTCTCATGCCGAGCCCGGGCCTGAGGGTCGGGGCTCGGCGCCTGAGAAGTGCGCCGCAGGACGCGAGCGCCCTGTGGACAATCCATCCTCGTCCACAGAACCCTATTCGGCCCGATGTCGCGCTGCCGCCCTGATGCACCCTTGGCGCCATGAACCGACAACACCGCACCGCGCTTTCGCCCTCAGGCGCTCTCCTTGCCGGCACCGCCGCTATGGGGCCTTCCGGCGGCTCGATGGACGGCGGCTTGGTGGGTGGTGGCGGAACACCCGCCGTTTCCCCCTCTTTGATCGAGCGCGCCAGGCGCATCACCCGTGCAGTTCCGCAGGCCGTCGCATGCCGCCAGACGGCCGCGTACGTCTGGGGCCTCAACATCCTGCCCACCCCAGAGGCCGACTGGCCCATCGAGCTGACCGCCCCCAGCCACCTGGCGATCCCCGGCTGCGTCACCTACGTGGCGTCCCTGCCGGACGAGGACGTCACCGAGCACAAGGGCGTCCGGATCACCACCATGGAATGCACCGCCCTCGACTGCGCCCGCTGGCTGCCGCGCATGGAGGGCGTGGCGATCCTCGATCAGTTCGCCCGCAAGGGTGTCGATCTCGAAGCGTTGTGGCATCGTCCGCTCAATACCTGGCGCCTGCGCGACACCCTCAGCCTGGCGGACCGGGGAGCCGCCTCCCCCAGGGAGAGCCGGCTCAGGGTCATCCTCGTGGAGGGCGGCCTGCCCAGGCCCACCACCCAGATCAGGGTCGAGCTGGGCGAGGACCGATACGCCTATCTCGACCTGGGCTGGGAGGAGTTCAAGGTCGCGGTCGAGTACGACGGCCAGGACCACCACACCTCCACCACCGACCAGCAACGCGACACCGATCGCCGGGAGGAGCTACGACGGCGAGGCTGGCGGGTGATCGCCGTCCGGAGAGACGTCATCCCTGGCCAGATCGCCGACCTCCTCCACCATGTGGCCGACGCTTTGATCGAGCGCGGCTGGCAACCCGGCCCCGAGGGCACGACCCGCATCCTGCGCCGCATCCGCGCGGCCCGCCGCCGCTACCGCTTCAGGCTATGCGGCTGGAGTCCGCCGCCCGATCATGCGCCGGCGGCCGGCATGCGGACGCGTCAGCCGACGGTGACGGGCAGTTCCTTGATGCCGTTGATGAAGTTGGAGCGGAGGCGGCGCGCCGGGCCTGACTGGCGGAGGCGGGGGCGGCGGCGGGCCAGTTGTTCGAACAGGATGCGTAGCTCCAGCTTGGCCAGGTGGTTGCCGAGGCAGAAGTGGGCGCCGCCGCCCCCGAAGCCGATGTGCGGGTTGGGGCTGCGGCCGATGTCGAAGACGTCGGCGTCGGGGAAGACGGTGGTGTCGCGGTTGGCGGAGGCGTAGAAGACGACGACCTTGTCGTCGGCCTTGATCGGCTGCCCGCCCAGGACCTGGTCCGCCGTAGCGGTGCGGCGGAAGAGGTTCACGGGGGAGACCCAGCGGACGATCTCGTCGGCGGCCGTCTGGGCCAGCGTGGGGTCGGCGACCAGGCGGTTCCACTGGTCCGGGTGCTCGAAGAGGGCGAGCATGCCGCCGGAGGCCGCGTTGCGGGTCGTTTCGTTACCCGCCACGACCAGGAGGAGGACGAAGAGGTCGAACTCGTTCTCGTCGAGCGTCTCGCCGTTCTCGTCGGGCTGCAGGAGCTTGGTGACGATGTCGTTCTGCGGGTTGGCCCTGCGCTTGGCCGCGAGCTGGTTGGCGTAGGCGTAGACCTCCATGGCGGCGGCCGAGCCCTCCTCGGGGGAGGAGGCGTAGTCGGGGTCCTGGGCGCCGATCATGCGGTTCGACCAGTTGAACACCTTGTCGCGGTCGGACACGGGCGCGCCGAGCAGCTCGCAGATCACGTAGAGGGGCAGGGGCGCGGCGACCTCGGTGACGAAGTCGATCTCGCCCGTGCACTTGTCGAGGAGGTCGTCGCAGATGTCGCGGATGTGCTGTTCGAGGGCTCTGATGGTGCGCGGGGTGAAGCCCCGGTTGACCAGCGAACGCCGCCGCGTGTGCTCCGGCGGGTCCTGGTTGAGCATCATGAGCCGCTGGAGGGCGATCTGTTCCTCCGACAGATCTTCGAAGAGGGCGAGCTTCCGGTGAGAGGAGAACAGGTCGGAATGGCGCGAGACGTGGACGACGTCCTCATAGCGGGTGACGGCCCAGAATCCGGGCTCGCCCCCGTGCCGGTGGACGGGGGAGTTCGCGCGCAGCCAGGCGAGCTGGTCGTGCGGAGGTCCAGTGGTCGCGTATCGGTCCCTGTCGACGAGGTCGATGTGCACGTGGTTCACCCTCTTGATCAAGCGCTCGGCGACGTCAGCACGATAGAGCCTGCTGAAACGTGTTCTATTACGGCACTGTACGGCCGTCAAGGAGACACTGTACGGCCGTAAAGGGGACGGCTCGCTATCGGGCTCGACCTCCGATGTCTTCACTCCGGCGGAATTTCGGCGGTGTGAACGCGGCCAACGGGCCGGTAAAACGGGTTCACAGCCCATCGTTGCCAGGGCAAGAGTCTCTCCAGGTCACGGATCGGATGTTTCCCTCTCAGCGCACTTGACACACCCCGTCCGGCCGCACGAGCATCGGGAAACGAGACATCCGATGTATATGTGAAGGATGCGGTGTGAAGCTGCTGCGAGTAGGACCTGTCGGGCGGGAGCGACCGGTTGTCCTGGACGACGCCGGTAAGCTGCGCGATATCGGAGAGCCCGAGATCGACGGGGCTTTTCTCGCCTCCGGGGGAGTGGCGCGCGTCCGCGAGGCGCTCGAGCGCGGCGACCTGCCCGTCGTCGACGCAGAGGGGCTGCGGATCGGCGCCCCCATCGCGCGTCCAGGCAAGATCGTCTGCATCGGCCTGAACTACAGCGACCACGCCGCCGAGTCCGGTTTGGAGCTGCCGGCCGAGCCGGTCGTGTTCATGAAGGCCGGCAACACCATGATCGGTCCGTACGACGAGGTGCTCGTGCCGCGCGGCAGCGTGAAGACGGACTGGGAGGTGGAGCTGGCCGTCGTCATAGGCCAGGAGGCCCGCTACCTGAGCAGCCGGGAGGAGGCTCTCGGCGTGATCGCCGGGTACGCGATCTCCAATGACGTCTCCGAGCGCGAGTTCCAGCTCGAACGCGGTGGGCAGTGGGACAAGGGCAAGTCGTGTGAGACGTTCAACCCCTTCGGTCCCTGGCTGGTGACCGCGGACGAGGTCGGCGACCCGCAGAGCCTGCCCTTGCGCCTATGGGTGAACGGTGAGCTGCGCCAGGACGGCGACACCAAGAACATGGTCTTCGATGTCGCGGAGATCGTGCGCTATCTCAGCCAGTTCATGGTGCTGGAGCCCGGTGACGTGATCAACACGGGTACGCCGGCCGGGGTGGCCATGGGCATGCCGGGGCAGCCCTACCTACGGGCCGGTGACGTGATGGAGCTGGAGATCGTGGGGCTCGGGCGGCAGCGGCAGACGGTGGGGCAGGCATGACGACTCCAGAGCAGGCATACCGGATCGTTGGGATGGAAACGCACGACGTCCGGTTTCCGACGTCGCGAGACCTCGACGGCTCCGACGCCATGAATCCGGATCCCGACTACTCCGCGGCCTATGTCGTGCTCAAGACCGACGACGGGTTCGAGGGGCACGGGTTCGCGTTCACGATCGGGCGAGGGAACGACATCCAGACGATCGCGATCAGCGCGCTGGAACGTTACGTGATCGGCAGGGACGTCGAGGACCTCGGCGCCGTCTACAAGGACATGATCAACGACTCGCAGTTGCGGTGGCTGGGGCCGGAGAAGGGCGTCATGCACATGGCGATCTCCGCCGTGGTCAACGCCCTGTGGGACCTGAAGGCCAAGCGGGCGGGCAAGCCGGTGTGGCGGCTGCTGTCGGAGATGTCTCCCGAGGAGATCGTCGATCTCATCGACTTCCGCTACCTGAGCGACGCGCTGACGCCCGGCGAAGCCCTCCAGATCTTGCGGACCGCCGAAAAGGGCAAGGAAGATCGGATCAATCACCTCATCGAGGTCGGCTACCCCGCGTACACGACCTCCCCGGGGTGGCTCGGGTACGACGACGAGAAGCTGCGGCGGCTCTGCAAGGAAGCGCTCGACCAGGGGTTCGGGCAGATCAAGCTCAAGGTGGGCGCCGACCTCGACGACGACCGGCGGCGCTTCCGGGTGGCCCGCGAGGTCTGCGGGCCCGACTATCCGATCGCGATCGACGCCAACCAGCGGTGGGACGTCGGCTCGGCCATCGAGTGGGTCAACGCGTTGGCGGAGTTCCACCCGCACTGGGTCGAGGAGCCGACCAGCCCGGACGACATGCTCGGTCACGCCGCCATCGCCAGGGGCATCGACCCCATCCCGGTGGCCACCGGAGAGCACGTGCAGAACCGCATCGTGTTCAAGCAGCTCCTGCAGGCCAACGCGATCTCCTACCTGCAGATCGACTCGGCCCGCGTCGGCGGGGTCAACGAGAATATCGCGATCTTGCTGCTCGCGGCCAAGTTCGGCGTCCCGGTGTGCCCGCACGCGGGCGGCGTGGGGCTGTGCGAGCTGGTGCAGCACCTGTCGATGTTCGACTACGTGGCGATCACCGGCACCATGGACGACCGCGTCATCGAATACGTCGACCACCTGCACGAGCACTTCACCGACCCAGTGGTCATCAGGAACGGCCGGTACGTCGCCCCGTCCGCGCCCGGCTTCAGCGCCGAGATGCACGCCGAGTCGATCGCCGCCCACACCTTCCCCGGCGGCGAGATCTGGAGGGCCGGCGCATGAGCCGTCAAGCGATCAAGGTCCCCCTGCGGAGACGTAGGAGGCATGAGGCCATCGGGGCCCGGCGTGGGCGCGTGAGCGGTCCAGCGGTCGAGATCTGGACGGCGCGCGTGCGCGGTCACGAGGCCGGGAGGGACACGTGAGTCTCAAAGCGATCGTGACCGGGGGCGGCTCAGGCATCGGCCTGGCCGCGGCCACCCTGCTCCACGAGCGCGGCATGACGGTCGCCTGCTTCGACCTCAACCCGCCGGGCGAGCCGTTCATCGGCATCAAGACGGACGTCAGCGACGACGCCAGCGTGCGCGCCGCGGTGGCCGAGGCCGCCGAGCGCATGGGTGGCATCGACGTGGTCGTCAACAACGCGGGCATCGGAGCCCAGGGGACCGTCGAGGACAACCCGGACGCCGAATGGCTCAAGGTGTTCGACGTCAATGTGCTCGGCATGGTCCGGGTCGCACGGGCGGCGCTGCCGTACCTCAGGAGGTCCGAGCACGCCGCCATCGTCAACACCTGCTCGATCGCGGCCACGGCAGGGCTGCCCAAGCGGGCGCTCTACAGCGCGACGAAGGGAGCGGTGCTGTCACTGACGCTCGCGATGGCCGCGGATCATATCCACGAGGGCATCCGGGTCAATTGCGTCAACCCCGGCACCGCGGACACCCCGTGGGTCACCAGGCTCCTCGACTCCGCCCCGGACCCCGAGGCGGAACGGGCCGCACTCAACGCCAGGCAGCCGATGGGCCGCCTGGTCAGCGCCGAGGAAGTCGCCGCGGCGATCGCCTATCTCGTCAGCCCCGAGGCCGGTGCGACCACCGGGACCGCGCTTGCGGTCGACGGTGGCATGCAGGGGCTCAGGCTCCGGCCACTCAACTAGGAAAGGTAACCCCCCCCATGAAGTTCGGACGGGCGGCCGCGGCCGCGGCTATCTTGGCAGTCGTCACCGCATGCGGTTCAGGGACGTCGACGGAAGCTGGAGGCGGCGGCGGAGGCGGAAAGGTCGGCATCGATCACCCGCGGGCCGACTCCGACTTCTGGAACTCCTACATCAAATACGTCCCCCAGATGGCCGGCGAGCTCAAGGTGGACCTCATGCCCGCCACAAACTCGCAGAACGACGTGGCCAAGCTGGTCAACAACGTGCAGGCGCTGGTCGGCCAGGGTGCCAAGGTGATCGTCATGGCCCCGCAGGACACCGGCGCCATCGCCAACACGCTGCAGCAGCTCGAGAACAAGAAGATCCCCGTCGTGACCGTCGACACCCGGCCGGACAAGGGCAAGGTCTACATGGTCGTACGCGCCGACAACCGCGCGTACGGCACCAAGGCGTGCGAGTTTCTCGGTGAGAAGCTCGGCGGCAAGGGCAAGGTCGTGCAGCTCCAGGGCGCGCTCAGCTCGATCAACGGCCGCGACAGGTCGGAGGCCTTCCTGGAGTGCATGAAGTCCAAGTTCCCCGGGATCACGGTGTTCAGTGAGCCGACCGAGTGGGAGGGCAGCAAGGCCGCGTCCATGCTGCAGACCCGCCTGGAGCAGAACCCTGACATCAAGGGCATTTACATGCACGCCGGCGGCGTCCACCTGGCTCCGACGCTTCAGGTGCTCAAGCAGAAGGGGCTGCTCCTCCCGACCGCCGACCCCAAACACGTCTTCGTCGTCTCCAACGACGGGATCCCCCAGGAGTTCGAGGCGATCCGCAAGGGCGAGATCGACGCCACGGTGTCGCAGCCGGCCGACCTCTACGCCAAGTACGCGCTCTCCTACGCAAAGGCGGCCTTGGAGGGCAAGACGTTCAAGCCCGGCCCGACGGACCACGACAGCACCATCATCCAGCTCCCGAACGGCCTTGAGGACCAGCTCCCCGCGCCGCTGGTGACCAAGGACAACGTGGACGACAAGGCCCTCTGGGGTAACCAGGTCAAGTGATGAACATTCACGTTGAAGCCCGAAATGTCGTCAAGCGCTTCGGTCCGACCATCGCGCTCAACGGCGCGAAGATCGCGATCGCCGAGGGTGAGACCCACGCGCTCGTCGGCAGGAACGGCGCAGGGAAGTCCACCCTGGTGTCGATCCTCACCGGGCTCCAGCGGCCGGACGAGGGCGAGGTGCTGTTCTCCGGAGAGGCGGCACCCGCCCTTGCCGACCGCGACGCCTGGCGGCAGCGCGTCGCCTGCGTCTACCAGAAGTCCACGATCATTCCGGCGCTGACGGTCGCGGAGAACCTCTTCCTCAACCGCCAGACGGACAAGGCGGGCCCGATCAACTGGCGGGCGCTGCGGGTCAGGGCGCGGGAGCTGCTGGACACGTACGAGGTGGACGTGGACCCGGAGGCGCTGGCCGGGGACCTGAGCGTGGAGCAGCGGCAGCTCGTGGAGATCGCCAGGGCGCTGTCGTTCGGGGCCAGGTTCATCATCCTCGACGAGCCCACCGCCCGGCTGGACGGGCCGGCCATCGAGCGGTTGTTCGCCCGCATGCGCTCGCTGCGCGAGCAGGGCGTCACGATGATGTACATCTCCCACCACCTCGACGAGGTCTACGAGATCTGCCAGAGCGTCACGGTCTTCCGCGACGCCCGGCACGTCCTGACCAAGCAGGTCGCCGACCTGCCGCACGACGAGCTGGTCGCCGCGATGACGGGCGAGGCCACGGCCGCGTACGAGTCGCGCTCGCGTACCACCGGCGACAGGGTGGTGCTGTCGGGCGAGGGCCTGTCGCTGGCGGGTCGCTACGCCAACGTTGACATTTCCGTTAGATCGGGCGAGGTCGTCGGCCTGGCCGGCTCTGCGAGCAGCGGCAAGGTCGGCCTGGCCGAGACCCTGGTCGGGCTGCGCAAGGCCGATTCGGGCACGGTCACGGTCAACGGCACGCGCGTGCGGCCGGGTGACGTGCCTGCCGCCATGAGGGCGGGGCTCGGGTTCGTGCCCGAGGACCGGCACCACGAGGGCTTCGTCCCGCTGCTGTCGGTGGGGGAGAACGCGACGTTCCCGATCGCTCGCAAGCTGGGGCGCTACGGCGTCGTGTCGCCGCTCCGGCGCCGGGCCAAGGCCCAGCAGATGATCGACAGTCTGGATATCAAGACCGAAGGACCTGATCAGCCGGTCGGCGACCTGTCCGGGGGAAACGCGCAGAAGGTCGTGTTCGCGCGAGCTCTCGTGGACGATCCGACGGTGCTGGTCGTGATCAACCCGACCGCCGGCGTCGACGTCAAGGCCAAGCAGGCCCTGCTCGGCGCCGTCGAGGACGCGGTCGAGCGGGGCGCGGGGGCCGTGGTGGTCTCCGACGAGCTCGACGACCTGCGGATCTGCGATCGGGTGATGGTGATGTTCCACGGCAAGGTCGTCATGGACGTGCCGCGTGGCTGGACGGACCACGAGCTCGTGGCCGTGATGGAGGGCATAGAAGAGTGACCACCACTATGACGGCGCCCGTCCTTCGGGTGCGGCCGGCGAGGCTCCGTGACCTGACGCTGGTGCCGGTGATCGTGCTCCTGCTCGTCGTGGGCGCGCTCCTGGACCCGACGTTCCTGACCGTGGGCAACCTGACCAACGTGCTCCAGCAGCAGGCGGCGATCTCGCTCCTCGTGCTGGCCGAAGCCATGATCCTGATCGCCGGCAAGTTCGACCTCTCCCTGGAGTCGACGGTCGGCACCGCCCCGGCCATCGCGGTGATGCTGGTGATCCCGGTGTCGGCGGGCGGCTTCGGCATCGTGCTGCCCGGCGCGCTGGCGATCCCGCTCGCCCTGCTGATCGGAGCTGCCATCGGCGCCTTCAACGGCTTCCTGATCATCAGGTTCCAGCTCTCGGCCTTCATCGTCACTCTGGCCATGCTGATCATCGTGCACGGCCTCCTGCAGGGGCCGACGGAGGGCAAGACGCTGTTCCAGCTCCCCGACTCGATTCTCTACCTGGGCAGCGCCACGTGGCTCGGGTTGCCCGCGGCCATCTGGATCGCGGGGCTGCTGTTCGCGGCGGGCATCTTCGGCCTGGGCTACCTCCGGCTCGGCCGCGCGCTCTACGCGATCGGCGGCAACATCGACGCTGCCCGCGCCGCCGGCATCCGGGTGGACCGGGTGCTGTATGGCGTGTTCATCCTGGGTGGGACGCTGGCGGCGCTGGCCGGGATCCTGGAGACCGGCCGGCTCGGCGCGATCGGCAACAACCAGGGTGTCGGCTGGATCTTCATGGTGTTCGCCGCGGCCGTCATCGGCGGGGTCAGCATGGACGGCGGCAAGGGCACGATCCTCGGCGCGCTCACCGGCGTGCTGGTGATCGGCCTCGTGCAGAACATCCTCACGCTGATCGGCGTCTCCGGTTTCTGGCAGCCGGTGATCTACGGGTCCATCATCCTGGTGGCGCTGATGATCAGCCGGATCGCCGGCGGAAAGGCACAAGACTGATGGAACGACGGCTTCGAGGCGCGGCGTGGCTGCCTGCGGGCGGTGCGGTGTGGCTGCGCGCGGGTGGAGTGGTGTGGCTGCGTGCGGGTGGTGCGGCGTGATCGAGCTGCCCCGCTACGGGTTCGGCGGCGCCCCGATCGGCAATCTGTTCCAGGAGGTGCCGGAGGAGCAGGCCCGCGCGACCATCGACGCGGCATGGGAGAGCGGCGTGCGCCTGTTCGACACCGCGCCGCACTACGGGCTCGGCCTGTCGGAGCGTCGCCTCGGAGCGGCGCTGGCCGGCCGCTCGGGCTACGTCCTGTCGACGAAGGTCGGCCGCCTGCTGGTGCCCTCGTCGTCGGGCGGCGGGCGCGACGGCGAGGGCTTCGACGTGCCGGCGGAGCTGGAGCGCGCGTGGGACTTCTCGCGCGACGGCGTACGCAGGTCGCTGGAGGATTCCC
Source organism: Nonomuraea sp. H19 (assembly GCF_052068215.1). Lineage (NCBI taxonomy): Bacteria > Bacillati > Actinomycetota > Actinomycetes > Streptosporangiales > Streptosporangiaceae > Nonomuraea > Nonomuraea sp. H19. Next base: position 387,008 of record NZ_JBQHCV010000005.1, on the reverse strand, counting down.
TGGTGCGGCTGGGCCTGCCGGCCGTCGACGTCGCGCTCATCCACGACCCGGACGAGCATGTGGAGCAGGCGCTCGCGGCGGCGTACCCGGCGCTGGCCGAGCTGCGTGCCCAGGGCGTGGTGCAGGCGATCGGCCTCGGCATGAACCAGTGGCAGGTGCCGCTGCGCTTCGTCCAGGAGACCGACATCGACGTCGTCATGCTCGCGGGCCGCTACACGCTGCTCGACCAGTCGGGTTCGCCGCTGCTGGACGCGTGCGCGGAACGCGGCGTCAAGGTGCTGGCGGCCGGCGTCTTCAACAGCGGCATCCTGGCCACGCCCAAACCGGCCGGCACGTACGACTACCAGCCGGCGCCGGCGCCGCTCGTGGACCGGGCCACCAAGATCGCCGGGATCTGCGAGCGCCACGGCGTCTCCCTGCCGCAGGCGGCCATGGCCTTCCCGTTGCGTCACCCGGCGGTCGCCTCCATCGTCCTGGGCGCCCGCGCGCCCGAGGAGGTCACCGCCAACGCCGCCCTGTGGTCACGGCCGGTTCCCGAGAACCTGTGGGAGGAGCTGGAGTCGGAAGGCTTGCTCTCGCCGGCGTCGTAGGCGTCTCAGGCCGGGAGCGCGTAGTTGGCGATCCACAGGCCGGGGATCACCTCGGCCTCGCCGAGCAACGCGAACCCCAGCCGCTCGTACAGCGTGCGCGCGGGCGCGTTGTCGCGCCCCGTGGACACCACGATCCGCCGCGTCCCGGCCCTGACCAGCACTTCCTTCACCAGGGCCCGTCCGATCCCGCGCCGCAGCGCGCCGGGATGCACGACCAGCCGGTTGACGTCCACCTCGGCGGCCGTCTCCTCCCACGCCACGGCCCCCACCAGCCGCCCGTCCTCGTCCACCGCACCGAGCCACAGCAGTGGCTGAGCCCGCAGGTCGGCCAGGCTCTCGTGCAAGGGCGGGATGCGATCGTCCCCAATGATCTGCGCCTCGATCGCGTACGCGGCCTGCTGCAGGGCCAGCAGCTCGGACCCGAGCGGATCGTCGGCCGGCGATATTTCGGTAATCAGCACCGGACGAGTATCCCTCAACCGACTTCTCAAAGGCGCCGACGGGCATGGCACGCACCTGTGCATGGCACGTGCGACCGTCCCCTGTGGTGATTCGGTCGCCATGATCGTGGTTGTTCGGTGGCGAGGTCCGTGGTGATCTGGTCGCAACGCCATGGGGGATCAGTTAGATCATGATGGGATGAACAGCCACGACTTGGACAGGCCCGGCTCGTACGGTGAGTCCAGGCGTTTGGCGACGATCCCCGGCAGTCCCTGTTCGCGGGCCGCCTGCCGCACCGGCCCCGCCTCGCCCGGCCAGGACGGCGCCGTCTGCCAGCGGGCGCCGGCCAGCCCCAGCGCCTCCAGTGCCGCCCGCCGCACCGTGAAAGGCTCCTCGACCAGCGCGTGCCCGTCGTCGTAGAGGAGGTCGTAGAACACCAGGATCTCCGCGCCCCCGAGCGTGGCGACCTCCCCGTCCAGCAGTGCCGACCGGCTGCCGAACGACTCCGCCAGCGACCGCAGCCACGGGTGTTCCCGGGCGGCGTCGGTGCGGCCGCCGTAGATGGGGACCAGGAGGCGGCGCCCGCCCCACGCGAACTCGAACGCGTACGCGGAGGCGTCCTTGGGCGGCTTGGCCCGCTCGGTCGGGAGCATGGGCTCGACCGACGGGAACGGCTCGTGGACCGGGGCGTCCATGCGGTGGATCATCCAGTTCTTGCCCCGCGTCTGGAACAGCACGAACCGGCCGGAGGCGCGCTCGCCGTGCAGGACGACCTTGACCTCGCGGTCCGACCACTTCTCCGTCTCGTACGTGCCGGTGTCCCAGACCGTCATGGTGCCGCCGCCGTACTCGCCCTTGGGGATCTCCCCGTGGAAGGTGAGGTACTCCATCGGGTGGTCCTCGGTCTGCACGGCCAGGTGGTTGGTGTCCGGGTCGGCGGGCAGGCCCTTGGGGACGGCCCAGGAGACCAGGACGCCGTCGCGTTCCAGGCGCAGGTCCCAGTGCAGCGAGCGGGCGTGGTGCTCCTGGATGACGAACGCGTTGCCCTCCGCCGGCGTCGGGGGTTCGGCCGGGACGGGTTCGGGGGTTCGGGTGGGGTCGCGCTTGCTTCGGTATCGCTGAAGTTTGTCCGCCACGTCCCCGGTTCTACCCAGAAGCCCGCAAGACACGTGCCCGCAACCGCCGCGCCGAGCGGCGTTTTCCGCAGCGAGCTGGGCGGCACCTACCCCTGGTGAATCAGTCCAGCTCCAGGGCCTTGCGCAGCCACGACTCCACGCCCGCCACGTGCACGGTCGCCCAGGAGCGGGCGACGTCGGGCTGGCGGGCGGCGATGGCCTCGTAGATCGCGGTGTGCTGCTCGCGGGTCTTGTCCATCGCGCCCTCCTGCGTGAGCCCGCGCCAGATCCGGGCCCGAGTGGTCGGACCTGACAGGCTCTCGATGAACGAGCAAAGCACGCTGTTGCCCGACCCCTGCGCGATCCGCTGGTGGAAGCGCAGGTCGTTGGCCACCAGCTCCTCGACCGTGGGCTCGGCGGGCAGCGACTCCAGGATCACCCGCAGCTCCTCGACCTCCTCGTCGCTCATCAGCTCGGTCGCCAGCGCCGTCGCGGCCGGCTCCAGGATCCTGCGCACCTCGAAGAACTGGATCACCGTGTCGTCGCGGTGCAGATCGAGGACGAACGACATGGTGTCGAGGAGCAGCCGCGGCTCCAGGCTCGTGACGTACGTGCCGTCGCCCTGCCGCACGTCCAGCACGTTGATCAGGGACAGCGCGCGTACGGCCTCGCGCAGCGAGTTGCGCGACAGGCCGAGCCGCTCGGCGAGGTCCGCCTCCTTGGGCAAACGGTCGCCAGGGGCCAGCTCGCCCGAGACGATCATTTCTTTGATCTTGTCGATGGCCGCGTCGGTGACCGCCACGCTCTTCTCCCTAGACATCGGATGTCTAGGAGTCTAGGGCCTGGAACCGGACCGGATCGACCCCCAGGAGGCGGCGGACTTGGCCTCTGGCCTCCAGGGTGCGCAGATGGGCCGCGGCCTCGCCGGCCGCCATGCCCCTGAGCATGGGGGACAGGTCCTCCCATGGCCTGTTCCACGTCATCATCGCGGCGACCTCCCAGATGGTCAGCGGTTCCGGCCGCTGGACCATGAGGGCGCGCAGCCGTACGAGCTTCTCCTCGTGATGGTGGCGGATCTCGGCGGCCCGCGCTGCCACATCCGGAAATATCCACTCATGTGCTGGCAGCGCATCGAGAGGGCCGAGCGCGCGGACCCGGTCCAAGGACTCCAGGAAGTCCCCCAACGGATCGACATCGTCCCGGTCGTAGGGATAAATGCCGACGTGGGGGGTGATGTCGGGCAACACGTGGTCGCCGGTGAAGAGCCGGTCGGCGTCCTCCAGGTGCAGGCAGATGTGGCCGGGGGTGTGGCCGGGCGTGTGCACCGCCCGCAGCTTGCGCCCCGGCAGGTCCACCAGGTCGCCGTGGCGCAGCTCGCGGTCCGGCATGGCGGGCGGCGCCGGACGGTTGCCGATCGCCTGGCGCACCTCGCCGGGATCGGCGCCGGCCCGCCGGAGCATGTCGGACTGGAAGGCGTCATGCTCGCCGGCCGCGAATTCCAGCATCAGCCTGACCAGCGCCGCATCGTTTTCGTGCATGGCGATCCAGCCGCCGGACGCCTCCCTGACCTGGCCCGCGAGACCGGCGTGGTCGGGATGGAAATGGGTGACGACCACCCCGCTCACCGTGCTCACGTCGATCCCGAGCGCCGCCAGCCCGCCGCTGAGCGCCTCCCACGCCTCCGGGTGGTTCCAGCCGGCGTCGACCAGCACGGGTCCCTGAGGCGACTCGATGGCGTAGACCAGCGTGTAGCCGAGGGGATTGCCCGGGATCGGCACCGGTACGCTCCACACCCCGCCTCCGAGATCCTGCGGGCGCTGCTGCGCGTACGGCCTGCGTCTGGTCTTCATGAGCCCCCTCGAGCTGTTTGCTTAGATCCGTTCCAGGATCGTCGCGGTCGCCAGCGCCCCGCCGGCGCACATCGTGACCAGCGCGGTCGCCGCGTCCGACCGCTCCAGCTCGTGCAGCGCCGTGGTGATCAACCGCGCGCCCGTGGCGCCCACGGGATGCCCGAGCGCGATCGCGCCGCCGTTGACGTTGACGCGGTCGAGGTCGGGCTCGTGCACGGCGGCCCACGACAGCACGATCGCCGCGAAGGCCTCGTTGACCTCGAACCTGTCGATGTCGCCGATCGTCATCCCGGCCGCCGCCAGCACCTTGGCCGTCGCCTCCACCGGACCGTCCAGATGGTAGTACGGCTCCGCCCCGATCAGCGCCTGCGCCCGGATCCGCGCCCGGGGCCGCAGCCCGTGCCGCCGCGCCGCCTCCTCGCTCATCACCAGTACGGCGGCCGCGCCGTCGGAGATCTGCGACGACGTGCCCGCGGTGTGCAGGCCGCCCTCCACCACCGGCTTCAGCTTGGCGAGCCCCGCCTCGGTGGTCTCGCGCAGCCCCTCGTCCCTGCGTACGTCGCCGACCGGCACGATCTCCCGCTCGAACCGCCCGTCCGCCCACGCCTTGGCGGCCAGCTGCTGCGAGCGCGCCCCGAACCAGTCGAGCCGCTCGCGCGTCAGCCCGCGCCGGCGCGCGATCCGCTCGGCGGCGGTGAACTGGTCGGGCAGGTCGATGCTCCAGTCGTCGGGCTTCGGCTGCGCGGGCCGCACGTTGCTGCCGAGCGGCGCGCGGCTCATGACCTCGACCCCGCAGCCGACGCCGGCCTCGATCGCCCCGGCGCTGATCAGCGCCGCCGCCAGGTGCACCGCCTGCTGCGACGACCCGCACTGCGCGTCCACGGTGGTGACTCCGGTCTGGTGCGGCAGCCCGGCATACAGCCACGAATAGCGCCCGATGTGCCCGCCCTGCTCGCCCGCCTGGGTCACACATCCGGCGAACACCTGCTCGACCATCGCCGGCTCGATCTCGGCCCGCTGGACGAGCCCGTTCAGCGCGGCGGCGAGGATCTGCTGCGGCTTGAGTCCGGCCAGGCAGCCCGCCCGCTTGCCGATGGGGGTGCGAACGGCTTCGACGATCACAGGTGCGCCCACAGTCGCCTCCAGAACGATGCTCTGGCGCTGACTGTAACGCGTTCTACTTTGTCGCGGTAGTCTCGCTTTCCAAAGTGGCGGGCAGCCCGAAGGTCTCGAACAGCGTTTCCCCGAAGAACATGCCCACGTGGCTGATGCCCTCTCCCGAGAACGTGACCACCATGATCGCGAACTCCCTGTAGCGGCCGTCCTCGCGGAAATACATGGCGAAGGCCGGCTGCCCGTTCGCCGCGATCGGGACCAGCTTGAGGTCGCCCGCGCGCTGGGCGGGGCAGTGCCTCCTGGTGAGCTCCATGATCGCGTCGGGTCCTTGGTACCAGCCGACGTAGGGCGGCATCTCCCAGATCGCGTCCTTGGTGAACAGGTGCACCAGGCTGTCGACGTCGTAGTTCTCGAACGCCGCCACGTAGCGCTCGAGCTGCTCCCGCTGCTCGGGCGTGAGCGGCTCGACCGGGTCGTCCAGGCTCGGCGACACCTGGTTGAGCTGGGCGCGGGCCCGCTGCAGGATGCTGTTGACGGCCGCGGTGGACACGCCGACCGCGTCGGCCACCTCGGCGGCCTTCCACTTGAGCACGTCACGCAGGATCAGGACCGCGCGCTGGCGCGGCGGCAGGTGCTGCAGCGCGGCGATCAGCGCGAGCCTGATGCTCTCGCGCGAGGTCACGATCGCGGCGGGGTCGCCCGCGCCCGCGCCCGCGAGCGCGTCGGGCACCGGCTCCAGCCACGGCACCTCGGCGTCCTGTACGAGCGGCGCGCTCGGCTCGGTGCTCGGCGCGCCCAGCCCGGACGGCAGCGGCCGCCTGCCGCGGCTGTCCAGCGCCGTCAGGCACGCCGAGGTCGCGATGCGGTAGAGCCACGTACGCAGCGAGGAACGCCCCTCGAAGCCGTCATAGCCCCGCCACGCCCGAAGGTAGGTCTCCTGGACGAGATCCTCGGCGTCGTGCACCGACCCCATCATGCGGTAGCAGTGCGCCAGCAGCTCGCGCCGCATCGGATCAGCCCGCCGAAGGAAGTCCTCGTTCGTCGGCTTGTCGCTCATACCACCCTGTATAGACCCCGCTACCGACAGAACGACGAGTTTTTTACCTCCGCCTGGTTAATTGAGCGACCCCCATGACGAAATCGAAGGAATCACCCTGAAGACGGATCGCTCCGCTGAGTGGCGCCGGCCGTGCTGTGCACCATCGCGCTGGCAGTGCCGAAGCCGGGCCGGCCGGCGGAGACGGGGGAACGCGAGGAGCCCGTCTTCGCGGCGGGACTGCGAGAACGGGGCCTGCCCGCGGCGGCACAAGACCAGCGGCCTTCCCCCGGGCCGCGGGGCGCTCGGGCGAAGGCCGCCACCAAAGGCGGCCCTCAGTGAGGCACGGAAAGGACGATCTTGCCGGTGGTGCGGCCGGTCTCACCCAGCTCGTGCGCCTTGGCGGCCTCAGCCAGCGGCAGCACGGCCGCGATCTCCACCCGCAGCCGGCCCGCCTCCAACAGCGCCGCGAGCGCCCGCATCGCGGCCTGGTCGGGCTCCACCAGCATGGTCTCCGAGCGGATGCCCAACTCTGCCGCCTGCGCGTCGAGGCTCGCGTCCAACTGGCTGAGGACGAGCGAGACGATCGTGCCGCCCCTGCGCAGGGTGCGCAGGGAGCGCGGTCCGTAGTCGCCGCCCAGGGTGTCGAGCACCACGTCCACGTCCCGCACGACCTCGGCGAAATCCGCCGTCCGATAGTCGACGAGCTCGTCGGCGCCGATATCGCGCAGGAAATCGTGCTTGCCGGCGCTCGCCGTGCCGATGACGTACGCCCCGCGGGCCTTGGCGATCTGCACCGCCAGATGCCCCACCCCGCCGGCCGCGGCATGGATGAGCACCCGCTGACCACCCTTCAGCCCCGCCACGTCCACGAGCGCCTGCCAGGCGGTCAGCCCGGCCAACGGGATCGCGGCCGCCTGCGTGTGGTCAATGCCCGCGGGCTTGCGTACGAAGTGGCGGGACGGCGCGGCCACGTACTCGGCGAAGGCGCCGTGCCCCTGGGGATAGCGCAGCATGCCGAACACCTCGTCGCCCGGCTTGTAGAGCGCCTGCCCGATGCCGGAGGCCTCCACCACGCCGGAGACGTCGTAGCCGAGCACGAACGGCGGGCCCGCCAGCAGGCCGCCGTTCTCGCGGATCTTCCAGTCGGTCGGGTTGAGCCCGGCCGCCTGCACCCGCACCAGCACCTCGGTCGGACCGGGGACCGGCTTGTCCACTTCCACCATCTTCAGCACTTCAGGACCGCCCAGAGCGTCCTGGCTGATCGCCTTCATCTTCACGCGGTCCAGCGTCTTCGGTCCTCTGTGTTTACACAAGTAAAACGGACACCGGCGTGGCCTCGTCGCCTGCCGGCCGAGGCCGGGCAGCGATCCGGTGGAAGTCGACACCGCGTCCGTCCGGCAAGCCGGACAGACCTCGCGTTATCGGGGCCTGACTCCGCATTCCTGGACGGAGTGCGGCTCTTGGGCCGCTGCCCCGCTGTGGGGCGGTCCTGTCGTTGGTCTCCCGGTGATCGGTGGCCTGCAAGTCACATGTAAGCCTGCACGTCTAGACATGCACAGGTGAATCAAGACGCCGGAAGTCCGCACGAAGACGGCGTTCCATCCGTCATCGCCGCGGATGAGCCCGGCCATCTCGTTACATTGCCGACCCCGTTGAAGGAGGGGACCTCGCTTCTCATGGCGCTGGAGATCAGATTCCTCGGTCCGTGGCAGGTGCTGGCCGGTGGCGAACCGGTCCAGGTCGCCGGGCAACGACGAATCGGCGTGCTGGCCAGACTCGCCCTGGACGCCGGGCAGACCGTACACGCCGAGCGGATCCTCACCGACATCTGGGGACACAGCTCCGCGGCGACCGTGCCCAAACAACTCCACATCGTGATCTCCAAACTCCGCGAAACTCTCGGACCCCACACCACCGAAGAGATCATTCAGACCGTGTCCGGCGGCTACCGGCTCGCGCTCGAACCCGACCACATCGACGCGCACCTGTTCACCCGCCTGGTCAAACGCGCCCGCACCGCCCAGACGCAGGGGGCCACGGCCGCCGCCGACGCCCTGTTCCGCGCAGCCCTGCAGCTGTGGCGAGGCCAACCACTGGCCGAACTGACCGCGCCCTGGGCACAAATCGAAGCCGCCCGCCTGGCAGAAGAACACCTCACCGTCCTGGAAGACCACGCCGATCTCCGTCTTGCCGCCGGCGACCACCACGCACTCGCCGCGGACCTGGCCGTACACGTGCGGGCCCACCCGCTACGCGAACGCCCCGCCGCCCAGCTCATGCTCGCCCTGCACCGCGCCGGCCGCCTGTCCGAAGCGCTCGCCGTCTACCAGGACACCCGCCGGATCATGGTCTCCGAACTCGGCCTCGAACCCGGCGCCGAACTACGCCGCCTGCACCAGGCCGTCCTGGTCAAGGACTCTGTCCTCGACCTGACCACCCCGGCCCAGCAGCTCACGCTCAGCGAGCCGTACATCCCGGCCGAACTGCCCGCCGACACCCGCGCCTTCACCGCCCGCGCCACCGAGATCCAGCGCCTGCGCACCGCACTCGGCCCCACCCACGGCCCTGCCCACGGGCCCACCGACGGGCCTGCCCACGGGCCCACCGACGGGCCCACCGACGGGCCCACCGACGGGCCTGCCATCACCGTGATCGACGGACCTGGCGGCGTCGGCAAATCCGCGCTGGCCGTCCACGTCGCCCACGCCGTGGCCGCCCGGTTCACCGATGGCGTCATCTACCTCAACCTGCACGGATCCACCCCCGGACTCGATCCGCTGACCCCGGCTCAAGCGCTGCGCCATCTGCTGCGCTCCCTGGGCCTGGACGGCGCCGCCGTCCCCGCCGAGGCGGGCGAGGCCGCCGCCCGCTACCGCTCCCTCACCGCGGCGAGCAACCTGCTGGTCATCCTGGACAACGCCCGCGACGTCCGCCAGATCCGCCCGCTCATCCCCGCCGGCCCAGGCTGCCGGGTCCTGATCACCAGCCGGGACCCGCTGGCCACTCTGGACAACGCCCGCCACCTGCACCTGGGCACCCTGAGTGCCGCCGACGCCGCCGCGCTACTGTCCCGCCTGGCCGGACCCGACCGAGTCCGCGCCGAACCGCAGGCGACCCAGCGGATCGTCGACCTGTGCGGCGGCTTCCCCCTCGCCCTGCGCATCGTCGGCGCCCGCCTGGCCGCCCGCCCCGACTGGACCCTGTCCGACCTGGAAGCACGGCTGGCCGACGCCACCCGCCGCCTGGACGTACTGGAGTACGCCGACCTGGCCGTCCGCGCCAGCATCGCGGTCAGCCACCACCACCTGCACGAAGAACCCACCGGCCGCGACGCGGCCTATCTGCTGCCGCTGCTCGGCCTGCTCGACCTGCCCACCCACACCCCCGCCGCCACCGCCGCCCTGACCGGCTGGCCCCACCACCGCGCCGAAGCCGCCCTGGAACGCCTGCAGGACGCCCGCCTCCTGGAGCCCGCCGGACCCGACCGCTACCAGTTCCACGACCTGGTCGGCCTTTATGCCCGCGAACGCGCACACCAGGACCTGCCGGAGGAGGAACGCACCACCGCCGTACGGCGCGGGCTCCACCACTACCTGACCACCCTGTGGATGGCGAGCACCATGCTCAACAGCGACGCCATGCTGATATGCCCGGTCGAGTTGCCCGACATCGCCTTCAAGGACCTGGCGGAGGCGAGACGATGGGTCCAGGACGAGCGGGACAACCTGCTCGCCGCCGCGCAGCAGGCGTTGGCCGGCCCCGACCCGGCGACCGCCATCGGCCTGGTCCTGGGACTCCACTGGCCTTTTTGCTACCAGGGCTGGCACACGCAACTGGCCAGCGTCTACGCGCACGCCATCGAGGTGGCCGATCGCATCGCGGCGTGGGAGGGAAAGGCCCAGCTCCGCAACTTCCTGGGCTGGGTTTACCGAGACCAGGGCCGCTACGACGCCGCGATCGCGCAACTGAAGACAGCTCTCACCGACTGGGACCGCGCGAAACTGCCCCGAAGGAAGGCGGGAGCCCTCAACAACCTCGGTGTCATCAACACGATCGTGGGACGTCTCGACGACGCGCTCGCCTACCTCGAGTCCGCTCTGACACTCATCGACGACGCCGAACGCCCCGGGGCCACGGCCGCGATCCGCAACAACCGGGTGCACGTCTACTGGCGCCAGGGGCGCTTCGAGGAGGCGATCGCGGAAGCACGCCAGTTGGTGGAGCTGTGGCCGAAGACGGACCCGCTCGCCGGTGCGGGCACGGCACACGACTCGCTGGGCGACGTCTACCGCCACGCCGGCCGGCTGACCGAGGCGGTGGAAAGCTACACGACGGCCGTGCGGCTGCTTCACGAGTCGGGATACCGCCTGGGGGAAGCCATGTCACGCTGGTGGCTCGGCATCACGCTGCACCACCTCGAACGGCACGGCGAAGCACGGAAACAGTGGGAGGAGTCCGTCCGCCTCCTGCGCGACGCCCGCCTGCTCACACCCGGGGAGGCGACCGAGATCCTCGCCCAGCCCGTGCCCGAAACACCCCAGCCGATCAAGAACATGCTCTGAACCCTCATCCCGGCACGTGTCCCATGGCCCACTGCGCGCTCCGTAACGGTGGCGCGCCACTGACCGGTCAGAGGCCGTTTCCCTGGACGGACGCGAGCCGGCGGCGGCGGTTGGCGGACCACGGCAGCGCGTAAAAAGAAGAAGCGGGGTTAAATATCGGCGAGAAGCCTGGCGGCGGCGGTTTCGATGCGGCGCTGGATCTGGTCATAGGTGCGGCGGCCGCGGAGCATCTCCAGGAGTTCCTGCACCCACACGCTGGCCAGCGACCCTGCGAGATCGAGCTGCTCCTCGCTCGCCTCGTCGAGCGTCAGCCCGTCGGCGGAGACGCGCAGCAGCAGTCCCGTCATCCGCTCGCCGAACGGCGTCTGCACCTCGGCCATGATCAAGGACCGGATGAGGGCGTCGGCCAGCTCCGGCTCGCGCATCAGGCCGCGGGTCGCGCGCATCAGCACGTCCACCGCGCGGCTCGACGGGGTGGCGGCGCCGGGCGGGCGGCGCTCGATGCTGCTCTCCAGCAGGTCGATCTCCTCGCCGACCACCGCCACGACCAGGTCCATCTTGGAGGGGAAATACCTGTAGAGCGTGCCGAGCGCGACGCCCGCGCGCTCGGCCACCGTGCGCATCTGCATGGCCTCGACCCCGCCGCGTGAGGCGAGGGCGGCGGCGGCCTGGACGATGCGCTTGCGGCGCTGGTGCTGGCTACGCGTACGGACGCTGTGCCCGCCCGCCGTGGGGTGGCTCTCCATGGTCCCCTCGGTCTCGCTGGAGGAGGGCGCGGCAATCGTGAGCTCCGTCGCCTGCGAAGTACGCATGAGAACACGTTATCTGATTTCTCGCAGCCACGGCTTGTTACTCACGGGTCAACAAACAAGCCTCATCGCCCCATGTCTACGGGGTTACAGCCACGTGTCCGGAGTCATCGCTATGGACGGTTACTGGACAGATATTAGAATCTGTTCTAGTTTGCGATTCGGCTGACCGAGCGCTTGCTGGAGGCCCGATGACCGCGAACCCGCCCGCGACCGCGAACACGCTCGCGGCCCTGCTTCTCGCACGGGCCGCGGACGATCGTCCCGGGCTGCTGTTCGAGGACGCGGTGTGGTCCTGGCGCGCGCACGTCGCCGCCTGCCGGGCCACCGGGGCGTGGCTCTCGGGGCGTGGCACCGGCCTGCACGTCGGCGTGCTGAGTGAGAACGTTCCCGAGCTGGTCTTCCTGCTCGGCGGGGCGGCACTGAGCGGGCACGTGGTCGTGGCGCTGAACCCGACGCGGTCCGTCGACGAGCTGATCCGCGACGCCCGCGCCACCGACGTCGACCTGCTCCTGTCGGACGTCCCCTACGAGGGCGTGGCCAGGCCGGTCGCCGAGGCGCTGGGGGTGGAGGCCCTGCCCCTGTCCGCCGTCGGGCGGGAGCCGCAGGCTGATCCCCGGCCCGATGACCTGGTGATGCTGATCTTCACGTCCGGCACCTCAGGCCGGCCCCGCGCCGTGCGGATCACCCAACGGAAGATCGCCGTGCCCGGGATGCGCCTGGGGGCGCTGCTCACGCCCGAGGACGTCGTCTACTGCTCGATGCCGCTGTTCCACTCCGGCGCCCTGATGGCCGCCTACGCGCCCGCCGTGGCGTCGGGGGCGGCGCTGGCGCTGCGGCGCCGGTTCTCGGCCTCGGGGCTGCTGCCCGACGTCAGGCGGTACGGCTGCACGTACCTGCACTACGTGGGCAAGGCGCTCTCCTACGTCCTGGCCACCCCAGAACGCCCCGACGACGCCGGCAACCCGCTGAAGATCGCCTTCGGGAACGAGGGGAGCGCGGTCGCGATCAGGCGGTTCGGGGAGCGGTTCGGGTGCCACGTGATCGACGCCTTCGGGTCGACGGAGACGGCCATCTCGTTCACCCCCGACCCTTCCGGGCCCCCTGGCTGCCTCGGCAGGCTGCCCGACGGTGTGGCGATCCTCGACCCCCTCACCGGACTGCCGTGCCCGCCCGCCCGCATCGAGGACGGCCGCCTGCTCAACCCGGACGAGGCCGTCGGGGAGCTGGTCAACACGGCCGGGCTGGGACTGTTCGAGGGCTACTACAACGATCCGGGCGCCGACGCCGAGCGGGTCAGGGACGGCGCGTTCTGGTCGGGGGACCTGGCCTACAGGGACGCGGACGGGTACGTGTTCTTCGCCGGACGCGGCACCGAGCGATTGCGTGTGGACGGCGAGAACCTGGCCGTCGCGCCCATCGAGGCCGCGCTGCGCGAGTTCGGCGGCGTGATCGAGGCGGCCGTCTACCCGGTGCCGGACGCGGCGGCCGGCGACCAGGTCATGGCGGCGCTGGTGATGGAGGGGGCCTTCGACCCGGACGCGTTCACGGCCTTCCTGGCATCCCGCCGTGATCTCGGCGCCAAGTCCCTACCCCGCTACATCCGCCTTTCTGATCACCTGCCCCAGACGCCTTCGCACAAGGTCATCAAACGGCACCTGGCACGGGAGGGATGGCGTACGGGGGACCCGGTCTGGTGGCGCACGCCCGCCGGGCTCCGGCCGCTGACCGACGCGGACGCCAAGGGGATCGAGGAGGAGTTCGTACGGCACGGCAGGCAACACCTCTTGGAGACGTAGTGGATTTCAATCTGGACGAAACCCAGCAGGATCTGAAGAAGCTGGCCGCCGAGGTCCTCGCCAAGGAAGGGGACGAGCAGCGGCTGTGGCAGGCCGGGCTGATGAGCGTCTGCGTGCCGGAGGAGGCGGGCGGCGCCGGGCTGGGACCGGTGGAGATGGCCGTCGTGCTGCGGGAAGTGGGCACGCGGGCGGCGCCGGTCCCCGCGCTGCCGATCTTGGCGAGCACCCTGACCCTGGCCCGCTACGGCACCCTTGACCAGCAACGACGCCACAGCGAGGGCCCCATCGCGCTCGCGCTGCGCGAGCCCGGCCGCGCCCTGGCCGATCCGCCTTTGACGGCGGCGCGGCAGGACGGCGATGGCTGGACCCTGACCGGTCGCAAGATCTCCGTGCTGCATCCCGGGGCGACGGCGCTGGTCGCCGCCGACGAGGGCCTGTTCCTGGTGGAAAGCCCGGCCATGACGGCCGAGTACACCTCCACCGGCGAGCCGGCCGCCACCATCGTGCTCGACGGCACCCCGGCCGAGCGGGTCGCCGGACCGGAGGCGAGCACCGGGGCCAGTCAGCTCTTCACGGCCGCGGTCGCCGCCCAGGCCGGCGGCGTGCTCGCCGGGGCGCTGGAGCTGACCACCTCCTACATCAGGACCAGGCGGCAGTTCGGCCGCGCGCTGGCCGAGTTCCAGGCCGTGACCATGCAGATCGCCGACGTCTACATCGCCGGGCGGGCGTTGGACGTGGCCATGTGGTCGGCGGCCTGGCGACTGGGCGAGGGCCTGCCGGCCGAGCAGGACCTGGCACTGGCCGCGTACCACGTGGGGGAGGCGGTCAAGGCCCTCTACACCTGCCAGCACCTGCACGGCGGCCTCGGCCTCGACGTGACCTACCCGCTGCACCGCTACTTCGCCCAGGCCAAGCATCTGTCCCACCTGCTCGGCGGCGCCGACGCCCAGCTCGACCTGATCGGAGCGCTCGTCTGATGCTGATCGACCTGACCCCCGGCCAACGCAGGCTCCGTGACGAACTCCGCGAATACTTTCAGAACTGCCTGACCGACGAGGACCGCAGGAAGATCACCGAGGACCCGTTCGGCGAGGCGTACATGGAGCACTGCCGCCGCCTCGGCCGCGACGGCAAGCTGGGCCTCGGCTGGCCCAAGGAGTACGGCGGAGGCGGCTACGGCCCCCTCGAACAGCAGATCTTCGCCAACGAAATAGCCCGCGCCGGGGTCCCGTACCCCATCATCACGGTGCAGACCGTCGGCCCCACGCTCATGCAGTACGGCACCCAGGAGCAGAAGGACTTCTTCCTGCCGCGCATCCTCGCCGGCGAGTGCCACTTCGCGATCGGCTACAGCGAGCCCGAGGCGGGCACCGACCTGGCCTCGCTGCGGACCACGGCGGTGCTCGACGGCGACCACTACGTCGTCAACGGCCAGAAGATCTTCACCAGCGGTGCGCACTACGCCCAGTACATCTGGCTCGCCGCCCGGACGAATCCCGAGGCCAAGAAGCACAAGGGCATCACCATGATGATCGTCTCCACGGACGAGCCCGGCTTCTCGTGGACCCCGATCACCACCATGGACGGCCGCCACCACACGAACGCCACCTACTACTCCGACGTCCGCGTCCCCGTGACCATGGTGGTCGGCGAGGTGGACCGGGGCTGGGACCTGATCGTCAACCAGCTCAACCACGAGCGCGTCACGCTCGGCCCCGCCGGGAACATCGGCCAGACCTACGACCGCTTCCTCTCCTGGGCGCGCCGCACCGGGCTGGTGGAGAACCAGGACGTACGGCGGGCGCTGGCGAAGGTGTGGGCGGCCCACCGCACCAACGAGCTGCTCAACTGGCAGGTCGCCGCCAACATGGACCTCGGCTGGCTGGGCGCCCCCGACGCGTCGGCCACCAAGGTCTACGGCTCCGAGCGCATGCAGGAGGTCGGCAGGCTCGTCGGCGACATCCTGGCCAGGTACGGCGACCCGGCCGACCCGGAGACGGCCGAGCTGCTCGAACGCCTCGATCATGGGGTGAAGGGGGCCGTGGTGCTGACGTTCGGCGGCGGGGTCAACGAGGTGCAGCGGGAGCTGATCGCGATGCTGGGCCTGAGCCTGCCGAGGCCGCCGCGATGACCGAGCCTCAGCCCATGACCGATGAGGAGCTGCATGAGCTCGCGGCCAAGCAGGCGGCGCTGGGGGAGGTGCGCGGCACCCCGGCGCCGGACCCGGTGAACGCCCCCATGATCAGGCACTGGCTCGCCGCCATGGGCGACGCGAACCCGGTCTACCTCGACAAAGGCGTCGCCCCGCCCGCGATGGCCCAGGTCTGGACGATGCCGGGCCTGCGGGACAAGGACCGGTCGCCGGTGGACGACATGCTGGCCGCGCTCACGGCCAACGGCTACACGGGCGTGGTGGCGACCAACTGCGAGCAGACCTATCACCGCTACGCCCGCCTGGGGGAGCGGCTCACCCCGGCGACCAGGTTCGCGGGCCTGGCGGGCCCCAAGAGGACCGCTCTGGGCGTGGGTTACTTCGCCACCTGGAACGTCACCTGGTACGCCGACGACGACGAGCCGGTGGCGGAAATGCTCTTCCGTGTCCTGAAATTTCGTCCAGCCGCGACCCCACAGAAGCGGGAGCCGTACCCGCTCCAGCCCGCGATCAACCAGGACACCGCCTTCTTCTGGGAGGGCGTGAAGGACGGCGAGCTCCGCATCCAGAGCTGCGCCGACTGCGGCGAGCTGCGCCACCCGCCCGGCCCGCTGTGCCCCCGCTGCCGCTCGGCCAACCGCTCCTACAAGGTCGCGAGCGGCCACGGAACCCTCTACAGCTTCGTCGTCCACCACCACCCGCCGGTGCCCGGCCGGGAGGTCCCGTTCGTGGTGGGCGTGGTGGAGCTGCCGGAGGGCGTACGGATCGTCGGCAACGTCGTGGACTGCCCGATCGAGGAGGTCGACATCGGCATGCCGCTGCGCGTGACGTACCGCCCCATGGACGACCGGCTCGTCCTGCCGATGTGGGCGCCCGGGGAGTCATGATGCCGACAGAAATCGGCTCCGCGCTGCCGGAGCTGTCCATCGACCTCACGCCCACCGTGGTCGTCGCCACCGCCCTGGCGACCATGGACTT
Source organism: Nonomuraea sp. H19 (assembly GCF_052068215.1). Lineage (NCBI taxonomy): Bacteria > Bacillati > Actinomycetota > Actinomycetes > Streptosporangiales > Streptosporangiaceae > Nonomuraea > Nonomuraea sp. H19. The sequence continues at coordinate 370,557 of NZ_JBQHCV010000005.1, read as the reverse complement.
CACCCCCGTGCACCACGACCCCCAGCTCGCCCGCGCCCAGGGTGCGAAGGACGTCTTCCTCAACATCCTGACCACCATGGGCCTCGCGGAGCGCTACGTCACCGACTGGGCGGGCCCTGAGGCCCTCATCAAGAGCATCAACGTCAAGCTCGGCGTCCCCGCGTACGCGGGCGACCGCCTGAGCTTCACCGGGACCGTCGTGGGACGCTCGGGCGGCCAGGTCACGGTCGCGGTACGCGGCACGGTGAGCCTGGGCGATCACGTCACCGGCACTGTCACGTTCGTCCTCCCAGGGAGCAGCCGTTGTTGAGTGGGCGCACCGCCATCGCGGGCATCGGTGCCACCGAGTTCAGCAAGAAGTCAGGGCGTTCGGAGCTGCGGCTGGCCGCCGAGGCCGTGCTGGCGGCGCTGGACGACGCCGGGTTGTCCCCGGGAGACGTGGACGGCCTGGTCACCTACAGCCAGGACAGCAACCAGGAGATCGCCGTCGCCAGGGAGGTGGGGATCGGCGATCTGACGTTCTTCTCGCGGGTCGAGTACGGTGGGGGCGCGGCCTGCGGGACCGTGGCGCACGCGGCCATGGCCGTGGCCACGGGACTGGCCGGGACGGTCGTCTGCTACCGGGCGTTCAACGAGCGCTCGGGCCGCCGCTTCGGCCAGCCGAACGCCCGCCTGACCGGCGAGCCCACCTCGCAGGGCCTGGAGATGAGCTGGCACGTCCCGTACGGGCTGATGACGCCGGCGGCCTGGGTGGCCATGTTCGCGCGACGCTACATGCACGCGTACAACGCGACTTCCGAGGACTTCGGCCGGGTGGCGGTCGCCATGCGCAGGCACGCCGCCACCAACCCCGCCGCCTGGTTCCACGGGCGCCCGATCACGCTGGAGGAGCACCAGACGTCCCGGTGGATCGTGGAGCCGCTGCGCCTGCTCGACTGCTGCCAGGAGAGCGACGGCGCGGTGGCCCTGGTCGTCACCTCCCTCGAACGCGCCCGCGACCTGCGCAGATCCCCCGCGGTGATCAGGGCGGCCGCGCAGGGGTCCGGCGCCGGCCAGCTGATGATGACGAGCTATTACCGCGACGACATGACCGGCCTCCCCGAAATGTCCGTCGTCGGGCGCCGGCTCTGGGAGATGTCCGGCCTGTCGCCGCAGGACATCCAGACGGCCATCCTGTACGACCACTTCACCCCGTTCGTCCTGACCCAACTGGAGGAGCTGGGGTTCTGCGGCCGCGGCGAGGCCCGGGAACTGCTCAAGGACGGCGGGATCGAGCTGGACGGCCGCCTCCCGGTCAACCCGCACGGCGGCCAGCTCGGCGAGGCTTACATCCACGGCATGAACGGCATCGCCGAGGCGGTGCGCCAGCTCAGGGGCACCGCCGCCAACCAGCTCACCGGCGTCGCGAACGTCCTGGTCACCGCCGGCACCGGCGTGCCGACGAGCGGCCTGATCCTGTCGGCCGACTGACCGGCTTTCGTGCGTCACCGCTATGACGCGACAGCACGAGAGAATGTGACAGTGAATGAGCAAGACCTGCTGACCGGCGTCTTCGAGGCGCACCGCGGTCACTTGAGAGCGGTGGCGTACCGGATGCTGGGCTCGCTGAGCGAGGCCGACGACGCGGTGCAGGAATCGTGGATCAGGCTCAACCGCACGGACACCGGCGATGTGGAGAACCTGGGCGGCTGGCTCACCACGGTCGTGGGCCGCATCTGCCTCAACATGCTGCGTTCCCGTCAGACGCGCCGGGAGGAGCCGCTGGAGACGCGCCTGCCGGACCTGGTCGTGAGCCCGGTGGACGGGGCCGATCCCGAGCAGGAGGCGCTCCTGGCCGACTCCGTGGGGCTGGCGCTGCTGGTGGTGCTGCAGACGCTGGATCCGGCGGAGCGCCTGGCGTTCGTCCTCCACGACATGTTCGCCGTGCCGTTCGACGAGATCGCCCTCATCGTCGACCGCACCCCGGCCGCGACCAGACAGCTCGCCAGCCGCGCCCGCCGCCGCGTCCAGGGCGCCGCCCCGGAGCCGGACCCGGACCTGTCGCGGCAGCGCGAGGTCGTGGACGCCTTCCTGGCGGCCTCGCGCGGCGGCGACTTCGACGCCCTGGTGGCCGTCCTGCACCCGGACGTCGTCCTGAGAGCCGACGTCGGCGCCGTGGCCGGCGGGTGGACGGAGCTGCGCGGGGCGCTGACCGTGGCCAAGCAGGCGCTGAGGTTCCAGCGGATCGCGGCGTACGGCGAGCCGGTGCTGGTCAACGGCGTGGCCGGCGTGCTCACGGCGCGGGACGGCGAGCCGCTGTCGATCATGGCGTTCACGGTCTCCGGAGGGAAGGTCGTGGCCATGGACATCCTCGGCGATCCGGACCGGTTGAAGGCGCTCGGCCTGGCCGTCGGCAACGACCAGAGGTGAGTTCCCGGCCCGCCCGCGCGGGGCGGGCCGTGGCTCACTGGTCGACGAACATCGGCACGGAGAAGAACACGATCATCGCGATCGCCACGCAGATCAGGAACCCGATCAGCTCCCAGGCCCAGTCGAAGTGGCGGTCCTTGCGGCGGCGCGCCTTTTCCGTCATGGCAGGGTTCTCGGGTCGCCGCTTCGGCACGGGCCGGGCCCGGACGGGGCGCGGAGCCAGGAAGGAAGGCTCCTCGCGGAACGCCTCCTCCTTCTCGTCGGCCGGGTCGTTCTCCCAGGGCAACGGCATCCGGTAGACGGGCTCTGCCGGCTTGGCACGCGAGATCGAATCGGCGGGCTTCGGACGCGAGACCGGCTCGGCGGGCTTGGCGCGCGAGATCGGGTCGGCGGGCTTGGGGCGCGAGATCGGGTCCGCGGGTTCGGTACGCGAAACAGGCTCGGCGGGCTTCGGACGCGAGATCGGGTCCGCGGGCTTCGGACGCGAGATCGGCTCGGCGGGCTTGGCGCGTGAGGCCGGGTCGGCGGGCTTGGGGCGTGGCTGGAACAGCGGGGCCGCCGTGGCGTATACCGGCTCCTCCGTCTCCTGCTGCTCTGGCTGCGGGCGGGGCGGGCCCTTGTGCACCAGGATGTCGTCGGCCGCGGACGGGTGCCGCGCCTGCCTGGACGGGCGGGCGTCGCGCCTGGACGGGCGGGTGTCGCGTCGGGGCGCGAGCACGTCGCCCCCGTCGAACGGCCGGGGCGGCGTCTCGCTGGGCAGCAGCACGTCGCCGGTCGCGAACGGCTCAGGGGAGTCCTTCGGCAGCAGCACGTCACCCGTGACGAACGGCTGCGGGCCGTCCGCCGACTCGGACGCGGCCATGAAGAACGGCCGCTCTCCAGGCGGCGTGAAGGCCTGCGGATCCCGCCCGCCAAAGGGCGCGGCCTGCGGGTCTGGCCCGCCGAACGGTCCGGTCTGCGGGTCCTGTTCGCCAAAGGGCGCGACCTGCGGATCTCGCCTGCCGAACGGTCCGGTCTGCGGGTCCTGCTCGGCGAAGGGCGCGGCCTGTGGGTTCCGCCCCGTCATGGGTCTGAAGGGGTGGGCCGCGTCGAGGGCGCCCAAGGGGTCCCGGAGGGGGCGGGCGGTGTCGGGCGTGTCCAGGGGGTCGCGGAGCTTGGGCATCGGGGCCGTCGTGGCCTCGTGCACCGGGACGCGCGACGGCGAGGGCGGCGTCATCAGCTCGGCCGGGAAGATCACTGTGCTGGTCGCCGGATCGGCGTCCGCCAGCGGCTGCGGCCACACCGGCGGCGTGGGCCAGCGCGGCTTCACGAACAACGGCGCGGGAGTCGCCGTACGCGAGCCCGCGAAGTGGATGCGTAACGCCCCGGGCGGCTGCGGCCACGGCAGGCGGCCGAGCACGTCGGGCAGCGGCGCCACCGTCAGGGCGCCGTAGACGTCCGCCACCGGCTTCGGCACACGTACGCTGATGGAGGCGAGCGCCGCCCCCAGAGCCTGCCGGAAGCGGTGTCCCGCCCCCACGGCCAGCTCTTCGGCGGTGTCGGGGGCGACGTCGAGCACCCAGGCGAGCTCGGACTTGCTCAGCCCGCAGACCGCGCACAGGACCAGCACTTCGCGCTGGTGCGGGCGCAGCTCGCGCAGGGTGCGCTCCACGAGAGCGGTGGCCGGGTCGATGAGCGGATCGACCATGGGAGGCGCGTAGACGATGTCCCGCCGATGGATCTCGCGGCGGGCGAGGGCGTAGAGAGCAGCGCGCGGCGGCTCCGTGGCTGGGACGGCGGAGAGCACCGACACCAGGACGTCGGACGCGGAGCCGAGGTCGCCGAGCTGGTCAGCGCAGTACGCGAACAGCCCGGTGGCATGCTGGTCGTAGAGCTCTGCGACCAGTTCGGCGCGTGGGCGCTGATCGGTGAGCGGCTGGGACACGGGCCGGATCCTCTTGCTGTGTGCGGGACGCTGAGGGCAAAGGTGAGGGATGCGCGTCTTGAGATCGTGGAGGTAATCATGCCAACACACAGAGGTCCTGCGCACTACCAGATCCAGATTTAGGTAAATATGCCTGGTCAGTGAAACGCTTAAGCAGGGCCTGAGGGGACAGAGCGGTTCAGATCGCCGTAGTCTGTGGGTCCAGGAGATCATGCGGCGGTCGTGGCAGGGGGCCGCGGCCCCTGCCAAGGAAGCCCGAAGCGAGAGTTCGCGCGTGATCACATTCGACGCTGTCACCAAACGCTACCCAGACGGAACGGTCGCCGTGGACCGCCTCAGCCTCGAGGCGCCCACCGGTGAGATCACCGTGTTCGTCGGCCCCTCTGGCTGCGGAAAGACGACGTCCCTCCGGATGATCAATCGGATGATCGACGCCTCCGAGGGGAAGATCCTCCTCGACGGCGTGCCGGTGCAGGGCATCGACCCCCCGACGCTGCGGCGCGGCATCGGGTACGTCATCCAGCAGGCCGGCCTCTTCCCGCACCGGAAGATCATCGACAACATCGCCACCGTCCCCTACCTGCTCGGCTGGGACAAGAAGAAGGCCCGCGCCAGGGCCATGGAGCTGCTCGAACGCGTCGGCCTCGACCCCGCGCTGGCCGGGCGCTACCCGTTCCAGCTCTCCGGCGGGCAGCAGCAGCGCGTGGGCGTGGCCAGGGCGCTCGCCGCCGACCCGCCCGTGCTGCTCATGGACGAGCCGTTCAGCGCGGTCGACCCGATCGTGCGCACGAGCCTGCAGGACGAGCTGCTCAGGCTCCAGTCCGAGCTGAACAAGACCATCGTCTTCGTCACCCATGACATCGACGAGGCCATCAAGCTGGGCGACCGCGTGGCCGTGCTGCGGGTGGGCGGCACGCTGGCGCAGGTCGCCGACCCCAAGACACTGCTGTCGGAGCCGGCCGACGACTTCGTCCGCGAGTTCCTCGGCCATGACAGGGGGATCAGGCGCCTGCAGTTCATCTCGACCGCCGGACTGCGGCTGCGTACCGACCTGACCGTGGCCGAAGGTTTCGCGGACCCGAGCGACGAGCCGTGGCTGCTGGTCGTGGACGCGGCCGGGCGGCCGGTCGGCTGGGTGTCCGGGGCGCGTCCGGGGGAGCTGGAGCCGTACGGGACGTTCCTGCACGGCAAGGACTCCATGCGCTCCGCACTCGACGCGGCACTGCTGTCGCCGTCCGGCTGCTCCGTGGCCGTGGACGAGCAGGGCAAGGTCGTCGGCGTGGCCACCAGAGAGGCGCTCGACGAGGCGCTGGCGGAGGCGGCGGATGGGTGACGGTCCTCCCTCCCTATGGGAGTGGATCGGGCGCAATTGGGACACCGGGCGGGTCGACAGCATCAGGAATTTGCTCACCGACCACCTGACCATGTCCCTCGTGCCGATCCTGTTCTCGCTAGTCCTGGCGCTCCCGCTCGGGCTGGCCTGCGTGCGCTGGCGCTGGCTCTACCAGCCCACCTCGGGCCTGATGAACATCGTGTACGCGCTCCCTTCGCTGCCGGTCTTCATGCTGCTGATCTCGGTGACCGGGCTGTCGCAGACCACCGTGATCATCCCGCTGACCTTCTACGGCATGGCCGTGCTCATCCCGGCGGTGGTCGACGGGCTGGGCTCGGTGCCCGACCACGTACGGCAGTCGGCGGTCGCGATGGGGTTCACGCCGCTGCGCCGGCTGCTGCTGGTCGAGCTGCCGATCGCCGTGCCGGTGGTGCTGGCCGGGCTGCGGGTGGTCGCGGTCTCCAGCATCAGCCTGGTCAGCGTGGGCGCGCTGATCGGGCAAGGAGGGCTCGGCGGGCTGTTCACGCGGGCGTACCAGAACCCGTTCATGCCGCCGGTGATCGTGGGCATCGTGCTGATCGTCGCGCTGGCGCTGGTCGCCGACGGTCTGCTGGTCCTCGCGCAGCGGCTGCTCACGCCGTGGGTGCGGGCCAGGAAGGGAGCCGCGTCGTGAGGGCGTGCTGCGGATGGGGAGCGGCGTCGTGGGCTGGCTGATCGCGTTCTTCGACTGGCTCGGCCAGTTCTTCGGGGACCCCGAGAACTGGTCGGGGCCCGACGGCATCCCCGCGCGGCTGCTGGAGCACCTGGAGTTCTCGGCGCTGGCGCTGGTGCTGGCCGTGCTGATCGCGGTGCCGCTCGGGCTGCTGATCGGCCACACGGGCCGGGGCGAGGTGCTCGTCGTCGTCTCCGCGAACCTGGCCAGGGCGCTGCCCACACTGGGGCTGCTGGTGATGTTCGTGCTGCTGCTCGGCACGGCCTCGATCTGGCCGGTGGTCATCGCGCTGGTGCTGCTGTCGGTGCCGCCGATCCTGGTCAACACGTTCGAGGGCATCAAGGGGGTCGATCCCGAGCTGCGCGACGCCGCGTACGGGATGGGGCTGCGGAGCGGGCAGGTGCTCGGGCGGGTGCTGGTGCCGGTCGCGCTGCCGCTGATCCTGCTCGGCTGCCGGCTCTCCGCGATTCAGATCGTGGCCACCACCACGGTCGCCGCTTACACCGGGCTCGGCGGCCTCGGGCGATACGTGATCGACGGTTTCGCGACGAAGGATTACTCCAGCGTCGTCGGCGGTTCAGTACTGATCGTGCTGTTCGCGCTCGTGGTGCAGATCCTGTTCACGCTCGCTCAGAGAGTGACGGTCTCGCCTGGGGTGAGCCGGCGGCTGAAGGTTCGATAGTCTCCTGTATTACCTCCCGCCTTAGAAGGGAAAAGCAAAGATGAGACGCAAGTACCGCGTCGCGGGAATCCTGGTTTCGGCGATGCTCGCGTTGGCCGCCTGTGGCGGTGGCGGCGGTAGCACGGCAGGTAACCCGTTGGACACCTCGAGCGCGGCTCCCAGCGGTTCGGCCTCTGGCGGGGGGAAGGCCGTCATCGGATCCTTCGACTTCGACGAGAGCGTGCTGCTCGGGTCGATCTACGCCCAGGCGCTGGAGGCCAAGGGCGTGCAGGTTGAGGAGAAGCCGCGCATCGGCAGCCGCGAGGTCGTCTACGACCAGGTCAAGAGCGGCGGTCTGACCATCGTGCCCGAATACAACGGCAACCTGCTGGCCTTCATCGACCAGAAGAGCACCGCGGCGACCACCGATGAGGTCAACACCACGCTGAAGGAGAAGCTGCCCGCCGAGCTGGAGGTGCTGGATTCCTCCCCGGCCGAGGACAAGGACAGCCTGTCCATCACCAAGGACACCCAGACCAAGCAGTCGCTCAACTCGATGGAGGACCTGGCCAAGGTCTCCAAGAGCATGGTCGTCGGTGGGCCGCCGGAGTTCAAGGAGCGGTGGGAGGCGCGCTTCAAGGAGGTCTACGGGATCGAGTTCAAGGAGTGGAAGCCCACGGGGCCGACCACCGCTGACGCGATCAAGGACGGCTCGATCCAGGTCGGCAACGTGTTCACCACCGACCCCAAGATGACCGCCAACAACCTGGTGCCGCTGCAGGACCCCAAGAACATCTTCCCCGCTCAGAACGTGACGCCGTTGCTCAACAAGGCGGCCGCGTCCGACGTCATCAAGACGACGCTGAACTCCATCTCGGCGAAGCTGTCCACGCAGTCCCTGCTCGACATGATGCAGAAGATCTCCGTCAACAAGGACGAGCCCGCCACGGTGGCCAAGGAATGGCTGACCTCCAACGGCCTCGCCTGACGCCGCTTCCCGCGAGGGCCTCCTGGATCGGGGGCCCTCGCGGTGAGTGAGTTCACGGAGGCGATGGCCCAGCTCTCGGCCGGGGTGGCGGTGGTGACCGTCCGCGACGGGCGCGACGACCTCGGCACCACGGTGTCGGCGCTGATGTCCGTCTCGCTGGAACCGCCGCTCGTCCTGGTCAGCCTGGCCAGCCGCGGCTACCTGAATGAGGTGCTGCTCCGGCAGGACCGCTGGGCCGCCTCCCTGCTGTCGTCCGGCCAGGCGGCGATCGCCAGCCGCTTCGCCACCCCCGGCCGGCCCAGCGCGCGGCTCCTGGTGGCGGGCGTCCCGCACCATCGGGGGCCGCAGACGGACGCGCTGGTGGTGGAGGGCGGCGTGGCCGCCCTGGAAGCCGAGACCACCCGGGTGATCCCGGCCGGCGACCACACGCTGTTCCTCGCGACCGTCCTGTCCGTCCCCTACGTCAACCCCGCCCTCCAGCCCTTGGTACGGCTCCGAGGGCGTTACCGGGCCATGGGCACGTAGCGGGGCCGGTTCAGCGGATCGTGTACCACTCGGGCAGCAGGAGCGGACCCGTCGCCGGGAGGCCGAGTTCGGCGGACAGGCGGGCGAGCGGTCCCCAGGCGTCCAGCCGTACCCGGGCCAGGGCCGCGGACTTGTCCTCGCTGGACTCCGGCCCGCGCAGCCGCTCCAGGGGGTTGAGCCGGGGATAGAGGCGGACGGGGGCCTCGTCGCCCAGCCCGGCCCGCTTCCTGGCCAGGGTCAGCGCGTCCTCCAGCCCGCCCAGCTCGTCCACCAGCCCGCGGGCGTGCGCGTCGGCGCCGGTCCACACGCGGCCCTTGGCCAGTTCGTGGGCCTGTTCCCGGGGGAGGTCGCGGCTCTCGGCCACCTTGCTCACGAAGTCGTCGTAGATCCGGTCGAGCCAGGCGTTGATCCGCTCCCACTGCTCGGGGGAGAAGTTGCGGGACGTGGAGAACATGCCGGCGTTGGCCCCCTCCGCCACCATTTCCGAATTTATCCCCATTTTGGTGAGCAATTCGGAGAAGACGGGCTTGCCGCCGTACACGCCGATCGAGCCGGTCAGCGTGCCCGGCTGGGCCACGATCACGTCGGCCGCCATCGACACGAAGTAGCCGCCGGACGCCGCCAGATCGCCCATGGAGACGATCACCGGCTTCACCTTGCGGGTCAGGGTCACCTCGCGCCACACCGTGTCGGAGGCCACGTACGAGCCGCCGGGGCTGTCGACGCGGAAGACGACGGCCTTGATGTGCTCGTCGCGCCTCGCGGCCCGGAGCGCGGCGCTGATCGTGTCGGAGCCCATCGCCCCGCCCCCGCCGAGCGGGCTCCGGCCGCTGCGGCCGGTCTTGATCATGCCGCTGCCGTGGACGAGCGCGATCCCATCCGCCATCGGATGCGGCAGCTTCCGTACGGCCGCGGCCCGGGCGTACCTGGAGACGAACAGCAGGTGCGCGTCGCCGCCCGTGGCCTGCTTGATCTCCTCGTACACCTCGTCCCGGTACGCCAGCCCGTCGACCAGCCCGGCCTCCTGCGCCTCCGCGCTGGTGAACGGTCCGCGGTCGATCAGCTCGCGCACCTTGCCGGGGTCCAGCCGGCGGCCGTCGGCGATGCCGGCGATCATCGTCTCGGTGACCGACTCCACGATGCGGCTCATGGACTCGCGGTGCGGCTCGGTCATGTGGTCCTGGGTGAAGGTGTTGACGGCGGTTTTGTACTCGTGCCGCTGCCCGGCCTCGTACCCCACGCCCAGCTTCGTCAGGGCTCCCTTGAGGAAGCGCTGCTCCAGAGCCACCCCGGTCAGCCCGACGTCGCCGCTCGGCTGCAGGTAGACACGCTCGAAGGCGGTCGCCAGGTAGTAGGGCACGGTGCCGCCGCCGAACTCCCCGAACGTCTCGGCGAACGCGACGGTCAGCTTGCCCGAGGCCCGGAAGTGGACCACGGCCTGGCGCAGCTCCTGCACCATGGCCAGCCCCAGCGGGCTGCTCCCGATCTTCACGATCAGCGCCTTGACCCTGGAGTCCTGCTTGGCCCGCCGGAGCCCGGACAGGACGTCGGACAGGCGCGGTTTGCGCATGGACAGCAACGCGGCGAGCGGATCCGCCGGGGGGCCCTCCGTGAGGCCCTCGGTGAGATCGAGCTCCAGCACCAGCGGGGCCGTGCGCCGCTGGCGAAGCTTGCCGACGGTTTCGAAGATCGCCTTGCCTGCGTCCATAAAGCCACCCTAAGCGACACATTTGGAAATGGGTCCACGTGTGTTCGGCGCGAAGGTGTACACCATTGGCTGTGCAACCCCTCGCCAAGCCCGCGCACGTTTTCGGCCGTGACCGCGAATGGGCGGAGCTGGTCAGGTTCGCCACTGCCCGCTGCCTCGACGCGCGGCTCGGCATGGCGAGCGGCACGCGGCCCAGGCCCGCGCCGACGCGCGCAGGCCCCGCGGATATTCGCCTCATGCCGGGGGCGTCTTAACTGAGGTGCCTGGGGGTGAGCGACGGCCCACCTACCCAGGCGTCGTCAGTATCGGGCCTTCAATGCTGCATACACGTTGATTCTGGGCGTTGTCACCTCGGTGCCCGCGCTGGTGTAGCCGATCGGCTTGCCTGTGCGCTTCAGGGCGTCCAGGATCCGGTCCACTGAGGAGTGCGGGCGCTTCTGGTGCAGCAGTGCGAACGCGCCCGCCACGTGCGGGGACGCCATCGACGTGCCGCTCAGGGCCGCGTACGTGTTGCCCGTGATCGCGGCCTTGATCGCCACGCCCGGCGCGAACACGTCCAGCATCGTCCCCCGGTTGGAGAACGTGGCCACGGCGTCCTGCTTGTCCGTGGCGCCCACCGCGACCGTGTTCGAGACGCACGCGGGCCACGACACCGCCGCCTCGAAGCCGTTGTTGCCCGACGCGACCACCGTGGCGGTGCCCTTGGCCAGGAGTTTGTCGACCTCCGCCTTGAAGTCGGCGCCGTCGCCCTCGTCGCAGGCCTCGGTGTACTGGCCGCCGCCCAGGCTCAGGTTCACCGAGGCGACGTTGTACTGGTCGGCTACCAGATCGGAGTAGGCCATGCCGGTCAGGATCGACGAGTCGTACGCCAGGATGCAGACCGGGCGGCCCGCGCAGTACGGGGAGTTGTCGAAGCGGCTGAACACCTGCACCGGGATGATCGTGGCCTTCGGCGCCACGCCACCGGTCGCGAACTCGGGGGTGGCCTGGCCCGCCGTGATGCCGGCGACGTGCGTGCCGTGGTAGCACAGGCCGTACTGCGGCTGCGGCGCGTCCTTCGTGCAGGCCTCGGCCTCGGAGTTCGCGGCGCCGTCGCCGATCTGGAACTGGCTGCCGTTCGGGCACAGCGGCGTGGAGCCGTCGACGGGGTCGGCGGCCGAGAAGCAGGCCTGGGCCACGATGCGGTTGCCGAAGGCCGGGTGGTCGTTGTCGATGCCCGTGTCGAGGATCGCGACGGCCGTGCCCTTGCCCGAATATCCCAGCCGGTGTGCCCGGTCGGCCCCGATCAGCGGGATGCTCTCCACGAGCGTGGGCTCGTTCAGCTTGTCCTTGCGGATCGAGACGACGTCCGACTGCTCGGCGATCTTCTCCAACTCGGCGCGGGTGCCGCGGTAGACGAAGAAGTCCAGCTTGCCCGCCACCTCGGAGGGCGGCTCAGCGGAGACGTTCCGTTTGTCCTGCTTCACCTGTTCCGCGCTGGTCTGCACGGACTTGACCTGGGCGGGCTGCTGTACCCGGACGATGGCGCGGTGCTCGCCGGCCGCGGTGATCGCAGGGTCGATCTTGGAGTCGGGGTCGGCGAGAGCGGGTGTGGCGACCAGCGCTGCCGAGGTAGCGGCTAACGCGATCGCGCCGGCCAGCAGAGACGGAAGTCTCAACTGTTCCTCCGGGGGGTTCGGGGGGCTTTGTTGATGGAAGTGTAGTAATTAGACAACTGATGTCAGAGGGGGGGTTTGGGTTCCGTTATCTCTTCTTGTCCCTGAAGGGCCCGTCAGTTCAGAGGCGGGGATCGGCCGTGGTCGCCACGGAGCCCGCGGTGGCCCGTTGCACGTCTATCCGCGGCGTGATCGTCGTCGTGCCTCCCACGTACGGGATGCCCTTCCCGGCGTTCCGGAGCCGCTGCAGGCTCTGCGCGATCGTGAAGCCCGGGAACGCCTGCCGCATCAGCGCGAACGCCCCCGCCACGTGCGGCGCGGACATCGAGGTGCCGCTGGCGTACGCGTAGCCGCCGCCCGGGACCGCCGACCTGACGGACACTCCGGGCGCGAACACGTCGAGCAGCTTGCCGCGGTTGGTGAAGTAGGCCGGCGCGTCGTTGTCCCAGGTGGCGCCGACCGCGACGGCGGTGGAGATGCAGGCGGGCGAGGCGACCCCGTTCGTGAAGCCGTTGTTGCCCGCCGCCACCACGGGCGCGACCCCCAGGGCCACCAGGGTGTCGAATTCCGGCTTGACCGCGGCGGCGCTCGGGTCGGTGTCACAGGCCGCGGCGTACGGGCCGCCGCCCCCGAGGCTCATGTTCACCGCCGCGACGTTGCGGGATCTGGCAACCCGCGCCACGTACTCCAGCGCCAGCTTCTGGTCGGAGATGTAGCTGACGTAGCACGGTGTCGGCTCGCCGCCGATCCCGCACGTCGAAGGGCTGTCCGAGCGGCTGAAAACCTGGATCGCCATGAGTCCCGCCGCGGGGGCGACGCCGTTGGCGGGCGCGCCCGTGGTCCTCCTGCCCACCGCGATGCCCGCCACGTGCGAGCCGTGGTCGCAGAGGTTGCGGCCGTTGACCACGCACAGCGGGATCTCGGCGTCGGCCGCGCCGGGGCCGATCTGGCTGGGCTGGTTGTTCGGGCAGATCGAGACCGTGCCGTCGCCGGCGTAGGAGGAGGAGAAGCAGGCCTCGTCGACCAGGCGGCCGGCGAAGAACGGATGGTCGCGGTCGATGCCCGTGTCGAGCACGGCGACCGTCGTGCCCCTACCGGTCCAGCCCGCGAGGTTGGCCCGGTCCGAGCGGATCGTCCGCGTGCTGGTGTCGAGAAGGGGGAAGCGCACCTCGTCCTTGTACACGGACTGGACCCGGGCGTCCTGCTTCAGCTTGGCCAACGCGGCTTCGTCCAGCTCGGCGACGAAGAAGTGCGGCGACTCGGCCGTCTCCAGGACGCGGCTTCCCTCGGAGGCATGCCCGATGTCGCCGGCGACGGCCGCGACGCTCTGCCCTGGCCTGAGCTGGACGATGGAGCGGACCTTGGTCCTGCCCTGGACCTCCGCGACGAGCGCGGGGCTGACGATGGGGCCGCTGGTGTCGATCGTGTCGGCGTGGAGCGCCGGCGCCGCGTAGAGCAGAGCCGAGGCGACGGCCAGCGCCGTTGCGCCGGCCGGCAGAGAGCGTAGCCTCACTTATTCCTCCGAGAATCAGGCGGTGTGATGCGTTGAGGCGGGAGCCGTGCACCTTTTCCGGCTCCCGGCTGCGTGCAGCCGCATACATCCCCACCTGTGACAACTGTGATGTCAGTGACGTTTGTTACCAGAGAAACGAGGGAGGCTTTTTTTGCCTTGTGGCGGCAAAGAGAAAAGGCCGGTCAAGAGTGACCGGCCTTTTCTGATATTTGGTTATTTAACGGTTTTGAGGACGTTCTTCGTGGCCTTCTTCAGCGCCGCCGCCGACGACGTGCCGCTCAGCCGCACCTTCTCGGCGGTCGACAGCGTCGCGGTGCCGTTCGTGCCGTGCGCCCAGTTCAGCCAGCCCGTGAGCAGCGCGCTGTCCAGCTTGCCCTTGCCGGCCTTGGAGTTCTTCAGCACCCGGTACGCAGTGCCGAGCGAGGACGCCTTCGTCAGCTCCGGGAACACCTTGCTCGACTTGCCGATCAGCTTCAGGTAGCAGGTGAGCGTGGCGTCCGGGATCGTGCCGCTGCTGCGGTGGATCTCCACGGCCCACTTCTTGGCCGTCATCTTCGCGGCCGTCGTGCCGCGCGTGCAGACCGCGGCGGCCGGCTTCGGTGTGACGGTCACCGTCACCGTGACCGTGGGCAGCGGGACCGGTGACGTGGACGACGTCGGCTGTGGATCAGGCGACGGCTCGGGATCGGGGTCGTCGGGCTCCGGCGCCGGGCCGCTGCTGTCGGAGGGGTCGGGCTCCGGCGAGGGGTCCTCGGTCGGGGTCTGCGTGATGGGCGGCTGCGGCGTCGCCCCGGCCAGGGCCGCCGCCAGGTCCAGGCGCGGCGTGGTGACCTGCGTGCCGTTGGACTCGTACACGTACGGCCTGCCGGTCGTCTTCAACGTGTTGATCAGGTCCGCCATCGGCGTCTGCGGCCCGGCCTGCTTCATCAGCGCCAGCGCGCCCGCCACGTGCGGCGTGGCCATCGACGTGCCGCTGTGCACGGCGGTCTGGTTGTCCGGCACCGACGAGGAGATGTCCACACCAGGCGCGAACAGGTCCACCACCGCGCCCCGGTTGGAGAAGTCCGCGATCGCGTCGCCGCCGTCGTTCGCGCCCACGGCCACCGCCGAGGAGATGCACGCCGGGTACGAGGCCCCGTCGAAGAACTCGTTCCCCGCGGCCACCACGGTCGCGACGCCCTTGGCCAGGAGCGCGTCGATCTTCGGCTTGAAGATCGCGGCTTCCTCGGAGCCGTCGCATTCGGTCTCCGACAGCGCGCCGCCCAGGCTCAGGTTGACCGCCGCGACCGGCTGGCTCAGCCCGGCCACGTAGTCCATGGCCAGCCGCAGCGACGACTCGAACGCCAGCAGGCACGACGCCTCGCCGCAGATCCCCTCGTCGTTGACCCGACTGAAGACCTGCACCGCCACGATGTTCGCGCCCGGCGCCACGCCTCCGGTGCCGGCCGCGATGCCCGCGACGTGCGTGCCGTGCTCGCACAGGTTCACGCCGTCGGCCAGGCACTTGGCCGTCATGGCGTCGGCCGCGCCCGAGCCGATCTGCTCCGGCTGCCCGTTCGGGCACAACGACTCGACGCCGCTCTCCACGGCGGAGAAGCAGGCCTCGGCCACGATCCGGTTGCCGAACCACGGATGGTCCCGGTCGATGCCGGTGTCGAGGATGGCCACCGCCTGCCCGGTCCCGGTGATGCCCTTCGCGTGCGCCTGGTCGGCACCGATCAGCGAGAGGTTGGGGGTGACGTCGGCCGGTGAGTACGTCCGGTCCCGGTGGATGGAGGTGACCCGCGGGTCCTCGGCCAGTTTGGCCAGCTCTTCCGCGGTGCCCTCGACCACCATGAACGACTGGTTCTGCGGCTGCAGCAGCACGTCCACGCTCTCGGCCGCCGCCTGGCTCGCCACGGGCGCGTTCTGCCCGGGGTCGGTCAGCTCGACGATGGCCCGCTCGGTGCCGCCGTCGGCGGCTAAGCCGTCCTCGACCTTCTCCTGCGACGTGCTGGGCGTCGGGGTCGGATCGTCTGCGTAAGCCGGGCCGGCCACGGGCATCAGGGCCAGCGCGATCGAGCACACGATCAGGTGGCGAAGTCGCACGCGTCTCCTCCGAGAGGGGATGATCTCGGAGTTTATGGGGATTTGCCGGGCAGGCACAGGCCCCCGCCCGGTTTCTCACCGAACTTTCAGCGGACTCCGGTCAAATGATCAGTGAATCCCCTCGTGCGAGAGCCAGACCGCGCCGAGCGGCGGCACCCGCAGCGTGGTGGAGTACGGGAGGCCGTGACAGGCCTCGACGGCCGCCTCGACCGCGCCCATGTTGCCCACGCCGCTGCCCCAGTAGTCGTAGGCGTCGGTGTTGACCACCTCGGTCCACGTCCCGGCGTACGGCAGCCCGAGCCGGTAGTTCTCGTGCGCCGCGCCGCTGAAGTTCACCACGCACGCCACCGCCGACCCGTCGGCCGCGTAACGGACGAACGAGAAGGTGTTGCCCGGGGCGTCGTCGGCGTCGATCCACCGGAACCCGTCGGGCGAGCAGTCCTGCTCCCACAGCGCGGGCGTCTCCTTGTAGAGCCTGTTGAGGTCGCGCACCAGCCGCTGCACGCCCTGGTGCCCGTCGAACTCCAGCACCCACCAGTCCAGTCCGCGCTCTTCCGACCACTCCGAGCCCTGGCCGAACTCGCCGCCCATGAACAGCAGCTGCTTGCCCGGATGCGCCCACATGAACGCCAGCAGCGCCCGCAGCTGCGCGAAGCGCTGCCACTCGTCGCCCGGCATCTTGCCCAGCAGCGATCCCTTGCCGTGCACGACCTCGTCGTGGGACAGCGGCAGCACGTAGTTCTCGGAGTACGCGTACAGCAGCGAGAACGTCATCTGGTGATGGTGATACTGGCGAAATACCGGCTCATGCCGGAGGTATTCGAGCGTGTCGTGCATCCACCCCATGTTCCACTTGAACCCGAACCCGAGCCCGCCCAGGTGCACCGGCCGCGACACCCCCGGCCAGGCCGTCGACTCCTCCGCCACGGTGGTGATGCCGGGCGTCTCGCGGTAGGCGACCGCGTTCATCTCCTTGAGGAACTCGACCGCGTCGAGGTTCTCCCGGCCGCCGTAGACGTTCGGCGTCCACTCGCCCTCCCGCCGCGAGTAGTCCAGGTAGAGCATCGACGCCACCGCGTCCACCCGCAGCCCGTCGATGTGGAACTCCTTCAGCCAGTAGACCGCGTTGGCGACCAGGAAGTTCCGCACCTCCCTGCGGCCGAAGTCGAACACGTACGTGCCCCAGTCCGGGTGCTCGCCCCTGGCCGGATCAGCGTGCTCGTACAGCGGCGTGCCGTCGAAGCGGGCCAGCGCCCAGTCGTCCATCGGGAAGTGCGCCGGCACCCAGTCCAGCACCACCCCGATGCCGCGCTGGTGCATCCGGTCCACGAAGTGGCGGAACTCGTCAGGGGTGCCGAACCTGGCCGTCGGCGCGTAGTAGGACGTCACCTGGTAGCCCCACGACCCGCCGAACGGGTGCTCGGCCACCGGCAGCAGCTCCACGTGCGTGAACCCCAGGTCGGCCACGTAGTCCGAGAGCTGGTCGGCCAGCTCCAGGTACGACAGCCCAGGCCGCCACGACCCCAGGTGCACCTCGTAGACGCTCATCGGCTCGCTCAGCGGCCGCCGCTCGGGCCGCTCGGCCATCCACGTGTCGTCCGCCCAGGCGTAGTCGGACTTGTCCACCACGGAGGCCGTCATCGGCGGCACCTCGGTCCGCCTGGCCATCGGGTCGGCCTTGTCCCGCCACGTCCCGTCGGCGCCGAGGACCTGGTACTTGTACCGCTCGCCCGCGCCAAGCCCGGGCACGAACAGCTCCCACACCCCCGAACGCCCCAGCGACCGCATCGGGTAGGCGGTGCCGTCCCAGTGGTTGAAGTCACCGACGACCCTGATGCCGCGCGCGTTCGGGGCCCAGACGGCGAACGCGGTGCCCTCGACGTCCTCGTGCTTCATCACCCGGGCGCCCAGCGCCTCCCACAGCCGCTCGTGCCGCCCTTCGCCGATGAGGTGCAGGTCCACCTCCCCCAGGGTGGGCCAGTGCCGGTACGGGTCGCGCACCTCGTACGGC
This sequence comes from Nonomuraea sp. H19, assembly GCF_052068215.1. Taxonomy (NCBI): domain Bacteria; kingdom Bacillati; phylum Actinomycetota; class Actinomycetes; order Streptosporangiales; family Streptosporangiaceae; genus Nonomuraea; species Nonomuraea sp. H19. Next base: position 353,030 of record NZ_JBQHCV010000005.1, on the reverse strand, counting down.
TCCGCGTCGGCGTATTTGACGCTCAACCGGTAGTCGGGCACCTTGTCCAGACCTGGGACCGTGACCTCGAACACGCCGTGGGCCTGGTGCTTCATGTCGTGGGCCGTACCGTCTTCCAGCACCACCCTGACCCGCTCGGCCAGCGGGCGCAGCGAGCGGAAGATCATCCCCCCAGGGACGGGGTGCGCTCCCAGAACGGAGTGCGGATCGTGGTGTGCTCCGCCCGCGAGGCGGTCGAGCTCTGTCCTCATCGGCATGACTCCAACCCTGCCCTAAGATGACCGTCCATCCCAGGACCTGCCCCCTATCACCGCGACAATCACAGAAAGTGCAAACTCCCGGGTTAATCGGCCTGCGGCGGGACGACCCGCTCCAGCGGGAGTTCCGCACCGCGCGCCTGCGCCCCGTCCAGGGCCTGCCGCCCCAGAGCCGCCTCCACGGCGGCCGTGATGCGGTCGACGTCGCCCCGTTCCCCGAGCGGGAGCGGCGCGCCCACGGATGCCCTGAGCGCCGCGGCGTGGCCGAGCAGCAAGCCGGCCTCCTCGTGCCGCCCGGCGAGCACCCGTGCGCCCGCCAGCCCTTCCAGCGCCAGCGCGGTCGCCCGCGGATCGCCCACCTTGCGGGCCGCCTCCAGGCCCTCCAGCTGCAGCTCCAGCGCCGCCGCCGCATCACCTCGCTGCTCGGCGACGAACCCGAGCTCGGCCAGGATCAGCGCGGCCCCGGGCTCGCCCGCCACGTCCCTGACCCAGTCCAGCCACGTACGCAGCCGCCGCTCGGCGTCGTCCAGCCGGCCCTGCCGCCTGGCGCTGAGCGCCAGCCCGAGCTCGGCGAACTCCTCGGCGGGCCGGTTGGACTGCGCGACGGCCAGCAGCCTGGCGCGCTCGTGGTAGTCGTCGGCCCGCGCGTGATCGCCCGTCAGCAGGGCGATCCTGCCCAGCCGCGACAGCGCGTCGGACACCGAGCTCCACAGGCCAAGCTCCTCGGCCATGCGCAGGCCCTCCATGCGCAGCTCGGCCGCCCGCTCGTAGTCGCCGGTGATCTCGGCCAGGGTGCTGAGGTTCTCCGCGGCCCGCATCTCTCCCCACCGGTCGCCGAGCTCCCTGAACAGCGCCAGCCCTTGCTCGCCGTTCCTGCGCAGCGCCGCCAGGTCGCCGCGCATGGCGGCGTACCTGGCCAGGACGTTCAGGGCGGCCGCCGTGCCCCACTTGTCGCCGAGCGCGCGGAAGGTCGCGAGCGCCGTCTCGATCAGCGCCCCGCTGGCCGACAAGTCGTCGTAGCCGAACATCGCGAACCCGGCGAACCACCGAGCCCTGGCCCTGTCCAGCGGGTCTTCGATGGCCTCGAACAGCGTGGTGCCGGCGACCTGCGGCCGGCCTGTCAGCATCCGCAGCCCGGCCAGCCAGACCCTGGCCTGCGCCGCGCCGGAGCGAGGCGCTCCGGGGATCGACAGGGCCGTCTCCAGCGCCCGCTGGCCCTCGCCCAGCTTGCCGCGCAGCACCCAGTACCAGCCCATCGCGTTCACCAGGCGCACGGCCTCATCGGCCGCGCCGAGGCGGGCCGCCGCCTCCAGCGCGGCCCGCACGTTGGCGCTCTCGGCGTCCAGCAGCGCGAGCGCGCGCCGCTGGTCATGCCCCCGCAGGTCCGGCGCGGCCCGCTCGGCCAGGCCGGCGTAGTAGCGGACATGCCGGAGCCGCACGTCATCCAGCTCGCCGGCCTCGGCCAGCCGTTCCTGGCCGTAGGCCGCCACGGACTCCAGCAGCCGGTACCGAGGCCCCGCCGTCACCACGACGAGCGACCGGTCGACCAGCCTCGCCAGCGTGTCGAGCACGTCCACGGCGGGCTCGGCGCACACCTCCTCGGCCGCCCGCAGCGTGCCGCCGCCGGCGTGCACGGCCAGCCGCCGCAGCACCATGCGCTCGTCCTCGGTGAGCAGCTCCCAGCTCCAGTCGATCATCGCCCGGAGCGTGCGCTGCCGGGCCGGCGCGTCCCGCATGCCCGCGTTGAGCAGCCTGAACCGGTCGTCCAGCCGGTCGGCGAGCTCCTGTACGCCGAGCGCGCGCACCCGGGTGGCGGCCAGCTCCAGCGCCAGCGGGATGCCGTCGAGCCGCCGGCAGATGGTCGCCACGGCCTCGCTCGGGGGCACGTTCCCCCGGGCCGCGAACAGCTCCACGGCCGCCTCCGGCTCCAGCGGAGGCACGCTCCACAGCGTCTCGCCCTCGATCCTCAGCGACTCCTGGCTGGTGGCCAGGACCCGCAGCCGGGGCGCGGCCCGCAGCAGCCGCGCGGTCAGCGCGGCGACCTGCTCGACGACGTGCTCGCAGTTGTCGAGCACGAGCAGCGTCTCCTTGCCCTCCAGGGCGGCGGCCAGCCGATCCACCATGGAGTCCGCCAAGTCGTCCCGTAACCCGAGCACGCCGGCGATCGTCTCCGCCACCTCGACGACCGCCGCACGCGGCCGCAGCGCCGCCAGCTCGACCAGCCACACCCCGCCACCGAACCCGTCCTGCGCCGCCGCCCCTCCGCCACCGAACCGGCCCTGTGCCGCCGCCCCTCCCGCGCCGAACCCGCCCTGTGCCGCCGCCCCTCCCGCGCCGGACCCGTCCTGCGCCGCCGTCCCTCCGGCGCCGTGTCCCGCTCGCTGCGGCGCCGGCGGGCTCGCGGCGGCCAGTGCGAGGCGGGTCTTGCCCACTCCTCCGGGGCCGGTGAGCGTGACGAGCCGGTGGGCGCGCAGCAGCGTGCGCACCTCGGCCACCGCCTCCGCACGCCCCACCAGGTCCGTCAGCGGCGCGGGCAGGTTCGTACGGGGCCGCGCCGGCGCCGGTCCCAGGGCGGCGGTGTCCTGCTCCAGGATCGCCTGGTGCAGCGCCACCAGCTCGGGCCCCGGATCGAGCCCCAGCTCGTCGGCCAGTCGCCGGCGCAGATCCTCGTAGGCCGCCAGCGCCTCGCTCTGCCGCCCCGCCAGATAGAGAGCCCGCACGTGGACGGCCCGCAGCCGCTCGCGCAGCGGATGCCGGGCCACCAGATCGGCGAGCTCGGCCGCCACCAGCGCGTGCTCGCCCGATCCGAGCCGGGTCTCGGCCAGCTCCTCCACCGCCACCAGCCGCTGCTCCTCCAACCGGGCCACGGCGGCCAGGGCGAACGGCTCGTCGGCGAACTCGGCATACGCGCCCCCACGCCACAGGCCGAGCGCCTGCCGCAGCAGCGACGCGCGTACCTGGAGGTCGTCGCTGTGCTGCGCGCGCCTGAGCAACGTCTCGAACAGGCCCGCGTCCACCGACTCCGGCTCCACGGACAGCACGTAGCCGGGCGCCCGGTACGCCACCAGCTCCCGATCTCCCAGCGCCCTGCGCAGCTGCGACACCTTCACCCGCAGCGCGGCGGGCGCGTTCGCGGGCGGCCTGCCGCCCCACAGGTCCTCCACCAGCCGGTCCGCGGAGACCGGGTGCCCCGCGTGGATCAGCAGGTCGGCCAGGAGCGCCCGGACCTTGACCTCGAGCACCCGGACCGGCTCCCCGTCCGCGCTCCACACCGCGAGCGGCCCCAGCACCCCGAACCGCATCCGCCCCCCATAACGAACTCCGAATCAGACCATAACCGTCCACCGACAGGGTGAACGCATCACTCAACACCGAAGGAACACTGAAATGTCGGAAAATATCTCCGTTCTCGGCCTCGGCCTCATGGGCTCCGCGCTCGCCGAGGCCCTCATGGCCGCCGGCCACCGCGTCACCGTCTGGAACCGTACGCCCGCCAAGGCCGACCCCCTGGTCGCCAAGGGCGCCGCCCGCGCCGCGACGCCGGCCGCGGCGGTCGAGGCGAGCCCGCTGGTCATCGCGTGCCTGCTCGACTACCCGTCCGTCTATGACGTCCTCAAGGACACCGAGCTGTCCGGCCGCGTCCTCGCCAACCTCACCAGCGGCAGGCCGGCCGAGGCCCGCGAGGCGGCGTCCTGGGCGGCCGAGCAGGGGGCCGACTACCTGGACGGCGGCATCATGGCCGTGCCTCAAATGATCGCCAATCCCGGCGCGCTCATTCTCTACAGCGGCTCCGAGCCCGCCTTCGACCGCCACGAGCCGGCGCTGGCCGCCCTCGCCGACGCCCGGTACGTCGGTGCGGACCCCGGCATGGCGCCGCTGCTCGACCTGGCCATGCTCACGGGCATGTACGGCCAGATGGCCGGAGTCCTGGAGGCCGCGGCTCTCGTCACGTCGGCGAAATTCCCGTTGACGGAGTTCACCACGACCTTGCTGATCCCATGGCTCAACGCCATGGCCGCGCTCGCGCCGGTCTGGGCCGAGAAGATCGAAACAGGCGACCATCACACGGAGGTGTCCAACCTGGAGATCAACAGGGTGGGCCTGGAGAACCTCGCCCGCGCCTTCCGCGAGCAAGGCGTCAAGCCGGACCTGTTGCTGCCCATGAAGACCATCATCGACCAGCGCACAGCCCGGGGCCTCGGCCACGAGGGCCTGTCGGGCCTGGTGGAGGAGCTCTACAACTAGAGGCGCGGGCGGAAGGCGGCAAGCGGGATGGACACCCACGAGGGGCGGTTCCTGGCCTCGTAGACCACCTCGTACACGGCCTTCGACAGTTCGAACGCCCGCAGCAGCGCCGCGTCGCCCCGGTTGATCACCCCGCCGCCCTCGGCGTACCCCTCCAGGAAGGCCGCCCGGTTGCGGTCGGCCCACTCCTGGGCCCTGGGCTCGAGGTCGTCGGCCTCGGGGCGGCCGGCCAGCAGGTGCCTGGCCGCGTAGTCGAACGAGCGCAGCATCCCCGCGACGTCCCGCAGCGGCGAGGACAGTGCCCTGCGCTCGGCCAGCGGCTGGGCGGGCTCGCCCTCGAAGTCCAGCACCACCCAGTCGGTCGGGGTGCGCATGACCTGCCCCAGGTGGTAGTCGCCGTGAACCCGCTGCACGGGCACCTCGGTGGTGAGCAGCTCCACCTGGTGGTAGGCCGCCTCAATGACGCTCACATGCCGGCGCAGCTCGGGCACCTCCGTCACGGCCCGGCCGAGCCGCCGCCGGAAGCCCTCGGCCATCCGTTTGACCTCGTGGATCTCGATGACCTCGGTGGGGAAGGCGGCGGCCAGCTCGTGGTGGACGCGGGCGGTGGCGGCGCCCAGCCGCTCCGACTCGGCCGCGAAGTCGCCGCCCGCCTCGGCCGCCGGGAGCTGGGGCAGCGAGGCGTACAGGTCGCGCACGCTGGCCAGCGCGAGGTCCCACCCGTCGTTCGCGGTGGACAGGAACTCCTGCATGATCGCCAGCGTGGTGTCCGTGCCGTCGAGATCGGCCTCGATCCACCCGTACGGCTGGGCGATGTGCGGGGCGTTCCTGGCCGCCAGCGCGGTGATGATCTCCAGCTCGGGGTTGACCCCGGGGATGAGGCGGCGGAAGAGCTTGCAGATGTAGGCGTCCCCGTACACGAGCGAGGTGTTGGACTGCTCGGCCCCGAGCATCAGGCTGCGCGGGGAGGTGTCGATGGTGACGCCGGGGACGTGACGCATGCGCAGGCCGCTGCGGGTCTCGTCGTGGGCCATGCCGTCGAGGAGCCAGGCGGTGCGGTCCGAGTCGTGGAGGGCGTCGTAGACGTAGGTGTCGTCGATCGTGGCGATCAGGGCGTGTCGCAGCCGGTCCGGCAGGTCGGCGCGCTCGCCCAGCAGGACCTGGTAGCGGTCCCGGGAGCCGTTCTGCCAGATGGCGACGATCAGGTGTCTCAGTCCGGGCGTCAGCTCGACGTCCGAGTCGATCGACAACTCGTCGATCGGTCGCCCCTTGCCGCCGAACCAACGCTGGCGGCTGATCCATGCGGCAAGGAGCTCGGGAAGCACGTTCTACTCCTCCTGGGTGACGGCTGGCGGCGGCAGCGTGAACCAATAGAATCCATGCCCAGGAAGCGTCAAAAGATACGGAAGTTCGCCAATTGCCGGAAATGGTACGCCTCCCATGGTTTCAACAGGGGAGACGCCGACGAACCTCCGCAGGTCGAGCTCGACGGGTTGCGGGAAGCGTGACAGGTTGTTCACGCAGAGCATCCGGTCGTCGCCCAGCTCCCTGACGAACGCGAGCACGCTCGGGTTGGAGGAGTTGAGCTCGGTGTACTCGCCCAGCCCGAACACCGGGTGACGCTTGCGGATCTCGATCATGCGCTTGGTCCAGTGCAGCAGTGAGCCCGCGTTCTTCTGGTGCGCCTCGACGTTGATCGCCTGGTAGCCGTAGATCGGATCCATGATCACCGGCAGGTAGAGCCGCCCGGGATCGCAGTCGGAGAAGCCGGCGTTGCGGTCGGGGTCCCACTGCATGGGCGTGCGTACGCCGTCGCGGTCGCCGAGCCAGATGTTGTCGCCCATGCCGATCTCGTCGCCGTAGTAGAGCACCGGGGAGCCGGGCAGCGACAGGAGCAGCGCGGTGAACAGCTCGATCTGGTTGCGATCGTTCTCCAGGAGGGGCGCCAGGCGGCGGCGGATGCCGACGTTCGCCCGCATGCGCGGATCCTTGGCGTATTCGGTGTACATGTAGTCGCGTTCCTCGTCCGTGACCATTTCGAGCGTGAGCTCGTCGTGGTTGCGGAGGAAGATTCCCCATTGGCAATGTTCCGGAATTTTTGGCGTTTGGGCCAAAATTTCGGAAATGGGGTAGCGAGACTCCCGGCGTACGGCCATGAAAATGCGGGGCATCAGCGGGAAGTGGAAGGCCATGTGGCATTCGTCCCCGCCGCCTACCGGGTCGCCGAAGTACTCCACCACGTCCGACGGCCACTGGTTGGCCTCGGCGAGCAGCACGCGGTCCGGGTAGATCCGGTCCACCTCGGCCCTCACCCGCTTGAGGTATTCGTGGGTCCTCGGCAGGTTCTCGCAGTTGGTGCCCTCCTCCTCGAACAGGTATGGCACCGCGTCCAGCCGGAACCCGTCGATGCCGAGGTCCAGCCAGAACCGCAGCACCTCCAGCATCGCGTCCTGCACGTCCGGGTTCTCGTAGTTGAGGTCGGGCTGGTGGTGGAAGAAGCGATGCCAGTAGTACTGGCCGCGCACCGGGTCGTAGGTCCAGTTGGACGTCTCGGTGTCGATGAAGATGATCCGGGCGTCCTGGTATTTCTCATCCGTCTGCGACCACACGTAGAAGTCGCCGAACGGGCCCTCCGGATCGTGCCGCGAGGCCTGGAACCACGGGTGCGCGTCGCTGGTGTGGTTCATGACCAGGTCGGCGATCACGCGCATGCCGCGTTTGTGTGCCTCGTCGACAAGCCTCACGAAGTCGCCCAGATCTCCGAACTCGGGCAGGATCTTCATGAAGTCCGCGATGTCGTAGCCGCCGTCCCGCAGCGGAGACTCGTACAACGGCAACAGCCAGAGGCAGTCGACGCCCAGCCACTGCAGGTAGTCGAGCTTGCTGATGAGACCTCGGATGTCCCCGGTCCCGTCGCCGTTGGAATCGGCGAAACCTCTGATCAGGACCTCGTAGAAGACCGCGCGCTTGTACCAGTAGGGATCGCGCGGCTTTTCCTCGTCGAAGGTGTTGGGAATGGGCGTGGTGGAGCTCATGAGTCACCTCGCGAGGAGCTCATGAGGGAGGCGCTTTCACACACGTTGAAGTCTCCCCGCTGAATTCGTCTTACCGTGGCGCGGCTCGTACGGTGAGAATGTGGGCTGGCTGGATGTGGGGGTCGAGGCGGACATAGTTGCTCTGCCTCCAGCGATACGACTCGCCTGAGAGCTCGTCGTCGACCACGAACTCGGCGTTCCAGTCGAGGCCGATGGCGGGAAGGTCAAGATCAACGGTTGCCTCGTGGGTGTGGTGCGGATCCAGGTTGATGACCGCCAGAACGACGTCGCCCAGCCCGTGCCTTCGTGTGGCCGCGTCATAGGCGCCCGGGAGTCGTTTCGAGAAGCAGACGATGTCCGGTTGGTCGACCCGGTGGAATCGTAGATTACGCAATTCCTGCAGCGCCGGATGCGCTCTTCGGAACAAATTCAGGTGAGTGATGAACGGAGCGAGGCTCCGTCCTTCGCGTTCGGCCGTAACCCAATCGCGGGGCTTGTATTGATATTTTTCACTATCTAGATATTCCTCGCTGCCCGGACGTACCGGCACATTTTCGCCGAGTTCGTACCCCGAGTACACGCCCCACGTCGGCGAGGCGAGCGCGGCCAGCACCGCCCTGATCTTGAACGCCGGGATGCCCCCATGCTGCAGGTATTCGTGCAGGATATCCGGTGTGTTCACGAACAGGTTCGGCCGCAGGTAGAACGAGGTCTCGTGGGCGAGTTCGGTGAGGTACGTCTCCACGTCCGGCTTGGAGTTCTTCCACGTGTAGTACGTGTATGACTGGTGGAAGCCGGTCTTGGCGAGCATGCGCATCATCGCCGGCCGGGTGAACGCCTCCGACAGGAAGATCACATCGGGATCGGTCGTCTGAATGTCGGCCAGCAGCCGCTCCCAGAACACCACCGGCTTGGTGTGCGGGTTGTCCACCCGGAAGATCCGCACCCCGTGGTCCATCCAGTGCCGCAGCACCCGCTTGACCTCGGCGTAGATCCCCTCCGGGTCCCTGTCGAAGTTGATCGGATAGATGTCCTGGTATTTCTTCGGCGGGTTCTCCGCGTACGCGATCGAGCCGTCGGCCCTGATCGTGAACCACTCGGGGTGCTCCTTGACCCACGGGTGGTCGGGCGAGCACTGCAGCGCGAAGTCGAGCGCGACCTCCATGCCCAGCTCGCGCGTGCGCGCCACGAACTCGTCGAAGTCCCCGATCGTGCCCAGGTCGGGGTGCACGGCGTCGTGGCCGCCCTCCTCCGACCCGATCGCCCAGGGGGAGCCGGGTTCGTCGGGCTCAGGGCTGAGCGTGTTGTTGCGCCCCTTGCGGAACGTCGTGCCGATCGGATGGATGGGCGGCAGGTAGACGACGTCGAAGCCCATCTTGGCGATGGCCGGCAGCCGCTTGGCGGCGGTCTGGAAGGTGCCTGACTTGGAGATGCCGCGCTCGTCCACGATCGCCCCCTCCGACCGGGGGAAGAACTCGTACCACGAGCCGTAGAGCGCCCTGCGCCGGTGGACCCTGATCTTGTACGCCTTGGATCTGGTAACCAGCTCCCGGAACGGATGCGCCTCCAGCAGCGCCGCGGTCTCGGGAAGCTGCGCGATCGACAGCCGGGCCCTGGGGTCCAGCTCCTCGTCACGCAGCGTGGCGGAGATCGCCAGCAGGGCCGCCCGGTGCCCGCAGGCGCTCTCACCGTTGCCGTTCTGCTTCCGCTGCCCGTTCCCCGCCGTGCTGTCCTTGGCGGCGCTGTTCTTGGCGGGGCCGTTCTTGCCGCCGTTCCTGGCCTGCCCGTTCTTGACCGCGCCGTTGGGGCAGTCCGGCGCGCGTACGGCCCGCGCGGCCCGCTCGAACAGCCGGGCGCCCTCTTCGCACATGAGATCGACATCCATGCCACGCGGAATCTTGATCTCGGCGTCGTGCAGCCACGTGTGGATGGGGTCGCTCCATGCCTCCACGCGGAACAGCCAGTCGCCCTCGGCCGGCAGGCAAACCTCCACTGCCCACCGGTCGGTGCCGGGCGCGAGCTCGCGCATCGGTTTCAACCGGCCACGCTGTCCATCGGGCGAGGTCAGCACCACGCCCGCGGCCACGGCGTCATGGCCCTCTCTGAACACGGTCGCCGAGACCTCGAAGGTCTCGCCGGCGGCCGCCTTGGCGGGCCACTGCCCGCAGCCGACGACGGGGGAGATGTCCGTGATGGGAATTCGTCCGATCATCGCATTCAAGGGTTGCGACGGCACGCTCGGTGCCGCCGGAGGCTTTTGGTGGTGTCGACTCCGCGGCCTGCGGTGAACCGCCGGACGCGGACCACCGTGGCACTAACGATCCTTGCACGTTAATTGTGGACAGCAACGGATAGACCTCCCGAGAGTGTCTGCGGGAGGGCCCAACAACATGGAAAGTTGCCCCAATGCTCCCTCTTCATGCTTGTTCCCGGAAGGGGTTTGAACGGTCATGATGGGGGTGAAGGAGTGAGAGGTCCCTCCTACCCCATAGGGTGCATGCCGTGAGAGCTATCCGCCGGTTTACCGTCCGCACCGTCCTGCCCACGGAGCTGGCCGCCCTCGGCGAGCTCGTGCACAATCTCCGCTGGTCATGGCACCCGGAGACGATGGATCTCTTCGCCGAGGTCGACGCAGAGCTCTGGGAAGAGGTCGGGCACGATCCCGTGGCGCTGCTGGGCGCCGTCACCCCGGCCCGGCTCACCGAGCTGGCCGCCGACCGCCGATTCCTGCGCCGCCTCGCGGACGCAGCCGATGACCTGCGCGAATACATGATCTCGCCGCGCTGGTATCAGACGCTGCCCGACGGGGCGCGCGCCATCGCGTACTTCTCGCCCGAATACGGGATCGCCGCCGCGCTGCCGCAGTATTCCGGCGGCCTCGGCATCCTGGCCGGAGACCACCTCAAGGCCGCCAGCGACCTGGGCGTGCCGATCCTCGCGGTCGGCCTGCTCTACCGGCACGGCTACTTCACGCAGTCGCTGTCGCCGGAGGGCTGGCAGCTGGAGCACTACCCGTCGCTCGACGCGGGCGGCCTGCCGCTGACCCTGCTGAAGGAGGCCGACGGGGAGCCCGTCAAGATCCGCCTGGGCCTGCCCGACGAGCGCGTGCTGCACGCGCAGGTGTGGGTGGCGCAGGTGGGCCGGGTGCCGCTGCTGCTGCTCGACTCGGACGTGGCCGACAACGACCACGCCGCCCGCGACATCACCGACCGCCTCTACGGCGGCGGCACCGACCACCGGCTCATGCAGGAGCTGCTGCTGGGCGTGGGCGGCGTGCGGGCGATCAGGGCGTACTGCAAGATCACCGGGCACGCCGAGCCCGAGGTGTTCCACACCAACGAGGGCCACGCCGGCTTCCTCGGCCTGGAGCGCATCCGGGAGCTGACCGAGGCCCGGCTCTCCTTCGACGAGGCGCTGGAGGCCGTGCGGGCCGGCACGGTGTTCACCACGCACACGCCCGTGCCCGCGGGGATCGACCGGTTCCCGCGCGACATGATCGAGCGTCACTTCGGCGGCACGTCGGCCTGGCCGACGGTCCCCGTCCAGCGCATCCTGGCGCTGGGCGCGGAGTCCGACCCCAGCCGGTTCAACATGGCCGTCATGGGCATGCGCCTGGCCCAGCGCGTCAACGGCGTCTCGCAGTTGCACGGCGAGGTCAGCCGGGACATGTTCAAGGAACTTTGGCCCGGATTCGACCTGGACGAGGTGCCGATCGGGTCGATCACGAACGGCGTGCACGCGCCGACCTGGGTCGGGCGCGAGCTCATGGAGCTGGCCGGGCGCGAGCTGCCCTCCTTGCTGGAGCGGGCCCGCGGCTGGGAGGGCATCCAGAAGATCTCCGACGCCGACATCTGGAAGATCCGCGGCACGCTGCGGCAGCGCCTGGTCGAGGGCGCCCGGGTACGCCTGCGCAGGTCCTGGCGCGAGCGGGGCGCCTCGGACGCCGAGCTCGGCTGGATCGACGACGCGCTCGACCCCGACGTGCTGACGATCGGCTTCGCCCGGCGCGTGCCGTCGTACAAGCGGCTCACGCTCATGCTGCGCGACCCGGAACGGCTGACCAGCCTGCTGCTCGACCCGGACAAGCCGGTCCAGATCGTGATCGCGGGCAAGGCCCACCCGGCCGACGAGGGCGGGAAGAAGCTGATCCAGCAGATCGTCAAGTTCGCCGACCAGCACCACGTGCGCCACCGGATCGTGTTCCTGCCCGACTACGACATGGCGCTCGGTCAGCTCATGACCCAGGGGTGCGACGTCTGGCTGAACAACCCGCTGCGGCCCCTTGAGGCGTCCGGCACGTCGGGGATGAAGTCCGCGCTGAACGGCGGGCTCAACCTGTCGATCCGCGACGGCTGGTGGGACGAGTGGTACGACGGCACCAACGGCTGGGCGATCCCCACGGCCGACGGCGTGACCGACCCCGACCGGCGCGACGAGCTGGAGGCCATCGCCCTCTACGACCTGATCGAGCACGAGGTGTCCGACCGGTTCTACGACCGCCCCGCCGACGGCCTGCCGCGCCGGTGGATGGAGATGGTCAAGCACACCCTGACCTCGCTGGGCCCGAAGGTGCTCGCCGGGCGGATGCTGCGGGACTACGTGGTGGATCTGTACAACCCGGCGGCCAAGGCCGCCCGCGCGCTGTCGGCGGACTCGTACGCGGCCGCGAAGGCGTTCGCCGCCTGGCGGGTCCGCGTCGCCAGGGCGTGGCCGGGAGTCCGCGTCGAGCACGTCGAGGCGTCAGGGGTGGGGGACACGCCCGAGGTCGGGTTCTCCATCGAGCTGCGCGCCACCATCGCGCTCGGTGACCTGGAGCCCGGCGACGTGCTGGTCGAGGCCGCGTACGGGAAGGTCGGGCCGCACGACGAGCTGGTGCATCCGGCGTACGCCAAGCTGATCGCCGGGTCGGTCGACGACGACGGGCGGGCGCACTACACGGGTTCGGTCCCGCTCGATCGCACCGGCGCTTTCGGGTACACCGTCCGGGTCGTCCCGTACCACCCGCTCATCGCGACACCGTCGGAATTGGGACTCATCACCGTGCCCGAGGAGCCTGCCGGCATGACAAACGGCACATTGCGGTAAATCGCCTGCATACGGAGCGGCACGCCGAGGTAAAGGAACGGCATAATCGGGGCGTGGACGACAGCGGAAACGGCCTGCGGGCCGACACTCTGGTGGCCACGGTCCGCGGTGTGCTGCCGTCCCTGACGCCGGCTGCCCAGACCGTCGCCCGCCTCATCCTTGAGGACCCCGCGACGGTGGCGAGGAGCACCATCACGGAGCTCTCCGCCGCCTCCGGCACCAGCGAGGCCACGATCGTGCGCACCGCGCGGCTGCTCGGGTTCGCCGGCTATCCGCAGCTCCGGCTGGCCCTGGCGGCGGCCGCGGCGCAGCCGGACCGGCTCGTTCCCGGGGACCTGGCGCCCGACGACCCGCTGTCGGAGGTCATCCAGAAGGTGGCGCGGGCCGAGTCCGAGGCGATCAACGACACCGTGGCCCAGCTGACCTCCGAGCGGCTCGGCCTGGTCGTGGAGGCCATCGTCGAGGCCAGGCGGATCGACGCCTACGGGGTCGGCGCCTCCGGGCTCGTGGCCGAGGACGTCGCGCAGAAGCTGCTGCGCATCGGCCTGTCCAGCCACGCCTTCCAGGACGCGCACCTGGCCCTGACCAGCGCGGTGCTGCTCAGGCAGGGTGACGTGGCGATCGGCATCAGCACCTCGGGGGAGACCCCCGACGTGATCGAGCCGCTGTCGCGGGCGAAGGAGGCGGGCGCGACCACGGTCGCGATCACCAACAACCCGCGCTCGTCCATCGCGGAGCTGGCCGAACACGTGCTGATCTCGGCCGGGCGCGAGACGGAGTTCCGTCCCGGCGCCCTGGCCAGCCGGATCAGCCAGCTCCTCGTCGTCGACTGCGTGTTCGTCGGCGTCGCCCAGCGCACGTACGACTCCTCTCAGGAGGCGCTCGCGAGCACCAGGCGCGCCGTCAAGGAGTTCACCCGGAGAACGTCACCTGCACGTCGTCAGCCTTGACGAACATCACGCGATGGCCGAACTGGATCTCCAGGTATTTGGTCTTGCCCCGCACGACCTTGTGGTCCTCCAGGTTGAAGGTGACCGCCCGGTAATACTCGGTGGCCGCCGGTCCCGCGAGGGTGTACTTCTCGCCCGCCGAGAACGTGTACTGCAGCGGGGTCACCGCCTGGTAGGGGATGCCCGCCGGGTACGCCTCCTGCTCCGGATACGCTCTGCCGTACACCGGGACCGTGGCCTTGCCCGGCTTCGGGGTCACGACCAGGCCCATGGACGGGACGGCGGTCGGCGCGGCGGCCGGGTTGTGGAACCAGGCCTTCTGGCCTAGATACCAGATGGCCGTCCAGTCGCCCTGGCGGTCGGCCACCGCGAAGCGCTGGCCGGTGCTGGCGCGGGCGCTGTGGTCGTAGACGCTGTAGAGGGACTCGCCGGTGGGGTGCTTGCCGATGTCCTTGACCAGCGGCGCGTCCGCGCGCGGCTCCGTACGCAGCCAGACCGTGCCCGCGGGGAGCGGCGGGCAGGCCGCGGACGGGTTCTTGCGGTCACAACCGTAGAAGTACGGCTTGTTCGTGGCGAAGTCCGGCTTGATCATGACGGAGCCGGCGCGCGGCCCGCCGAACTGGTGCAGCGGCGCGCCCATCAGCTCGAAGTAGTGCGCCCAGTCCCAGAACGGTCCCGGGTCCTCGTGCATGCCCCTGACCGTCGTCGGCAGCGTGCCGGGGACGTTGTCGTGGCCCAGGATGTGGGCCCGGTCCAGCGGCACGGCGTGCTTGAACGCCAGGTAGCGGACCAGGCGGGCGGACGAGCGGTACATCGCCTCGGTGTACCAGGTGCCGCCCTGGGCCAGGAAGCCCTCGTGCTCCAGGCCGATGGACTTGGCGTTGATGTACCAGTTGCCGGCCTGCCAGCCGACGTCCTTGGTCTTGATGTGCTGGGCGATGTGGCCGTCGGAGGAGCGGAGGGAGTAGTGCCAGCTCGCGCCGTACTTCGGGTCCTGGTTGAGGCGGATGGAGGGCAGGAAATATCCCTCCATGTCGTGAATGATGATGTAGTCGACCTTCTGGCTGAACGGGCGGTTCGCCAGGTCGTAGTGCCCGTAGTCGTCCGGAGGCAGCTCCTGGTAGGCCGCCGGGATCCACTCGCACGAGATCGAGGCCGGGCACTCCACGCCGTCGGGGCGCACCGGGCGCAGGCCGAGCTTCTCCAGCCACTTCTCGATCTTGCGCAGGTCGGGCACCGCCGGGAGCCGGATCCGCTCGCCGTCGCCGGTCGTGCGCTCGGCGCCCTCCTTGATCGTCGCGAACACCTCGTCGGCGAAGAACTTGGCGGCCCCGGCCTCCTCGGCGCCGGAGTATCTGGCGACGGCGCCGTACCACTCGCCGGGGTCGTCGCTCAGCGGCGCGCCGAGCGCCTTCTGGTAGTCGGCCAGCAGCGCTGCGCCGCCCCTGATGTTGGCGGCGTCGTCCGCACGGAGCCGCTCGTGGCTCTCCCCGGTCAGCTCGGCGGCCCGCTCCATGGTGCGAAGTGAGGCGGGGATGTCGGCGGGCGCGGGCTCGTGGTCGACCGGGGGCAGCGGCCGGCTGTCGTCGCCGCGGGCGTCCTCCTCGCCCTCGCCGTGATGGTTGGACCCGGTGAACGCGGCCGCGTCGGTCAGGTGCATGGGGCCGAACCCGGCGTCGCTGGAGGGCTGGCCGGCGTGGGCGTCCCAGCGGGACTCCAGGTAGGACACGCCGAGCAGCACGCTCTCGGGCACCTGGAACTCCTGGGCCGCGGCGGCGAAGGCCTGCTGCCTGCTCGCGGATTCGTCGGCCTGGGCGGCGGAAAGGTTGGCTAACGGCAATAGAGCGATCACGCCGATCGCCAGTAGTCTGCGCATGAACCACTCCTCGGGACTGGGGGGCGCGTAGTGCAGTTCAGCGTCTCAACATTTTCCTTCGCAGGCGAGATCTTTGCGAAGACATTTTTCACGTGTTAACGCGCGCTCAGACCACGAGTTTCAGTGAGGGGCGCTGGTCGGGCAGGCCGATGAGCTCGCGTACGCGGGCGATCGGCCAGGCCAGCTCCTGGGCGAGGGTGGCGGCGGTCAGGTCGCTCTCCCGGGTGGCCAGGTCGAAGGCGTGCGCCAGCAGCACCGGCTGCTCGCCCGGGTAGCCGGAGACCGGCTCGTTGGTGAAGCCCGGCTGGTCGCGGAGCGCGGCCAGGCGCTGGTAGGCCCGGCTCGCCGCGGAGTCGGAGATCAGCCCCGTCTCCCGGCACCGGTAGAGCAGCGAGTCCACCGACACTCCCCACGTCCGCCGCAGCTCGGCCAGCTTGCGCAGGTCGGCGCGGAGCGGCAGGTGGGGCAGGATGCTGTCGCGCGGCGTCAGGAACTCGGCGGCGAACGCGTCGGCCTCCCGCTCCTGATGCGTGTCCCCGGCCGCCGTGTCGCCGTGCAGCACCAGGTGGCCCAGCTCGTGCGCGGCGGTGAAGCGGTGGCGGTAGATGTCGTCGAACCTGTTGGGCGTCAGCACCACGATCGGCCGGGGCAGGCTGGAGGTGGAGAACGCGTCCACGGTGATCGCGTCGGGGTCCTGCCTCGGGAAGGCCACGACGATGCCGTGCGCCTCCATGCGGCGTACGAGATGGCTGATGGGGCCGGTGCCCAGCCCCCAGTGGGCGCGCAGCGCGCGAGCCGCGCCCGCCGGGTCGCGCGGCAGCGAGGAGTGCATCTCGCCGCCGGCGAAGCCGGGCAGGTCCACGGAGGGGAGCTGGATCCGCTTCTCCAGGGCGTAGGTCAGCTCCCACACCTGCTCGACGAAGGCCACGGCCTTGGCTCGCTGGTAGGCGCGGGTGGAGCGCAGGCTGCGGAAATGCGCCATGGAGCCGTCCAGCTTGCCGTGCGGCCGTCCGGGCAGGAAGAACGCCATCGGCACCGCCAGCACCTCGGCCAGCAGCGGGATCAGGTCGGGGCGCGGCCGGGTGACCCCGGCCTCGTATTGACCGACCGCGGCCGGGGAGACGCCGAGATGCTCGGCCACTTCCTTCTTGGTCAGTGCGGCCAGGTGGCGGGCCTGAGTGAGGCGGGTTGCGTCGAACGCGTCGGCGACGGACTGCGGGGTCGGCGCACCGGCTCGGAAATCACTCACCGCTCGCGGCTTCTGTCCTGATCGGTACGGCTCCGCCGGCGTGCCCGGATCTGCCGGCCTGCGAGGCCTCGCCGACCGGCGGGACCAGCCGCTGGGCGCCGGTGCGCGGGTTGAGCGACGGCGTGGGCATGGCACCCTGGTCGAACGCCGCCGCGGGGATCGAGGTCTGCTCCGTGCCGGCCTCGGCGGTCAGCGGGAGCTGCTCGCAGTGGTGCCAGCGCAGGCTGCCGGTGCGATCCAGCAGCTCCGCCTGACCCCACCAGGCGTCCAGCAGCCCGGCGTGCGCGTTGCAGGCGTAGGCGATCAGCACCAGGCTGGTGTCCTCGGGAAGGTCGTTCAGCGCCTCGGCGACCGGCACCGCGTGCGGGGCCACGTCGTGCAGCGCGAGCTGCCGCATGACCGGCTCGGGCCCGAACCGGTTGAACAGCGCCTGCACCAGCGCCGACGGCCGGCCGTCGCCGATGCGGGCGCTCATGACGCTGATCGAGCGGTCCTTGGCGTAGCGGAACGGGAACAGCAGCTTGCCGTCCAGCACCACCAGCTCGTGCGCGGACCCGGCGGGCTTGACGATCCGCACGTCACCCATGTCCTCGAACGCCTCGGCCAGCGCCTCGAACTTGCGCGACATGAGCGTGAACCCGAACGGGTGCGTGTGATCGGTCTGCGCCGCCGTTTGCGCGTCGCGGGCGTTGTCCAGCGCGACGGACAGCGCATCGGCGATCCCCTGTCTGATCACCAGCGCCCGCTGCCCGAACGTCTCCTGGGCCCACCGCGACACCAGCATGCGCACACCTCCGGAACGCTTTGCCCAGCAGCAACCGCACACCGGAGCCGCTTTATTTTCCAACATCATAGTCCCGCACCGGCTTCACGAAGCCCCTTCCCGGAGCGGCGTGTCGCCGCCGGCCCGCTAAGTGGGGCGGTGTTCGGACAGGCGGCCGCTCAGCTCGTCGGCGGTCAGCGGCGTCACCGGCGGGGACGGCGCCGGATGGGTGCGCATCCCGGCCAGCACCAGCCGCACCGTACGCTCCCGCACCTCATCCGCCAGATCCGCGGGCAGCGTGGGAAGCCCGCGCACGAGTAGCCCGACGACGCCCATGACGTCCCCGGCGCCGACTTCAGCGCGCAGCGCCCCCTCGTCATGGGCGGCCTTGACGATCCGGTCGAGGGCGGCCAGCAGCCGGGTGCGGCCTTCACTGATCTCAGGTGTGCCCACCACGCCCTCGGCCGGCGCGTCGGCGACCGAGACCAGCAGGTCCAAGTGGAACGCGGCGCAGTCGTGCACGAAGCGGCTGAGCGCGTCGAACGCCCAGGTCTCCTCCTTCCGCGCGGTGTCCGCCAGGGCGATCATGCGCTCCAGGGCGTCCGCCAGCACGGCCTGGATCAGGCTGTCGCGCTCGGGGAAGTGCCGGTAGAGCGTGCCCGCGCCCACCCCGGCGAGCCGCGCGACCTCGTCCATGGTCGCCCCGGGCCCCTGCTCCGCGAAGACGGTCCTGGCGGTGTCGATGATCAGCTCTCGGTTGCGCCGGGCATCCGCCCGGAGTTGGCTCGTCCCATGCATGGGTCAGCCGGCCTCTCGCTTGACGTCACTTCTTACGCAGAATATCGCCGGAAACCGGAGAATTTTTCTCCGGTGCGCCGATCTACCGGCTGAGCCGCCCGCGGTAGATCTCTCTGGCCCGTTCGTAAAGCTCCAGGTGGTCGCCCAGCTGCTCCTTGCTCTCGAACGTGCCGAACTCCCGCAGCAGCATCTCCAGCCGGTCCAGCCACGCCAGGCACCACCGCACGTCCGCCTCCCTGGCCACGTGCCCGCCCGCGACGTCCACGTACACCGGGCTGGTGTGCGCGTACGCGCCGCGCCGGTGGAAGGAGCGCGGGTGCGGCCCGCCGGAGGCGACGGCCACGACGTACGTCGGCTCGCGCACCTCCATCGCGGCCACCAGCCGCCCCGGCGGCCCCTGCGCCAGCACGCCCTCCGCGGTGTGGATCTCCAGCGACTCGACCTCGGGCCCGATCGAGGTGGCCACGATCTCGACCCGCTGCCCGGGGGCCAGCTCCAGCGTGTCACCGGGTTCGTGCCCGTTGACGGTGACCTCCAGCCACGGCCCCGTGGTCGCGAAAGTCCGCCCGAGCAGGATCGCCTCGGCGTACGACTCGGCGGTGAGCGGCCCGGCGACGTGCGCGTACACCCGCTCCCACCCAGGCGGGGAGGAGGCGGTGCCGCGGCGGCAGAAGGACAGCACGGCGTCGGTGCCCGCGGTGACCGCGAGCCGGTTGCCCGCGCCGATCAGGCGGCGGTAGACGGCGGCGGTGGCGGAGATCGAGGAGTGGTTGAGCACGTCCAGGGTGTCGATGAGGCCGAGCGCGGCGTCGGCGACGATCTCCCTGGCCGAGCAGTTCCGCCTGCGGTCGAGCACCACGTCCGGCGGGTCGTCGTCGGCGAACGCCGTGTGGAACGGGTGCCCGTAACCGGTCACCCCGCCCAGCGCGCGCAGTTCCTCGCAGGCGGCCGCGTTGGGCGGCCAGTCCACCGTGTCCAGGAAACCGGTGTGGTAGCGCTGGGGCAGGTGGCGCAGCCCGAACGCGGTCAGGTGCCCGACGACGTCGTTGCGGTATTCGACGCCCATCCTGGCCAGGTGCCGCTCGTCCGACCAGGGCAGGTCCTCGCCCACCCAGTGGGCGAGCGCCTCCACGTCGTACACCCGCTCGCTCGCCACGTTGCCGGCCACGAGGTTGAGCACGTGCAGGTCCTCGCCGTGCTGGGCCGCCGCGGCCAGCGCGGGCGCGGCCGGTTCCTCGCCCATCCAATTGAGGTGCACGTGCAGGTCGCCGCCGTACCAGCCGCGGGCGGCGGCGTCGTAGAGCCGCTCGGGCGCCACCTCGACCAGCGTCTCGGCGCCCGCCTCGGGGGTCAGCCCGACCTCGGTGGAGGTGTACTCCATGCCCCTGGTCACGGTCACCGTGATCGGCTCCGCGGGCACGGCGACCACGAGATCGTCACCGTGGAAGTACGGCCTGCGGTGGGCGTCCAGCTTGGGCGGCGCGCCCTCGGGATACCAGCCCTGGCCGTTCGCGCCGGTCACGCTCCACCGGCACGGGAACCCGGCCCGCACTCTGAGCGTGGCCGCGGCGGCCCGCCTGGCCAGCGGGGACAGGTCCACCGGCCGCCCGCCGACGCTGACCTCCCGCGCCACCTCGACCACCTTGGCGCCACGCGGCGGCACCTCGTACGCCGTGCCGTCCACGACCACCGTGACCGGCTCGTCCCTGCTGGAGTCCAGCAGCAACGCCGTACGGAACGGGCCGTCGCCGAGCACCACCCGCGGGTCGGCGGCCAGCGCGACCCCCTCCGGCGTGAGGCGCAGCGCGGGCAGGTTGTCCAGTACGTCGCCGCCGAGCGCGTCGCGCACCACCCGGTCGGCGTCCACCTGGCCGAGGTGATCCTCGAGCTCGGCCTCGGACAGCTCGGGATGGCGCTCGGCGAGCTGGCGCAGGCCCGTCGTCCAGAAGTCGTAGCGGTGGTCGAGGAAGACCGTGGTCCAGGCCTGGACGACGTACGACAGGGGCGGCTCGCCCCAGCAGGGGCCATGGGCGTCGCGCAGCGAACGGTAGTCGGCCAGTGCGCGGGCGACGGCGTCGGGAAGCAGCGGATCGTCAGACATCGGACACTCCCTAAAGAGGACGCGTCGTCATCGTGACACGATCTGAGGGTACGTGGATCCCCATGACGCACATCATCGATCGCGAAGCCGTACAGGATCTGCTCGCCACCCGGCAGGCCCAGCTGGTCGAGGTGCTGCCGGAGGAGGACTACGCGTGGGCGCACCTCCCCAAAGCCGTGAACCTGCCGCTCGCCCGCATCGACGAGGCGGCGGCCGCCATGCTGGACCGGGAGCGGCCGGTCATCGTCTACTGCCATGACTGGCTCTGTGACATGAGCCCGCGCGCCGCCCACCGGCTCGATCACCTCGGATTCCGCGAGGTCCACGACTACGGCGTGGGCAAGATGGACTGGCTCGCGGCCGACCTGCCGTACGAGGGGCAGGCCGCGCTGGTGTCGCAGAACGTGCGCCGCGACCCCGTGACCGCCACCCTGGACGACCCGCTGGAAGAGCTCACCGAGCGCATCGTCGCCGACCCCGCGGGGCTCGCTGTGGTGGTCGACGAGGACGACGTGGTCCAGGGTGTGATCGGCTCGCCCGAGCTCAAGGGCGCCGACATGGGCGGCACCGCCGAGCAGGCCATGCGCGTCGGCGTGACCACGGTACGGCCGAGCGAGCAGCTCACACCGCTGATCCAGCGCATGGACCGGGCGAAGGCCGACCACGTCGTCGTGACGCAGGCGGACGGCACGCTGGTGGGCCTCTTCGGGCTCGGCGACCTGCGCCCGCAGGCGACGGAGTCCGACCTGGGCTGAGCGGCTAGGTGTCGCGCCGGTCCAGGCGGAACGTCGGCTTGCCCGGCTTGCCCGGCTCCACGTCGAGCGCTTTGTCGTCGAGGATGGGCACGGCCTCCTCGGCGACGAACACGCGGACGTTCTCCTTCTCGATGACCTGATCACCGGCGTGCGGCTGGCTGGCCAGGGAGAGCTCGAGCGCGCCGGCCTCGTCGGCCTTGGCGGCGATGCGCAGGCCGGCGTCGGCGGGCACGTCCTCCCCGGCCATCACGTCGCGGATCGCGGCGACGGCCTTGTCAGTCAATGTCAGCACAACGGGCTCCTTCACCATCGTGAACCTCCGCCTCCCCCTCAGCCAGGTGCCCAAACCCGGGTATGCCAGGACTGCCGCCGGGTAGCGGAAGCGCATGGGGGAGACCGACAAGGCCGTCATCGACGTCCTGCTCGACCGCTATGGTCGTTCGGCGGCCCTCGTACGGGTAGGGCGCAGCAAGGCAACGCTCGAAGAGGTGAAGTCGGCCGCGCGATAGCGATCGTAGATGCCGGGCGGGGACCCCTGGCTTCAGCCATGGGGTAAGTCCGGCGCGGGAAGGCGTGCTGGCGCCCGAGGGTGCAGTAACGCAAACCACTTGCAGCGTCACGTTGTGTGCCAGTAGTGTGAGCGGTGGTCGAACAGGTGAGTGATAACCAAGCTTGCCGGTTCGGCCGCTACTCACCGCCGGGAGGGCGGAGCACGCGCTACCCCGACCGGGGGCGCGGGTTGGGGCGTGGAAACCCGCACCGCGGGGCCGGAAGGTGAATCGCCAAGCAACAGCGTCGCGACCATGCGCATAGCCGCACGGTTGGGACGGCTGGAATCCCCCGGATCCATCCGTGGGGAGCGCTTCAAGATTGGTAGGTTCGGACCATGGGTGAGTTTGTGAGCGTCGAGGTGGCCGACCAGATCGCCACGATCCGTCTTGACCGTCCGAAGATGAACGCCCTCAACGGCCAGGTCCAGCTGGAGATCGCCGAGGCAGCCCGCATCGTGGACGCCGACCCGCAGGTGCAGGCGGTCATCGTCTACGGAGGTGAGAAGGTCTTCGCGGCGGGCGCCGACATCAAAGAAATGGCCGACATGTCCTACGCGGGCATGGCCACCCATTCCCGCACGCTCCAGGCCTGTTTCACGGCGGTCGCCGAGATCGGCCAGCCGGTGATCGCCGCCATCTCCGGCTACGCCCTGGGCGGCGGCTGCGAGCTCGCCCTGTGCGCCGACTTCAGGGTCGCCGGGCAGTCGGCCAAGCTGGGGCAGCCGGAGATCCAGCTGGGCATCATCCCGGGCGCGGGCGGCACCCAGCGCCTGCCCCGGCTGATCGGCCCGGCGCGCGCCAAGGACCTGATCTTCACAGGGCGTCACGTCCCCGCCTCGGAGGCCCTCGAAATGGGGCTGGTGGACCGGGTGGTGCCCGACGAGCAGGTCTACACGGCCGCCCTCGAATGGGCCGCCACCTTCGTGGGCGGGCCGGCGGTCGCGCTGCGCGCCGCCAAGCAGGCCGTTGACCAGGGCCTGGAGGCGGACCTGGACACGGGGCTGGAGATCGAGCGCCTGCAGTTCTCCGGGCTCTTCGCCACGGACGACGCGAAGATCGGCATGCGCGCCTTCGCCGAGAAGACCAAGCCCAAGTTCACCGGCCGATAATCACCCCGCTCGGGGGCTCCCAAGGGCCGGGACGTCGCGAGCCCCGGCCGGGGGCGGTCCAACACAAAGGCGACCCGTTCTGACGGGCCGTCCCTTTGGCTGTGGGATTGCCAGTATCTTCATAGTTCATGATGCGCGTCCTCGTCCCTGCCCGGCTCCGGAAGGCCGTGCGTGCGTGGTTCGACTCCCGCTACATCTCCATCGCCGACCACCGTCAGGACATCAGGGACGCGCTCTGGGAGGTCCAGACCATGCGGCGGGAGATGACCACCCTCCAGGCCGAGGTGGAACGCCTCAGGAACGCCCGGCCACCGGCGACGGCCGACAAGGCGAAGATCGATGACACCCACCGCCTCGCCCAGGAGACGGCGAAGGCGCTGGACGGCGTGCTCCAGAACGAGGTCCTCGTCTGGCAGGCCATCGACGACCTACGGGCCCGCGCCGCTCGATCCGGTACGGGCTCCGCCGTCAACGGGCCGGCCGGGCATCCCGAACAGGACATGGTGCCTTACGGAGAGGGAGAGGAGCGGCCGTGCGCGTGACCTGGACCGGCGGGAAGCTGAGCTTCCGGCTCGACCCGGAGGACGAGATCACCGGAAGAGCGGCCGACGAGCACCCGGTCAAGCTGGCCACCAACTCCTGCTCCATCGGCGGCGTCCCGGATGACGCCCACCCCGACCTCTTCGCGGTCGCGGCCTGGACGATCGTCGCACCGTGGACGCGCAAGCGCATCTCCTTCGACAGGGCCATATCGGCCGAGGTGGCCACCGCTCTCCACGACGGCTGGGGCATCGAGGCCGGACCGGTGGACGCGCAGCCGCGCCCGGCCGGGCCGACGCTCGCGATCTCCTACAGCGGCGGCGCGGACTCCGTGGCGGCCACCGCCATCTACCCGGACGCGCCTTTCGTCCACTTCCGGAGGGTGACGCATCCGCGCGTCCCCAACCGCTGGCCGCACTATCGATCCGACGTGCTGGCCAAGCTCGCCGCCGGCACCGGACGCGAGCTGACCACCGTCACCTCCGACCTCGAGTTCACGCTGGCGGAGCCGCGCCCCGGCTACCCCGAGCACCACGCGGTGGCGGCAGGGGCGTTGCTGCTCGCCGACCAGCTGAACCTCGGTGGGCTGGCGTTCGGTTACGAACTCGGTTCACGCTGGCTCGGCGGTGATCGCTACTTGCTGCGGTACACGCCCGACAACCCCATGTGGGCGCCGCACGGGGCGTGGGGACGGTTGTTCGCCGCGGCCGGCGTACACATCGTGCTGCCCGTCGGCGGCGTGAGCGAGGCGGTCACCATGCGCCTGGCCCTGAGCTCCGGCCTCAAGGACCAGGTGCGCTGGTGCCTGCGCGGCACCGACGGCCCCTGCCGTACGTGCGGGAAGTGCCTCTACAAAGAGCTCATCCAGGCCGCCGTCGAGCGCCGCCCGCTCAACACCCCCATCACCGCCGACCGGCCCGTGGCCCGCAAGTGGCTCCAGAAGCCGCCTTACGGCGGCATGGAGATGATCGAGTACGCGCTGGCGCGCGTTCCCGGCATCGAGCACACGTTCTTCGCCAAGGCGCTCGACTACTTCGACGCCACGGAGGAATCCACGAGCTGGCTCGACCACTGCTACCCGCCCGCGATCGACGAGATCCCCGGCCAGTGGCGCGACGAGGCGGCCGCGTTCATGACGGCCCAGGTGGGGCTCATGACCGAGAGGGAGATACGGCGGGTGGAGACATGGGGCTCCTGACCCCGTCCCCGCTCCGTCCCGGCACGCGTTGCGGCCGGCCAGGGCCTGGGGCCGGGCTCGGGTGGCGAGTCGCTGAGGCGAGGCGGCCAGGTGCGTGCGGAGAGCGGGCCGCTGCTGCAAGGTTCGGGCTGGTTGAGGAGTTGGGTGCGTGAAGGTTTACCTGTCGGTGGACATGGAGGGCGTGACGGGGCTGACCGACCCCGAGGAGATGCACGCCGGCAAGCGCGGCTACGAGCGCGGTTGCGAGCTGATGACCGCCGACGCCAACGCCGCCGTCGAGGGGGCGTTCGAGGCGGGAGCGAGCAGCGTGCTCGTCAACGACGCCCACGGCTCCACGAAGAATCTCAGGATCGACCTGCTGGATCCCCGGGCCAGCCTCATTCGCGGCCCGGGCAAGGCGCAGCGGATGGCGCAAGGGCTCGACGGCTCGTTCCAGGCCGCCTGTTTCGTCGGCTATCACGCTCGTGCGGGCGTCCAGGACGGCGTGCTCAATCACACCTGGATGGGCAAGGAGATCCAGAACGTCTACCTCAACGGCGAGTTGTGCGGCGAGACGCGGCTGGTCGCGGCGTGTGCCGGGTTCCACGGCGTGCCGGTCGTGCTGGTCACCGGCGACGAGGCCGTCGGTGAGGAGGCGCGCGAGGTGCTCGGCGAGGTCGAGACGGTCGCGGTGAAGAGGGGGATCGACAAGTTCTCGGCCGAGTTGCTGCCGCCCAGCGTCGCCCAGGCACGCATTCGTGAGGCCACGGCTCGGGCCCTCGGACGGTTGACCGACTTCACGCCGTACCGGCTGGCGGCGCCGTACACGCTCGGGGTGGAGTGGAACTCCACCGCCATCGCCGCCGCCGTGGCGCTCGTCCCCGGCGTGAAGTCGGTCGGGTCGCGTCACATCGAGTTCACCACCGACGACTTCACCCAGATCATGGCGCTGTTCGGCATCTTCGCCACCATCGGCGGCCAGGTCGCCTGCGGCAGCGGACCCTATGGCTGAGGTCCCCTGGGAGAAGAGGGGCGCACGACGGTGACGCGGCGCTCACGGAAGCCCGCGCGCTGCGGCGACGGGGTGTGGGATCGGTTGTCGGGATCGGGTGTAGGGAGCGGGTGACGTGGAAGGCGCGGCGCTGACTCGGCGGGGTCTGCTCGTCGGGATCGGGGCGGTGGGCGGCGCGGGTGCCATGTTCGCCGCCATGGGCGCCCTGGGCCTGGCCCCGGACGGGCAGGACAAGCAGTACGCGGCCCCCAAGCCGGGCGACTTCACCCTGCGCGGGAAGGGTGCGGCCAAGGTCGTGATCCTCGGCGCGGGCGTCGCCGGCCTGACCGCCGCGTACGAGCTCGGCAAGGCCGGCTACGACTGCACCCTCCTCGAAGCCGGGGACAAGGCGGGCGGCAGGAACCTGACGTTGCGCGGCGGCGACCGCCTGGCCGAGCTGAACGGCCCCGCGCAGGAGGTGAAGTTCGGTGAGGGGGTGTACTTCAACGCGGGCCCCGGCCGGATCGCCCCCTGGATGGTGAGCCTCGATTACTGCCGCGAGCTGGGCATCCCCATCGAGACGTTCGTGAACAACAACGCCGCCGCCTACGTGCACACCAACGGCCGGACGGTACGGGCCCGCACCGCAAGAGCCGACATGTACGGGTATGTCGCCGAATTACTCGCCAAAGCCACGAATGTCGGCGCGCTCGACAGGACCATCACCAAGGACGACCAGGAACGCCTGCTGGAATTCCTCAGAAGGTTCGGCGACCTCGGCCCCAAGCACGAGTACGAAGGCTCCCCTCGCCGCGGTTTCGTGAAATTTCCCGCCATCGACACCGGAACACCCATCGACGCCCCCGGCACCCTCCACCAGGTCCTCGCCGCCGGCACCGGCCGGGCGATCACCAACGACTTCGGCTACGACCAGGCCACCCCCATGTTCCAGCCCGTCGGCGGCATGGACGCGATCGTCACCAGGCTGAAGGAAGCGGTAGGCGAGGACCGCATCAAGACGGGCGCCAAGGTCACCAAGATCACCAGCCTCGACGACGGTGTGGAGATCGCCTACGACGGCGGCAGCGTCAAGGCCGACTACTGCATCGCCACCCTCCCGCCCCACCTCCTCGCCAAGATCCCGCACAACCTGGGCGCCCAGGTCACCGCCGCCCTCAAGACCCCGGTCCCGGTCGCCGCCGGCAAGATCGGCCTGGAGTACGGCAAGCGCTGGTGGGAGCTGGAGGACCGCATCTACGGCGGAGTCACCGAGACGGACCTGGACATCACGCACATCTGGTACCCGTCCCACGACTACCACTCCGAACGCGGCCTCATCGTCGGCTACTACAACACCGAGCGGAACGCCGAGCTGTACGGAGCCCTCACCCCCGAGGACAGGAGACGCAGGGCGCTCACCCAGGGCAAGAAGATCCACGGCGACAAGTACCGCCAGCACCTCCTGTCCAGCGTCTCCATCGCCTGGGAGCGCCAGGCGCACATCCAGGGAGGCTGGGTGCGCTGGCCTGCCTTTGATTCGTCGTTCACTCTTCTGCAACGCCCCGCCGGAAGGGTGTACTTCGCGGGCGACTGGCTCACCCATCTGATCGCCTGGCAGGCGGGGGCCATGGAGTCCGCCCGCGGCGCCGTCACCCAGCTGCACCAGCGCGTGTTGCAGTCCCCGTGACGTCGCTCGCTGCTTCCAGGATCGCCATAGTGTTCTGGGAGAAGCGGATCGAGGAGATGGGATGACGTTGCACTGGGTGCCCGCGACCGGGCGAACCGACCTGCTGGCCGATCCGGTAGCCCTCGCCGTGCGAAACATGGAGGGCGTAGAGGTGGCCGAGATCGACCCCGATCTGGCCGACACCGCGGCGTTCTGCGAGCGCTACGGCGAGCGGCTCGACGAGTCGGCCAACTGCGTGGTCGTCGCGGCCAGGCGGGGCGGTGAGACGCGTTACGCCGCGTGCATGGTGCTCGCGACGATGCGAGTCGACGTGAACGGCGTGGTGCGCAGGCATCTCGATGCCCGCAAGGCGAGCTTCGCGCCGATGTCCGACGCGGTCGAGCTGACCGGGATGGAGTACGGCGGCATCACGCCGCTCGGCCTCCCCGACGACTGGCCGATCCTGGTGGACACGCACGTCGCCGAGCATCCGAGGGTGGTGATCGGAAGCGGCGTGCGAAGGTCGAAGCTGGCCGTCTCCGGCGCCACGCTGGCCGGGCTCAAGCCCGCCGAGGTCATTCCCTTGGCGAGCTGAACCCCCGGCCCTTCACGGGCCGGGCGGAAAACTGAAGCCGATTCGAGACCGTTGGATGGGAAACCGATGAGGCACTTGCGGACGTTGTACGAGTGGGAATGTGGCCTCATGGTTCATCTCGTGGGCGGGGATTAAGCCGGTATGGTGCTTCATGCCATGAACGACGACCGACTAGGCCCTTACCGGCTGCTCAGGCGGCTAGGTGAAGGCGGGATGGGCGTTGTCCACCTCGCTGTCGACCCGCAGGGGCGGCAGGTGGCGGTCAAGGTCCTGCGCGGCGAAGTCGCCGGCGACGAGGTCGCCAGGCGGCGGCTTTCGCGCGAGGTCGAGACCATGCGCCGGGTGCGCAGCAAATACATCGCCGAGGTCGTCGACGCCGACGTAACCGGTCATCGCCCCTACATCGTCACCCGTTTCGTCCCCGGCCGGCCGCTCGACGAGATCGTCAAGGACGACGGGCCGCTCGACCTGCCCGAGCTGATCAGCGTGGCACACGGCGTGGCGGCGGCGCTGGCCGCGGTGCACTCGGTCGGAGTGATCCACCGTGACCTCAAGCCGGGCAACGTCATGATCCTGGACGGCGAGCCCGTGCTGATCGACTTCGGCATCGCACAGGCGGTCGACGCGACGCGGCTG
Source organism: Nonomuraea sp. H19 (assembly GCF_052068215.1). Taxonomy (NCBI): domain Bacteria; kingdom Bacillati; phylum Actinomycetota; class Actinomycetes; order Streptosporangiales; family Streptosporangiaceae; genus Nonomuraea; species Nonomuraea sp. H19. The sequence continues at coordinate 324,651 of NZ_JBQHCV010000005.1, read as the reverse complement.
ACGCAGACCGGTATGTTCATCGGCACGCCCGGCTACCTCGCGCCCGAGATCATCGAGGGGCAGGAGGCGGGGCCCGAGGTCGACGTCCACGCCTGGGCCGGCACGCTGCTGTTCGCGGCCACCGGCCAGCCGCCCTTCGGCAAGGGCACGCTGGAGATGATCTTCTACAACATCACCGCGGGCAAGGCCGACGTCAGCGCCGCCCCGGCGGCGTTGCAGCCGCTGCTCAAGGCGGCCTTCCAGCGCAACCCGGCCAAGCGCCCCAAGGCGGCGGAGCTGGCCGAGAAGACCGCCAGGATGCTGCCCGCGCCGCCGCCGGCCAGTGCGCCCGACGAGATCTCGACCCTGCCGCGCCCGGACACGCAGCAATCGGCCGAGTTCCCGCCGCCCCCGAAGGTGACGGACAAGCCGTCCTACGACGTCTCGACGCCGCCGATGACGCCCAGGCGGCTGCTCGAAAGCCAGGAGCAGCCCGCGCCGCCGCCGCAGGACCAGCAGTACGTCTCGCTGCTGCCCAACCAGGCCGACCCGTGGCCGACCCGCAGGGTGACCCCTGAGGAGCTGCGGCAGATCCAGCGCGAGAACGCGGCGGCCCAGCCCAGCCAGCCGTGGCCGCAGGCCAACAGCCACCCGCCCGCGTACGGCGAGACCGACGTGCCCACCACGCGGGTGCGCCCGGAAGCCCCGGACTACCGCAGGCCCAACCCGAGCCCCGGCCCGGGCGCCCCGCCCGACGCGAACGACTACGGCAGGCTCAGCCCGAGCCCGGTCCAGCCGCCTCCCTACATCCCGGCGCAGCCGCACTACCAGCCCACCCCGTCGACCCAGCGCGAGCCGTACATCCCGGCGGTGCCGCCGGGCAAGGTGCTGCAGCGTTCCAGAGCGTACGGCGTGGCGAGCGCGATGCTGCTCGTCCTCATGGTGGTGGCGGCGGTGCTCGCGCCCGTGCTGGTGGCCGTCGTGGCGATCCCGGTCGCGGTGCTGCTGCGCGCGGCCGACCTGGCGCAGCCCTCGCTGATGGCGCGCCGGGCCGCGGGGGCCGCGGCGCTCGACGTGATCAGGGTGTTCTCCTACCCGAAGGCGCTGGCGAAGTCGGCAGGCATCACGCTGGCGCTGGTGCTCTACGCGCTCATCCTCGGACTGCCGGTGACGCTGCTGCTCACGGTGGTGGCCGGGATGGAGTCGGCCAACGCCCTGGCGTGGGGCGCCGCGGTCGCGCTGTGGACCGTCTGCGCAGGTCCCGGAGTGGAGGGTCCCGGCAAACAGATGCGCAGAACACTCTCATCCCTCGTACCCTCGAGAACAGCGGCGATGGTGATGGCGGGAGTGCTGGCGGTGGGCGCCGCTCTCTCGCTGACCCTCGCTTACAACACGTTCGGGGACAATCCGAGGGGGGCCGTATGGACTCCGCTGAACGTCGATCCAGTGGTCGAGCAACTCGAAGGACTGAGGGGGAACACCGGGGGATGACGCGGGGAAGGTGGCGATGAACACCCAAGCACCGGAATGCCTCGGCCCGTACCGGCTGGTCAGGAAGATCGGCGAGGGCGGCATGGGCGTCGTCCACCTCGGTCTCGACGGCGAGGGCCGCGAGGTCGCCATCAAGGTGCTGCATCCACACGTGGCCGCCGACCTCAAGGCCCGCGACCGGCTGACCCGCGAGGTCGAGACCATGCGCCGGGTACGCAGCCCGCACGTCGCCGAGGTCCTCGACGCCGAGCTCGTGGGCGGCCAGCCCTACGTCGTGACCCGGTTCGCGCCCGGGCGCACGCTGGAGGACACCGTCCTGGCCGACGGCGCCCTGGAGGCGCGCGAGATCATCAGGCTCACCCAGGGGCTGTGCAAGGCGCTCGTGGCCATTCACGCGGCCGACGTGATCCACCGTGACTTCAAGCCGTCCAACGTGATGCTGGTGGACGGCGAGCCGCTGGTCATCGACTTCGGCATCGCCCACCTGGTCAACGCGACCAGGCTCACGCAGACGGGCATGTTCGTGGGGACGCCGGGCTATCTGGCGCCAGAGATCATCCGCGACTCGGAGATCACCCAGGCGGCCGACGTGCATGCGCTGGCCTCGACGGTGTTCTTCGCCGCCACGGGGGCGCCGCCGTTCGGCACGGGGACGTTCGAGGCGGTCTGCTTTAACATCATGGAGGGGCGCGCCCAGATCGACAAGGCGCCCGCCTGGCTGCGCGGCTGGCTCAGCCGGGCACTCCAGGTCGATCCGGAGGCCCGGCCCAGCGCCCACGAGCTGCTGCGGATGGCCAAGGCGCTCGATCCGTCGGTGACCTCGTTCAACCAGACCACCTTCGACGGTCCGACGGGCACCAAGCGGATAGGCAACCGTACGCGGGCCATGGAGAATTTCTCCGATCTGCTGCCGCCGGTCGAATACGGCAAGCCCGCGCCGCCTCCGCCCCAGCGGCGGGAGGAGAAGCCGCCGCCGTACGTCCCCGCGCCGATGCCGGCCCGGCCGCCGCGTCCCGACCAGCGGGTGGCCGGCTACCCGGCGCCGCAGCCCACGTCGCCGTCGCAGGTCAGGCCCTATAGTCCGCCGCCCGCGCCGCGTCAGTACACCCCGCCGGCCGAGCGCAGGAGATATCTGTTCGGCAGCCAGCTCACCGGGCTGCTCCTGCTGGTCACACTGGTGGCGCTGACCGTGATGATGCCGGTCATGGTGGGCGCGGTGGCGGTCGTGCTGGCGCTGGTGCTGCGCCTCGGCGAATACCTGTTCGGTGACCTGGTCAAGAGGCGCCAGGTGCGCGGGAGCAGCGCGGCCGATCCGCTGCTCGCGCTGGTCGGCACCCCGTGGGCGTTGATCAAGTCCGCACTCGTGACGTGCGTGCACGTGCCGCTGGCGCTGCTGTTCGGGGTGTGCGTCTGGGGCGTCCTCTACTGGGCGGGTCAGATGACCGTCAACGACGCGGCCGCGTACGCGGCGGGGGCGTTCGCGGCGGGCCTGTTCGTGCTGCCCGGCGGCGGCGCGCCGCGCAAGGCCGTCACCCGCTCGCTCACCGGCGTGCTGCGCAGCCCGGGTGCGGCGCTGGTCGCGGTCGTGCTGGTGGGCACGGCTGCGCTGTTCGCGGTGATGTTCGCGCTGGGCCAGAATCCGGATTGGTACCCGTGGCAGGCGCCGGAGTCGGTCATCAAGACCCTGGCCAGCGAGGCCGAGCAGAGCACGATCGGGCTGATCACCGGACTGATCGGGAGCCTGCTCGACGATCTCGGGCTGGGGTTCCTGACCAACTGGTTCTGAGTGTCTCGGTGACCTCTCAGGGGGACAAGTAGAGGTATGAGCGAGCACCTCGGCCCCTATGAGCTCCTTTCCCGGCTCGGGGCGGGCGGGTTCGGCGAGGTGCACCTCGCGCTCGACACCGAGGGGCGCACGGTCGCGGTCAAGGTGCTCCACCCGCACGTCGCGGCCGACGGCGGCGCTCTGGCCCGGCTGGCGCGCGAGGTGGAGACCATGCGCAGGGTCGGCGGGTCCCACGTGGCGGAGGTCCTCGACGCCTCGCTGGAGGGCGCCAGACCCTACCTCGTGACCCGCTACGTCCAGGGCCGCCCGCTGAGCGCCGTGCCCGTGCCTGTGGAGGACCTGCGCCGGCTGGCCGCCGGCCTGGCCGACGCGTTGCTGGCCATGCACGAGTCCGGGGTGGTGCACCGCGATCTCAAGCCGGCCAATGTGATGATGACCGAGGGCGAGCCCGTGGTCATCGACTTCGGCATCGCCAGCGCGCTCGACTCGCTGTCCGTCACGGCCTCCGGCGCGGTGGTCGGCACGCCCGGCTACCTGGCCCCCGAAGTGCTCGAAGGCAAGCACGCGGGCATGGAGGCCGACGTGTTCTCGTTCGGGGCGACGCTGGCCTACGCGGCGACCGGGCGGCAGCCGTACGGGCAGGGGCCGGCCTCCGCGGTCGCCTACCGGGTCGTGCACCACCCGCCGGACCTGGAGGGCGTGCCCGAGTGGCTGGCGCCGCTGTTACGGGAGTGCCTGTCCACCGACCCATCCGCGCGGCCGACGGCCGCGCAGATCTGCGCCCGGCTCGGCGTCGAGCCCGTCTCCCACGTCCCTCCCGCCTTCCATCGACCCGCCCGTACGGCGGTGCGCGCCGCCGACGACATGACCACCCGGGAGTGGCGGCCGGGCAAGGAGCAGCATCGGCGGTCGGTGGAGGAGTCCAGGGCCAGGCACCGGGAGAAGGTGCGAAGGCGCTGGGTGATCGGCTCGGGACTGTTCGTCTCGCTGCTGGCGGCCGCCGCGCAGGATCTGGTGTTCGAAGCAGGGCTCTTCCTGCTGGCGGCCTACGCGCTGGCCGTGGTGTCGGACGCGGGGGTGGCGCTGTTCTCGCGCAGCCCGTACAAACGCAGTCGCATGGTCGTTGACCTGGTCAGCGTGGCCGGGGTGGTGGGGCTGTGCTTCGGGCTGGCGGCCCTGTTCAGCACGTTCACGCTGGCGCTGTTCGCGGGCACGGCCCTCGTGGTGGGGATCGTGTTCCTGCTGTCGGCCTGACCTGATGGGCGCCAACAGAATGAAGCTCGGTATGGTGGCTTCGTGTCGGCCGCGCACTCGGCGGTTTGCGCGTAAGCTACCCATGGGTAACATGACCGCGACAAGCCACCCACTGCCGGGAGCCCGGCGGACACCTGGCAGTCTGGACAGCATTGCAACCGGCGCCCACCGCAACGACGCGGTGGTGCACGCGAAACGGGAGGTCGGCCACCGGCCATGAACATCGTCGTCTGCGTGAAGCAGGTCCCCGACACGGCGACCGAGCGCAAGCTGCGGTCCGATGACAAGACGCTCGATCGCGACGCCGCCGACGGCGTGGTCAACGAGCTTGACGAATACGCGGTCGAGGAGGCCCTGAAACTAAAGGAAGCCCACGGTGGCGAGGTGACCGTGCTCACCATGGGCCCGGCCAAGGCCACCGAGACCATTCGCAAGGCGCTGGCCATGGGCGCCGACAAGGCCGTGCACCTCACCGACGAGGCCCTGCACGGCTCGGACGCGCTGTCGACCTCGTACGCGATGGCGCAGGTGCTCAAGAAGATCGGCTTCGACCTGGTCATCCTGGGCTCGGAGTCCACCGACGCGCGCACCGGCATGCTGGCCGCGATGCTGGCCGAGCGGCTCGGCGCGCCGCAGCTCACGCTGGCCAACAAGGTCGACATCGAGGGCCCCTCCATCAAGGTCCAGCGCCTCACCGACTACGGCTTCGACAAGGTCGAGGCCACGCTGCCGGCCGTCGTCTCCGTGGTCGAGAAGATCAACGAGCCGCGCTACCCGTCGTTCAAGGGCATCATGGCGGCCAAGAAGAAGCCGGTCGAGACGCTCGCCATCGGCGACGCCTCCATCGACGCCGCCCAGGTCGGCCTGGCCGCGGCCTGGTCGGAGGTCGTCGACTTCGCCGCGGCGCCGCCGCGCGCGGCCGGCACGGTCGTCAAGGACGAGGGCGACGGCGCCGCGAAGGCCGCCGAGTTCCTCGCGTCCAAGAAGTTCATCTGAGAACGGGGGTTTTGCTGAAATGTCGGAGATTCTCGTTCTCGTCGAGCAGGTCGACGGCCAGGTCAAGAAGGTCACCCTGGAGCTGCTGACCCTGGCCCGCTCGCTCGGCACGCCCGCCGCCGTCTGGGCGGGCCCGGGCATCACGCCGGAGGCCAAGGCCAGGCTCGCCGAGTACGGCGCTGAGAAGATCTATGTCGCTCCGTCGAGCGACATCGTCGACTACGTGGTCGCGCCCAAGGCCGAGCTGCTCGCCCAGCTCGTGGCCGGCAAGTCGCCGGCCGCCGTGCTCGTGGCCGCCACGGCGGAGGGCAAGGAGATCGCCGGCCGCCTCGCGATCAAGACGGACTCCGGCGTCATCACCGACGCCGTGGGTTTGCGCGAAGGCTTCGTGGCCGACCAGTCCATCTTCGGCGGCGGCGTCAACGTGCACGCGAAGGTGCGCAAGGGCACGCCGATCGTCGCCGTACGCCCGAACTCCACGGCCCCCGAGCCCGCCGCGGGCGCCGGCGCCGAGGAGGAGGTGTCGGTCACGCTGTCCGAGGCCGCCAAGGCCACGCGCATCGTGGAGCGGGTCAAGCAGGAGAAGGGCGCCCGTCCCGAGCTGACCGAGGCGGCGATCGTGGTCTCCGGCGGTCGGGGCGTGGGCTCGGCGGAGAACTTCGCCATCATCGAAGAGCTGGCCGACGCGCTGGGCGCGGCCGTGGGCGCCTCCCGCGCCGCCACGGACGCGGGCTGGTATCCGCACCAGTTCCAGGTGGGGCAGACGGGCAAGACGGTGTCGCCGCAGCTGTACATCGCGGCGGGCATTTCGGGGGCGATTCAGCACCGGGCGGGCATGCAGACCGCGAAGACCATCGTCGCCATCAACAAGGACCCGGAGGCGCCGATCTTCGAGCTGGCCGACTACGGCGTCGTGGGGGACCTCCACCAGGTCGTCCCGCAGCTCACCGAGGAAGTCAACAAGCGCAAGTAGGCCACCCTGAGCGCCGGGGGGAAACGCGCGGTCTTCGCTGGATAGCGCTTCGCGCAAAGAGCTCAGGCTGTGACATTGGGGGGCGCCGCCCCCCAAACCCCCGGCTCAAAGCCGCTTCGCCACTTCGTCAGCCACCCTTGTCCCGACAGCCGATTGATCAACGCTATTCGTAGTGATAGCGGGCCTGGAGGATGACTACCTCGTCGTCCCGAGGCAGATAAACGAGGCGGTGTTCGTCGGTGATGCGCCGGGACCAAGCGCCGGCCAAGGCGTGCTTGAGGGGTTCAGGCTTGCCGATCCCGGCGTAGGGATCGCGAAGCGTGTCGTCGATAAGGCGATTGATGCGTTTGAGGACTTGCCGGTCAGCGGTCTGCCAATGGACGTAGTCGGCCCAGCCTTCCGGTGTGAAGGACAGTTTCACCGGCCGTCCTCATCGCGGATGAGTTCGCGATGTTCGGTCTGTCCGTCCATGGCCTGCTGATAGGAGCGAAGGAGCCGACGGGCATTTGCGGGGGAGCGCAGCAGGTGGGCGGTCTCCTGGAGTGCCTCGTACTCCTCGGCGGCCACTAGGTAGGCGCTGCCGTTCTTGGAGACGATCTCGATGGCGGTCTGGTCGTTGTTGACCTCTTCGATGAGAGGAAACAGGCGGCGGCGCGCCTCGCTGGCGGTGATGGACACGATTGCGTACCTTCCTATTGGTACAAAAAATGGTACCACTATGGGAAGGGTCTCGCCGTGTGGCCTGATGCCGCCTCGGCCCTTGGTGACTATTCCCTGTTTCGACCTGCGGTTCCCTCGGCATCCACGACCTGCGCGTTGCCTGCTGGCTGCCGAGCGAGACCAGGTACGTTCGCTCGGACGGCACGACCGGCTCCACGGCCAGTGCCACTTTCCTGACTACGCGCATGAGTTCGAGGTAGCTCTGCTCGTCGAGGTCGCGTACGACGTGCTGCTTCGGGCTCACCGGCCTCGCCGCGCTTCGCGCCGCCTTCGGCGTCGGGCGTGTGAGCTGCCTGGTCTGGGATGCGGTGTGTGGCTTCGAGGCAGAGCATGGAGTCGAAAGGAAAGGCGTTGCTACGTCTGTAGCATGTGGCCTACGCTTGTAGTATGACCGCGATTCCTGCTCGAGAGCTGCGCAACAACACTGCCGAGGTGCTGCGGCGCGTCGAAGCCGGCGAGGAGATTGAAGTTCTCCGAGACAATCGGCCGGTTGCGAAGATCATTCCGTTCTCTCGCCGCCGCCGATGGATTTCCGCAGTCGAAGTCGGCATCGAACTGACCCGTCTCGGCGCGGACTCCACAGGCCTTGCGGACGAACTGCGGGAGACGCTCACCGAGACGACGGACGATCTCCCGTGGTAGAACGCAAGCGCGCATTGGCTGACACGTCTATCTTCATCGGACTGGAAGCGGAGCGCTTCAATGCCGACCGGTTCGCCGATTATGAATGGGGCGTATCGGTGGTGACGCTCGGTGAGCTCAGGCTCGGCGTACTTCAGGCTCGCGACCCCGATACATCCGCCCGACGACTCTCCACCTACCAACTCGCCGAACGCTTCGAGCCCATCGCGATCGACGAGGCCGTATCCGATGCATGGGCCTTGCTCGTTTCCCGGCTACGCGCCGCCGGACGGAAGGCGCCCATCAACGACAGCTGGATCGCCGCCACGGCCATCGCGCACCAGGTCCCTGTCGTCACGCAGGATTCGGACTACGACGAAATGCCAGGCGTCGAAGTCATCAAGCTGTGAACTTATACGCATCCCGCACCGGATTGTCGCTTCTCCGAACCTGCAGGCGGCGTCGCTCGCGGCGTCAGCGGCTCCTGAGCAGCTCGGCGCGGAGTTATGTATGCTGCTCGGCCGGCGTGGGTGGCGACGTACAGCCTCGATCGGCCGGTTTCACTGCGGATCGGTGGCCGGCAGGCGAACCTGGAAGGCCGCGCCCGTCTCGAGCTGACCGAGGCGGCGATCGTGGTCTTCGGTGGCCGCGGCGTGGGCTCGGCGGAGAACTTCGCCGTCATCAAAGAGCTGGGCGCGGCCGTGGGCGCCTCCCGCGCCGCCACGGACGCGGGCTGGTATCCACACCAGTTCCAGGTGGGGCAGACGGGCAAGACGGTGTCGCCGCAGCTCACCGAGGAAGTCAACAAGCGACTCTGGGGGCGCCGCCCCCCAACCCCCGGCTCAAAGCCGCTTCACTCGACGCGGAAGAACCAGTACAAGGACATACTGGACCGCGCCGGCTCGGGCTGGTCAGCTTCGAGTACAGCCCGCCGTCATCGCCGCGGCGGCGGCGATGACGGCGGGCTTGCCCTGCTGGAAGTCACATTTCTTCGCAGGGAAGACCCCAGCTCTCATAGCCTCCGCCGGGTTTGTGGTACCAGAGTTCCGCGCAGATGTTGGTCCCTGGGCGCGCCGGCCATACATACGAGAATTCCTTGAGGCTGCCGTTATAGGTGTAGGTGGGATAATTGATGTCACTGCCACCGCCCCAGACGTGGATGTGGTAGGTGCCGCGTGGGTTGCAGTTCCCCAGGTGCCTGAGCAGGATGGCGTTGTACGCGGCCCATAGTCCCAGGCAGACACTGACACCGGCCGGGCGCGCGAGCTGAGCGGCCGCCGGGGCGGCACCCGTGGTGGCCGATGCCGGTGAGATGGTGGTCGCCATAGCTGCCGCGAGCGCGGTCGCCGTTGCCAGGACTCGAGCCATGGGGCGTACTTTCCGGGATGTTCCTGCTGTCTGCATCAGAGTCTCCCTGTGAATTCGCCAGAGCGATTGCTGTCAGCCTCACAGAGCACGGTCGCCGTCAACAGGTCACGCGCCGGTCACTTCCCGGACATTCCTGTCCAGCACGCCCCCGGGAGCAGCTTCAGAACGGGTCGGGGATCTCGCCGTGCAGCACGCCGCGCACCGACTCGGCGACCTCGGCCGCGCCCTCCGTCGTGGTAAGGGCGTAGATCGAGACCACGGATGAGCCCGGCTGGTTAATCGTCAGGTCCCAGCCGCCGTTGAGGAAGATTCCGACCGTGGCCGCGGCGTGCGCTTGGCGGAGAACTTCGCCGTCATCGAAGAGCCGGCCGACGCGCTTCATTGCGGATCGGCGGCCGGGAGGCGGATCTGGAAGGCCGCGCCCTCGCCCGGGGAGGTTCGCAGCTCGGCGCGGCCGCCGTGGGCGGTGACGATGGAGCGGACGATGGCGAGCCCGAGCCCCGCGCCCCCCGTCGACCGGGCACGCGAGCCGTCCGCACGGTAGAACCGGTCGAAGACCCTGGCCGCCTCCTCGGCGCTCAGCCCCGGCCCCTCGTCCTCGATGACCAGCACCGCCTCGGCCCCGTCCGTGCCCACGCCGATCCTCACGGGAGTGCCCGCGGGCGTGTGGGTGACCGCGTTGCCGACGAGGTTGCTGACCACCTGCCGCAGTCGGGCCTCGTCGCCCAGCACCGGAGCGCTGGCCGCCAGGCCGCCGAATGGCCCGGTGAACGCGATGGGCCGGGAGGGGTCGAGCGCGGCGAAGTCGTGGCGGGCGTCGGCGGCCAGCGTGCGAAGATCCATCGGGGTGAGATCCAGAGCGGGACCGTCGGCCTCGTCGAGGCCCGCGAGCAGCAGCAGGTCCTCCACCAGCCGGGCCAGGCGACCGGACTCGCTCTCGATGCGGGCCAGCGCGGCATCCGCCTCGGTGCCGCCCATGCGGTAGAGCTCGGAGAAACCCTTGATGCCGAACAAGGGGGTACGCAGTTCGTGGCTGACGTCGGCGACGAAGCGCCGCATGCGCGCCTCGGACTCCGCGCTCGCCGCGACGCCCTGCTCGATCTGGGCGAGCATCTTGTTGAGCGAGCGGGCCAGCCGCCCCACCTCTGTGCTGGGCGTGACCGGCTCGGGCACGCGCCTGGACAGGTCGCCGTCGGCGATGGCCGCGGCCGTCTCCTCCACGCGGCGCAGCGGCGCCAGCCCTGCCCTGATCGCGATCCCGCCGGCCAGCGCGAGCACGGCGAGCAGTACGGAGCCCGCGATGAGGCAGGCCAGGCGGACCCGGTCGATCGTCGCGTGCATCGCCTCCAGCGACACGGCCACGACGACACCGGAATAGCCGGCGCCGGACCGCGGCAGCGCCATCGCCCGCCACTCCTCACCACCCTGCCCGCCCACGGTGAACGGCTCGCCCGCGCGGGCCGCCACCGCCGCGGCGTCGAGCCGGGGCAGGGCGGGACCGGCCGGGCCGCCCAGTTCGCGGATCACCGTGCCGTCGGCGGACAGGTAGGCCCCATACCCCTTGTCGATCAGGTCGGGCTGCCCGATACCCAGGGGCAGCCGGTCCGCCTGCCGCTGCAGCCTGGTCGCGCGCTCGGGCGGCATCGCGGAAAGAATCCTGCCCATCGGCCCGAGCTGTGCGTCGACGCGGGTCATGAGCTGGGTCTCGAGCTGGCGTACGACGACCGAGCTGATCACCACCAGGCCGACCACGAGCAGCCCGACGGTGATGGCCAGCAGCCGGGACCGCAGCGAAAGGCGCCCGATCACCGCTTCGGCCTGCGCAGCACGTAGCCCACCCCGTGCACGGTGTGGATCAGCTTGGGCTCCCCGGTGTCGAGCTTGCGTCGCAGGTAGCTCACGTACGTGTCCACGATGCTCGTGTCACCGGCGAAGTCGTAGCGCCACACGTGCTGCAGGATCTGCGACTTGGGCAGCACCCGGCCGGCGTTGAGCACCAGGTGATGCAGCAGCCTGAACTCCGTCGGCGACAGGCGTACCGGCCGGCCCGCCCGGGTCACCTGGTGGCCGTCGGGATCGACCTCGAGATCGCCGACGACCAGCAGGTGGTCGTCGGGGACCGCGCCCGTGCGCCGCAGGATGGCCCTGATGCGGGCCAGCAGCTCCTCCAGGTCGAACGGCTTGGTCACGTAGTCGTCGCCGCCCAGCCGCAGCCCGTTGATCTTGTCGGCCGTCGTGTCGCGCGCCGTCAGGAACAGCACGGGCACCGGCCCCGGCCGCCCGTCGGCCCTGGGCAGGCTCCGCAGCCGGCGGATGACCTCGAACCCGTCGAAGTCCGGCAGCATGACGTCGAGCAGGACCAGGTCGGGCGGGTCGCGCCGGGCCGCCTCCAGCGCCTGCGTGCCGTTCTCCGCCGAGCTCACCGTGAAGCCCGCGAACCGCAACGTCGCGGAGAGCAGCTCCTTGACGGTGGGCTCGTCGTCGACCACGAGCAGCCGTTCGCCCACGTGACACCTCCTCCGCCAGCGTAGTCAGGCGTCGCGGTTGGTGAAGCTGGCGAACGCGGCGATCAGCGTCACCGCCACGAAACCGACGAGTATCCCGATCCCCGCCCACGGCGGCAGCTCCGACGTACCGCTGACGGCTTGGAAGGCCGCCGTGTTCGGCCAGTAGGTGGCGAGCAGGTGGCGCAGGAAGCCGGGTGAGGACGAGGCGAAGATGGGGAGCAGGAGGACGGCGGTGCTGACGTTCATGGCGGCGGCCGTGCCGCGCAGCAGGAAGCCGAGCGCCAGCCCGAACAGCGCCAGCAACGTGAAGACCAGAGGCCCGAGCAGCAGCAGGCGCAGGACGGCCGGATCACCCGGCATGACGTACGGCGCTCCGCCCGTGGCCAGCGTCGTCTGGCCGGCCACGTACATCAGCGACACTCCGGCCAGGCTCACGGGCAGCGCCGTCAGCGCGGTCATCACGGCCTTGGCGGCCAGCAGGCGCCCCCGCCTGCCCACGGCGGCGACGCTGGCCCGCATCGTGCCCGAGCCGTATTCGGAGGACGCGACCAGCACGCCGAGCGCCGCGACCAGCAGCTGCACGATGAACAGCCCGCGCATGCCCATGTCGAGGGGCTGGAAGTCGAGCCGCTCCTGCGGTGTGGCCGTGGCGTACTGCTTGGCGGCGGCGTTGCTGAACAGCCACCCGAACAGCGCCGAAACGGCCACGGTCGCCAGCGACAGCACCATGGTGGCCCTGATGCTGCTGAACTTGGTCCACTCCGCCCTGAGTACCCCAGTGTCGATCATCGTGCCGCCCCGTACTCGACGCTGTCGCGGGTGAGCTCCATGAACGCCTCCTCCAGTGACGTACGCCGGGCGGTGAGCTCGTACAGCGGCACGCCCTCGGCCGCGGCCAGCCGCCCGACGTCGGGCGCGGTCATGCCGGTGACCACCAGCTCGCCGTCCGTCCCCGCCTGCACGTAGGCGCCGGACAGCTCCAGCCGCCGGGCGAACGACGCGGCCTCCGGCGTGCGTACCAGCACCGCCGCGCCGCTCTCGGTGAACTCGCCGATCTCGCCCTCGGCGACGAGCCGGCCCTTGCCGATCACCACCAGGCGGTCGGCGGTCAGCGCCATCTCGCTCATCAGGTGGCTGGAGACCAGCACCGTACGCCCCTCGGCGGCCAGGCCGCGGATGAGCGTGCGAATCCACCGGACGCCTTCGGGGTCGAGGCCGTTGACCGGCTCGTCGAGCAGCAGCACCGGCGGATCCCCGAGCAGGGCCGCGGCGATGCCCAGACGCTGGCTCATGCCCAGCGAGAACTCGCCCGCCTTCCTGTCAGCCGCGGCCGTGAGCCCGACCAGATCGAGGACGTCGGCGACGCGGCCGGTGGGGAGGTTGTTCGACTGGGCGAGGTAGAGCAGGTGCCTGCGGGCGGTTCGCCGCGGGTGGACGGCCTGCGCCTCCAGCATCGCGCCGACCTCGCGCAGTGGGCTCGGGAGGTCCTGGTGGCGGCGGCCGTTGATGGTGGCCGTGCCCGAGGTGGGCAGGTCGAGACCGAGGATCATGCGCATGGTCGTGGTCTTGCCTGCACCGTTCGGGCCCAGGAAGCCGGTGACGAGGCCCGCTCGTACCGTGAAGGTGAGATCGTCCACGGCGAGCACGTCGCCGTGGCGTTTGGTCAATCCGTTGAGCTGGATCATGCATCCAGCGTGCGGTGGGCGGTTGGGGGAGTTCTGGGAGGATCTGTGAGTTCTCTGTGAGCGGGACCCCGCTACGCGGGGCCTGCGGGTTCCGCTCGCCGGGATCCACAGAAAACTCCCAGACCCACCTCAGGCTGCGACTTCGGCGGGCTCGCGCTCTCTGACCGGCAGCGGGCTGACGGCGGCTGGTTCGCCGCGCGGCAGCAGGCGGGAGGCCAGGGCGATCAGCGCGCCCAGGACGACCGCGATGCCGAGCGCGGTACGCAGGGACGTGACGTCCGACAGGAAGCCGATCATCACCGGGCCGAGGAGCAGGCCCGCGTACCCCATGGCGCCCGCCTGGGCGATCGCCGGGCCGGGAGTGTCGGTGGCGGTGCCGGCCAGTGACATCGTCAGCGGAGAGATCGTCGCCACGCCGAGACCGACGAAGAACATGGCGAACACCGCCACCAGCGCCGCCGGAGAGACCAGCACGACCGCGAAGAAGCCGGCCGTGGCCACCCCGGAGACGGTCAGCATGCCGCGTACGCCGAATCTCAACCGCAGCCGGTCGCCGGTGAGCCTGGCGATCAGCATGCCTGCCTCGAAGACCGGGTAGCCGAGCGCGGCCAGGGCTTCGGGGGCGCCCAGTTCGTTCCGCATGTAGAGGCCGTTCCAGTCGGCCACCGTGCCCTCGACCATGAAGGCGAAGAACATGATCGCGCCGAGCAGGTAGACGATCGGCGGCAGGCGGCGGCGGGCCGCCGTCACGGCTCCGGCCGCCGGGGGCTCGGGCAGGTACGTGCGGCCGAGCACCACCATGAGCGGCAGCGCGACCAGGCCGATCAGCGCCGTGTTGGCGGTGAACGACAGGCCCATGGCGATCGCCAGGCTGCCCAGGGCGCCTGCCGCGATGGCACCTACGCACCAGCCCGCGTGCATGCCGTTCATGAGCGGCCGCCCGTACGCCTGCTCGACCGCTGAGCCCTGGGCGTTCATGGCGACGTCGACCATGCCGAACGCCATGCCGAAGAACGCCACCGCCACCATGAGCAGGGGAAGGTCCGGGGCGAACGCCACGGCCACGAGGCCGAGCGCGGTAAGTGGGCCGCCGACCCGCAGGACCGCCCTGCTGCCCGCGCGAGTCATGACCCGGCGCATGGACTGCATGGTCACCAGGGCTCCCAGTCCCCATACCAGCAGGATCGCGCCGACCGTGGACTCGGACAGGGCGAGCTTGTCGGTCAGCGCGGGGATGCGCACGGTCATCGTGCCCACCATCAGGCCGGCAAGGACGAAGGTGAGGACCGCCCCGTAGCGGGCACTCCTCAGGTCGCGCGTCATACGGCAACACCTCACACAAATTCGTAATTTTTGGGGATTAAAAGGGCAGCGCGTCGCCCGCTCGCCGGGACAGGTCCGTCTGAGACGGCCGGGTTCCAGCGGCGGGATCGTCGGTGAGGCGGGGGAGGGAGAGATCCGGCGCGCACAGGGACGGAGGGGGCCAGCACCCCCGCAGCACCCAGCGCCCCGCCGCTCCGGCAGTTCGAGTGAACGGGGCCGCAGGTAAGGAATCGGGACCAGGCTCCGGCAGGGAGGCTGTGAGGGCTGCGGACGGGCCGCGGTGGGAGTTCGGTGGCTGGGCGCCGCGCATGTTGCGCCGGGCCGTGCCGCACGCCGTCCCACCACCTGGCGCGGTGCGGCCCGGGCGTGGGGCCGGGCCGGGTCAGCCTGGTTTCAGCAGGGCTCTGAGCCGGCCTTCGAGAGTCCGGAGATCGCCCTCCGTGTTCAGCTCCGGGTCATGGCTGGCCACGTCCCACAGCCCCTCACACGCGAGCCGTACGATCTGCGACGCCAGCGGATCCGGCTCCTCGCTCAGCTCCTCGCGATGCCATCGGGTCATCGCCTCGCGCAGTGGCGCGAGCAGGAAGAGGTTTCCCGACGCCCCCGTGACGACCGCCCATCGTCGCAACCGCCCCGATCGGACGGCGGCCAACGTCGCGCCCAGGTAGCGCTCGGTGTAGGTCTCGCCGGGCTGGGCCGCCATGAGCTCGTCGAAGTCCTCGATCAACCGCTCCACCATGCCCTTGATCAGGGCTTCTTTGGAGCCGTAATGATAGAGCAGGCCACCCTTGCTCACTCCTGCCCGATCCGCCACGGCGGACAGGGTGAGTGCGGCGGAGCCCTGGTCGCAGAGGAGCTCCTCCGCCGCGTCCAAAAGCTCGTCCCTTCTCATGCCTCTACTGTACCGTCCGGACGGTACAGTCGCAAACGAGATACCCTGAGCACGTGACCAGACCGTCGGCCTATCTTGATCATGCGGCTACCACCCCCATGCTGCCCGAGGCGATCGAGGCCATGACGGAGCAGCTCAAACGGGTCGGCAACGCCTCCTCGCTGCACGCCGCGGGCCGCAGGGCGCGCAGGGTGGTCGAGGAGTCGCGCGAGACGATCGCGGACGCGCTGGGCGCCCGGCCCAGTGAGGTCGTGTTCACCTCCGGCGGCACCGAGGCCGACAACCTGGCGATCAAGGGCCTCTACTGGTCGCGCCGCCCGCGCCGGCGCGTCCTGATCAGCTCCGTGGAGCACCACGCCGCGCTCGACCCGGCCCAGTGGCTGGCCGACAGCCAGGGCGCCGAGGTGGAGCTGCTGGAGGTCGACGCGTACGGCCGGGTCCACCCCGACACGCTGCGGACCGCCATCGAGCGCGACCCCGACGACGTGGCCATGATCAGCATCATGTGGGCCAACAACGAGGTCGGCACCATCCAGCCCGTGCACGTGCTGGCCGCCATCGCGCACGACCACGGCATCCCCTTCCACACCGACGCGGTGCAGGCCGTCGGGCAGTTGCCGGTGTCGTTCGCCGAGTCCGGGGCCGACGCGCTCACGCTGTCAGGCCACAAGATCGGTGGCCCGCTGGGGGTCGGGGCGCTGCTGCTGGCCAAAGGGCTGACGCCGGTTTCCGTGCAGCACGGCGGGGGTCAGGAGCGCGACGTGCGCTCCGGCACGCTCGACGCGCCCGCCATCGCGGGGCTCGCCGCCGCCGTCGGCGCCGCCGTCAAGGACCAGGAGGCGCTGCGCCGCCGCCTGACGTCGCTGCGCGACGAGCTCATCGAGCGGATACGCCAGGCCGTCCCCGACGTGATCCTCAACGGCGACCCCGAAGACCGGCTGCCGGGCAACGCCCACTTCTCCTTCCCCGGCTGCGAGGGCGACGCGCTGCTCATGCTGCTCGACGCCAAGGGCGTGGAGTGCTCGACAGGGTCGGCCTGCTCGGCGGGCGTGGCGCAGCCGTCCCATGTGCTGCTGGCCATGGGCGCGGCCGCCGCCGCGGCGCGGGGCTCGCTCAGATTCACGCTGGGCCACACCTCGACGGGCGAGGACGTGGAGCGCCTGATCGAGGTGCTCCCCGCCGCCGTCGAACGTGCTCGCAGAGCCGGTCTCAGCTAGCCGGACGCCCTGAAGAGCAGGGCCCCAGCCTCAGCTGATGAAGGGCGCCACGTCGGTCCACCCCGGGTCGCTCGTCACGTCCACCCGCGGCTCGCCTTCCTCCCAGCTCACGATCAGTTCCTTGGCGTGGATCGCGGCGTCGCCGGTCGGGTCGGCGTACACATGGATGATCCGCTGCCCTTCCGCGCTCAGGTGCGCCGCGAGCACCGCGTCGTCGCGCAGCTTCAGCAGGCGGGCGGCCAGCCGCTCCTCGAAGTCGCGCAGTGCCGCCAGCGACGCGCCGATCGGCAGGCCGGCCTCGTCGCGGTGGGCGTACGGGAGCGTGATCGCGATGTGCTGGTCGAAGAGCGGATAGTCGACCGGGCGCAGCGGATAGCGGGCCGTGGCGACGAGCGGCGCGCCGCCCGCGGTCTGGCCTTCGAGCAACAGCCACTGCTCCTCGTCCTGCTCGCCGGCCAGGTCGGCGAGCACGGCGGGCAAATGCGCGGCGGCCACGGCGTCGATCGGCTCGAACGTCGCCGCCGTGATCTCGCCCACCCACCTCGCCACGTCGTCCTCGCCGAGCAGCCAGTCCAGGGCCAGCAGCGTGGCCTCCATCCTGGTGTCCTCGTCGAGCTCGCCGAAGATCGGATGGTACGCGGCCACGTCAACGCGCGGGGCGCCCCGCGGCACCCGCAGGCCCACCATCAGCTTGTCGAGCGCGAACTCGAAACCGCCCACGTCGACCGTGAGCTCCAGTGCCTGCGGATTGGCCTGCCGCGACGGGTGGAACTCCCACAACAGGTCCGCCGGCGGCGCCGCCTTCGCCCAGCGGTGCGCCAGCGGGCGCAGCTCGGCGTCGCCCGCCGCGGTCACCACCAGGGTGTGCATGGCGTTCCTGCCGGGCGCCACCTCCCACACCAGGTCGGGATGGAGGGCGGCGACGGCCGGGGCGAGCAGGTCCTCCAGCCCTCCGGGCTCGCCCGCCGCCACGAGCGAGTCGAGCCGCGGCCGCGCCTCCTCCCACCACGTCCAGAACGCGGCGATTCCGTCCTCGCGGGACCCGCCGTCCTCATCGTCGTCTGCGTCCTTGCGCCCGAACAGTCGCATGGCCTGAATACTCGCAGACCCCGGGCCATGGTCGCGCACTCCCCGCCGGACAGTACGCTGGAACGGTCATGGGACTGCGTGTGCTTGCCGCCATGTCGGGCGGCGTCGACTCCGCCGTGGCCGCCGCTCGGATCGCCGAGGCCGGTCACGACGTCACTGGTGTCCATCTCGCCCTGTCCGCCAACCCCCAATCCCACCGCACGGGTGCCCGGGGGTGCTGCACGGTCGAGGACTCGCGCGACGCTCGCCGCGCCGCCGACGTGATCGGCATCCCGTTCTACATCTGGGATATGGCCGAGCGGTTCCAGCGCGATGTGGTCGAGGACTTCGTGGCCGAATACGCCGCGGGCCGCACGCCCAACCCGTGCCTGCGCTGCAACGAGAAGATCAAGTTCGCGGCGGTGCTCGACCGGGCGCTGGCCCTGGGCTTCGACGCGGTCGCCACCGGCCACCACGCCAGGCTGGCCGAGGGGGTCCTGTCCAGGAGCGTCGACCAGGGCAAGGACCAGTCCTACGTGCTGGGCGTGCTCACCCGCGAGCAGCTCAGCCACGCGATCTTCCCGCTGGGCGACTCCACCAAGGCCGAAGTGCGCGAGGAGGCCGCCAGGCGCGGCCTGACCGTCGCCGACAAGCCCGACAGCCACGACATCTGCTTCATCGCCGACGGCGACACGCGCGGCTTCCTGGCCAAGCGGCTCGGCTCGGCGGAGGGTCCCATCGTCGACCAGAACGGCGCGGTCGTCGGCAGCCACCAGGGTGCGCACGGATACACGATCGGCCAGCGCAAGGGCCTGCACATCGACCGGCCCGCCGCCGACGGCAGGCCGCGCTACGTGCTGTCGATCGAGCCGGTGTCCAACACCGTCACGGTGGGGCCGCGTTCGGCGCTGGAGGTCACCTCGATCACCTGCGGCGCCCCGGTGTGGAACGGCCCGGCCGGCCACGACGACCTCACCGTGCAGTTGCGGGCCCACGGCGAGGTCTACGCCTGCCGCTTCGAGGAGGCCGGTGGCGGGCTCCGCATCGACCTCGACCGCCCCGCCACGGGCGTCGCGGCGGGCCAGGCGGCCGTGCTCTACTCCGGCGACACGGTGATCGGCTCGGCCACCATCGTCTCCGCTAGCTGAGGGTGGCGGACTCGCCGACCTTGAGCCGGCGGATGTCGGCGCCCTGCTTGTCGGATTCCATCTTCAGCCAGTTGTCCACGAGGCCCAGGCCGACCTCGCTGTAGAGGCCGTCGTGGGTGGAGAACGCCCTCGCCGGGCGGATCGTGCGGAGATATTCGACCATCTCCATGAGCTTCAGCCACGGCGCGCCGGTCGGCACCAGGAGCGTGGGCACCTCAACGTCCGGGACCGTCAGGGCGTCGCCCGGGTAGAAGAGCTCGTCGTCGAGCAGGAAGCCGACGTTCTGGACGATGGGCACGTCGGGGTGGTTCTTGGCGTGCCACTCGCCGAACGCCTTCACGTGGAAACCGGCCGTCTCGAAGTCGTCGCCGTGCCGTACGACCTGGACCTTGCCCGGCACCTCGGTCAGCCCGGCGGCGACGCCCTCGCACGTCCAGATCTCCAGGCCGGGTGAGGCGGCCTTCAGCTTCTCCACGTCCACGTGGTCGAAGTGCTCGTGGGTGATGAGCACCGCGTCGGCGCCGTCCAGGACCGGAGCCCGGGTGAACGTCCCCGGGTCGATGACCAGGACCTTGCCGTTCTTCTCGACGCGGACGCAGGCGTGGTCATATTTCGTGAGCTCCATCCGTCAGAGCCTACGCTGGTGCCCATGTCTACATGGGAAGCCACCGGGGTGGGGTCGCATCCGGGTGAGGATCATTTTGAGGCGATCAAAGTCGTGTTCGGCGAGGTGCCCGGGCTTCCGTACCTGCCCGAGCTGCCGGCCAGAGGCGTCGGGGCCGACATGGTCGGCAGGACGGCGGGGCTGCTGATCGAGCTGCCCGTCGAGGTGCAGCCGTCCGGGTGGCGGCTGACCGACCGGCCAGGGCGCGATCACCAGCGGGCCGTCGACCATCTGCGGCGGGATCTGGACGCGCTGGAGGAGATCGGGCACGACTACTCGGGGCCGCTCAAGCTGCAGGTGTGCGGGCCGTGGACGCTGGCGGGCTCGATCGAGCTCAAGTACGGGGACAAGGTGATCGCCGACGCGGGGGCCGTCCGCGATCTGACCGCCTCGCTGGCGCAAGGGGTCGCCGACCACTGCGCCGAGGTGCGGCGGCGGCTGCCCGGCGTGACGGAGATCGTGCTGCAGCTCGACGAGCCCGGCCTGCCGGGGGTGCTGGCCGGGACCCTGCCGACCGCCTCCGGGTTCGGGCGGCTCGCCGCCGTGGAGGGGTGGCGGGTGGAGGAGACGCTGCGGCTGTTCGACGCTCCGGTCGTGCACTGCTGCGCGCCGTCGGTGCCGTACGACCTGCTCCGCAGGGCCGGGGTCC
Organism: Nonomuraea sp. H19; assembly: GCF_052068215.1. Taxonomy (NCBI): domain Bacteria; kingdom Bacillati; phylum Actinomycetota; class Actinomycetes; order Streptosporangiales; family Streptosporangiaceae; genus Nonomuraea; species Nonomuraea sp. H19. The sequence continues at coordinate 304,310 of NZ_JBQHCV010000005.1, read as the reverse complement.
GCGGGATCTCGGTGGACGCCTCGCTGCTGCGGCGGCGGGACGAGGAGGCGCTGGGAGAGGTCATCGAGGCCGGGATCGCGCTGTTCCTGGGAGTCGTGCCGGGCACGGACGCCCGGCTGGCGGACGTGGACATGATCGCCCGGCCGGCGGTGGAGCTGTGGCGGCGGTTCGGATTCCCTGCCGACAAGCTGGCCGGGCAGGTCGTGCTGACGCCGGCGTGCGGTCTGGCCGGGGCCTCGCCCCGCTACGCGCGGGCGGCGCTGGCGGCTTGCCGGAAGGCGGCCACGGTGCTCAGGGACGATCCCGAAAGCGGTCTGCAAAGGGGATGAGCAACTCCGGAAGGCGTACGCCGGGGCGTGTCCTCGCCGGTGCTCGGCGGTAGCGTTTGCTCAGGGTGTTGGACGAGAGGAGACCCTGCGTGAGTGAGCCAGGCACCGAGGTCGGGGGCGTTCCCGTTGCCGCGCTCAAGCGGCATGCCGAGCTGAGCGAGCTGGTCGAGGAGGCTCGCTGGCGCTACTACGTGCTGGACCGGCCCACCGTGAGCGACGCCGAGTTCGACGGGTGGTTCAAGGAGCTGCTCGCGCTGGAGGAGGCCCATCCGTCGCTGCAGACGCCCGACTCGCCGACACAGAAGGTCGGCGCGCCGGTCTCGGGCGAGTTCGCCAAGGTCCCGCACCTGGCCAGGATGGAGAGCCTGGACAACGCCTTCGACGCCGACGACATGAACGGCTGGTATGCGCGGGCCGAGCGGCTGGCCGAAGGCGACCCGGGTCCCTACCTGTGCGAGCTCAAGATCGACGGGCTGGCGATCGCGCTGGTCTACCGCAACGGCAAGCTGGAGCGCGGCGCGACCCGGGGCGACGGGCGCACCGGCGACGACGTGACGCCCAACGTCCGCACCATCAAGGGCGTCCCGCACCGGCTCAAGGGCGACGACGTGCCGAGCCTGATCGAGGTGCGCGGCGAGGTCTACATCGAGGTCGAGGACTTCAAGCGGCTCAACGAGCAGTTGGTCGAGCAGGGCCTGCCGCCGTTCGCCAACCCGCGCAACTTCGCGGCCGGCACGCTGCGGCAGAAGGACCCGCGCATCACGGCCCAGCGGCCGCTGCGGATGCTGGTGCACGGCATCGGCGTCTGGGAGGGCGCGACGGAGCCGCGCACGCAGTCGCAGGTCTACGACCGGCTGCGGGAGCTCGGGCTGCCGGTCAGCGATCTTTACCAGGTGGTGCCGGGGCCCATCGAGGTCAACGACTACATCGAGCACTACCGCGTGCACCGGCACGATCCCGCCTACGAGATCGACGGGGTCGTCGTGAAGATCGACGACTTCCGCACGCAGCGGGAGCTGGGCTCGACCTCGCGGGCGCCCCGGTGGGCGATCGCGTACAAATACCCGCCGGAAGAGGTCAACACCAAGCTCCTCGACATCCAGGTGGGCGTCGGGCGCACCGGGCGCGTCACGCCGTACGCGGTGATGGAGCCCGTCGTGGTGTCGGGCTCGACCGTGCAGCGGGCCACGCTGCACAACGCCGCCATCGTGAAGAAGAAGGGCGTGCTCATCGGCGACAGCGTGGTGCTGCGCAAGGCGGGTGACGTCATTCCCGAGATCGTGGGGCCGGTGACGGAGCTGCGTGACGGGTCGGAGCGGGAGTTCGTCATGCCGACGCACTGCCCGGAGTGCGGGACGGAGCTGGCCTACGAACGCGAGGGCGACGCCGACCTGCGCTGCCCCAACGCGCGCGGTTGCCCCGCGCAGATCCGCGAGCGCATCTACTTCGCGGCCGGGCGGCGCGCGCTCGACATCGACGGCCTCGGCTACGTCGCGGCCACCGCGCTCACCCAGCCGCTCCCGCCGCAGGAGCCGGTGGTGCGCACCGAGGCCGACCTGTTCGACCTGACACTCGATCAGCTCATCCCGATCAAGTCGGTGGTCCGCGACCAGGACACCGGCCTGCCCAAGATCGATCCCAAGACCGGTGAGCAGAAGATCGTCTCCTTCTTCTCCAACGTCAACGGCGAGCCCAGCCAGAACGCGCTGCAGCTGATCGAGGAGCTGGCGCAGGCCAAGCAGGTGCCGCTCGCGCAGGTGCTGGTCGCCCTGTCGATCCGGCACGTCGGCCCGCCCACGGCACGCGACCTGGCCAACGCCATGCGCTCGATCGACGCCATCATGAACGCCTCGGAGGAGGAGCTGGCGGCGGTCGAGGGCATCGGGCCCAGGGTGGCGGCCACGATCAAGGAGTGGTTCGCGGTCGACTGGCACCGCGAGATCATCGAGCGGTGGCGGGCCGCCGGGGTGCGGATGGCGGACGAGCCGGCTCCGGAGAAGGGGCCGCAGACCCTCGAGGGGCTGACGTTCGTGGTGACGGGCACCCTGGAGGGCTACACCCGGGACTCGGCCTCCGAGGCGCTCGCCAGCAGGGGCGGGAAGGTGGCCTCGTCTGTGTCGAAGAAGACGTCGTTCCTGGTGGCGGGGGAGAACGCCGGATCGAAATACGACAAGGCGGTCAGCCTCCGCGTGCCCATCCTGGACGGGGCCGGGTTCGACGTCCTGCTCAACGAGGGGCCGGAGGCGGCCGCCCAGGTGGCGGTCACCCCGGACGCCTGACCGCCCGTCCTGGGCGGCTCAGGCGGAGCGGCTCACTTCGGGCTGGTAGCCGTACTCGACCTCGGCCGCCGGCTCGAAGTGCTCGCGGAGCCAGACGGTCGCGTCCGCGGCCGGCATGGGGTGGCCGAACAGCCATCCCTGCCCCACGTCGCACCCCATCTCGGCCAGCCGCAGGGCGACCTCGTCCGATTCGACGCCCTCGGCCACCGAGCGCAGGCCGAGCGAGCGCACCAGGTCCACGATGGAGCGGACGATCCGGTCGTCGTCCTGCGACTCGGCGATCCTGTGTACGAACGAGGCGTCGATCTTCACTTCGGACACCGCCAGCCGCTGCAGCCTGATCAGCGAGGAGTAGCCGGTGCCGAAGTCGTCCAGGGCCAGGGGCACGCCCAGCGTGGACAGGGCCTTGATGGTCTCCTGGGTGTAGGCCTGTTCGCCCGTCAGGATGCGCTCGGTCACCTCCAGCTGGATGGCCGTCGGCGGCAGCCCATACCGGGTCAGCCCCGCCTCGAGCCGCTCGGGCAGGGCGGAGTCGAGCAGGTCGCGGGCGGAGATGTTGACCGAGATCGGCACTTCCAGGCCGGTGTGCCACCAGCGGGCGGTCTGTTCGAGCGCGGTGTCGATGACGAACGCGGTGAGCTGCCGCATCAGGTAGGACTGCTCGGCCAGCGGGACGAACTCCGACGGCGCGATCGCCCCGTGCACCGGATGCCGCCAGCGCAGCAGCGCCTCGACTCCTTGGACCGCGCCGCTGCCGAGCCTGACCTTGGGCTGGTAATGCAGCCGCAGCTCGCCGTTGTCGATGGCGCGCCGCAGGTCCCCCAATAAGGTGAGGCGCTCGGGCGAGTTGCGGTCCTTGTCCGGCTGGTAGAGCTCGACGCCGGTACGTCCTTCCTTGGCCAGGTACATCGCCACATCGGCCCGCTGGAGCAGCAGCTCGAAGTCGGGGGCGTGATCGGGATAGAGCGCGATCCCGACCGAGGCGTCCACGTCGAAGGTCATGCCCTCCAGCCGCACCGGCTCGGTCAGCGCCGCCCGCAACCTGGCCGCCACCTCCCTGGCCGCGTGCGTATCCCTGATCGAGGGCAGCAGCACGGCGAACTCGTCGCCGCCCAGCCGGGCCACGACATCCCCAGGCCGTACGGAGTGGGTGAGCCGGTGCGAGACCAGCTGCAGCAGCCGGTCTCCCACCGGGTGGCCCATCGTGTCGTTGACCTCCTTGAACCGGTCGAGGTCGAGGAGGAACAGGCCGACCCGCTCGTCCTGGCGGGCCTCGGCGAGCGCCTCCTCGGTGCTCACGATGAGCATCTTGCGGTTGGGCAGGCCGGTCAGCTCGTCGTGCAGGGCCTGGTGGTCGCGGCGTACGGAGAGCGTGGCGGTGAAGTAGACGGCGGCCAGCGGGGCGACGAAGAGCGGCACGAGCCCGGGTGAGTGGTTCATGACCACGACCACCAGGGGCGCCAGGCCCAGCATCGCGGTGTAGACCAGGCTCTGCGGGCCCACAGTGGCCTTCAGCACCCGTACGATCGAACGCCGCTCGTGCAGCGCGACCGCCCCGCAGACGAGCATGGCCCTGGTGGCGAAGAACGCGACCCCGGCCAGCGCGATCGGCAGCAGGTCGGGCCCGCTGGGCACCCATGGCGCGACGGGGTTCGGCACGATCCCGAACGCCCCCAGCACCACGGCCGCCGCAGTGAGCGCGAGGGTCGACTGCGCGACGTTGAACATGGCCCGATGCCAGGCCTTGCGTGTCACCACGCCGTTCATGACGACGCCGACGGCCTGCATTAACACCGCCACAGGCAGCCCGAAGTACAGCAACACGGCGAAGGTGAACATCGTGGAGGGGAAGGTGCCGCCCACGGCGCTCGCGTATGACACCATCACGGGCCTGAGCTCGCCCAGGATCACCAGCACCGCCAGAGTCCAGAACAGCGGCGTGCGGGCGAGGTCCATCAGGGCCGCAGGGTCGAGCCTGAGCATGGCCACGACGAGGGCGGTGCAGCCGATCACGGTAATGCCCGCGAGAAACGCCCACAGTGGTGTGCCGACGCGTGGTCCGATGTCGCGGGTGTCGGTTGGGTCAGTCATCGGTAACAGAACCCCCATTAGGTCACTATGGGAGGGTACGACCTTTACCCCACTTCGCGAAACCAAGCGCGTACGGTCCGTAGTTCTCCTTTCCAGACATATACCCAAAAACCACCCTGCGTAGCAAATGGTCACCCTTGCGTGCCTACGTGCTGCCCAGCCGCTCGCCTTTGACTCGCATCCATGCGGCACGGCGCCAGGTCGCGACAGCTCCGATTTCAGTGGCGCGAGCGCCCATGACGCTCCATCGCCACGCCCCACTCGCAATCTGGGCCCTTGCCCCGGGCGGCGAGCGGGCGGCCGGGATCGTTCCGGGCATGTGTTGCCAGGGGGTTAATGGTTCGGGCGTGCTGCGTCAAGCCCCCTAGGATGGCAGTGTCCAAGACTCCATCCACGAAACGGGTTAAACGACTCATGTCCGCCATAACCCGCGACGAGGTCGCACACCTGGCCCGGTTGTCCAGGCTGGCGCTCACGGACGACGAGCTAGACCACTACGCCACCCAACTCGATGCCATCATCGAGTCGGTCGCGAAGGTGGCCGAGGTCGCCGCCGAAGATGTGCCGCCTTCGTCGCACGCGCTTCCGCTGACCAATGTCTTCCGTGCCGACGAGGTGCGACAGTCCCTGACGCCCGAGCAGGCGCTCGCCGGCGCTCCCGCCGTCCAGGACGACCGCTTCCAGGTGCCGCGCATCCTCGGGGAGGAGGCATGAGTCTGATCCGCAAAACCGCCGCCGAGCTGGGCTCGATGATCGCCGCGGGCGAGGTGTCGGCCGCCGAGGTGGCCGAGGCGCATCTCGACCGCATGGCCGAGGTGGAGCCCAAGGTCAAGGCGTTCCTGCACGTCGACCGCGAGGTCACGCTGGAGCAGGCGCGGGCCGTCGACGCCAGGCTCAGGGCGGGCGAGAAGCTCGGGCCGCTGGCCGGGGTGCCGATCGCGCACAAGGACATCTTCACCACGCGCGACATGCCGACGACCGCCGCATCCAAGATCCTCGAAGGGTGGCGGCCGCCGTACGACGCGACCGTCACCACGCGGCTGCGCGAGGCCGGGCTGGTCATCCTGGGCAAGACGAACCTCGACGAGTTCGCCATGGGCTCCTCGACGGAAAACTCGGCCTATCACTCGACGCACAACCCGTGGGACCTGACGAAGATCCCCGGCGGCTCGTCGGGCGGGTCGAGCGCCGCCGTGGCCGCGTACGAGGCGCCGCTGTCCACCGGCACCGACACGGGCGGCTCGATCCGGCAGCCCGCCGCGGTGACCGGCATCGTGGGCATGAAGCCGACCTACGGTGGCTCGTCCCGTTACGGGATCATCGCGTTCGCGAGCTCGCTCGACACGCCGGGGCCGTTCGCGCGCAACGTGCTCGACGCGGCGCTGCTGCACGAGGCGTTCTCCGGGCACGACCCGATGGACTCCACCTCGATCGACGCGCCCGTGCCGTCGGTCGTCGAGGCCGCCAGAAACGCTGACATCTCCGGCATGCGGATCGGCGTCGTCAAGGAGTTCGGCGGCGAGGGCTACCAGCCCGGCGTGCTGGCCCGCTACAACGAGGCCGTACAGCTCCTGGAGTCGCTCGGCGCCAAGGTCGTCGAGGTCTCGTGCCCGTCGTTCACGGTCGCGCTGCCGGCTTACTACCTGATCGCGCCGTCGGAGTGCTCGTCCAACCTGGCACGCTTCGACGCCATGCGGTACGGCCTGCGCGTCGGCGACGACGGCACCCGCAGCGCCGAGGAAGTCATGGCGCTGACCCGGGCCGCCGGCTTCGGCCCCGAGGTCAAGCGGCGCATCATGCTCGGCACGTACGCGCTGTCGAGCGGCTACTACGACGCCTACTACGGCCAGGCGCAGAAGGTGCGCACGGTCATCTCCCGCGAGTTCGAGGCCGCCTTCCACCAGGTCGACGTGCTGGTGTCGCCGACCACGCCGACCACGGCGTTCCCGATCGGCGAGCGGGCCGACGACCCGATGGCGATGTACCTCGCCGACCTGTGCACCATCCCGTCCAACCTGGCGGGCAACGCGGCCATGTCGGTGCCGTGCGGCCTCGCCGACGAGGACGGCCTGCCGGTCGGCCTGCAGATCATGGCGCCGGTGCTGGCCGACGACCGTTGCTACCGCGTCGGCGCCGCCGTCGAGAAGGCCCTGGAGAGCCGCTGGGGCGGCCCGCTGCTGAAGGAGGCACCGTCGCTATGACCATGGTCTATGACGAAGCGCTCGACAAGTTCGAGCCGGTGCTCGGGCTGGAGACCCACGTCGAGCTGGGCACCAAGTCGAAGATGTTCTGCGGCTGCAAGACGACCTTCGGCGCCCCGCCCAACACCCAGGTCTGCCCGACCTGCCTGGCGTTCCCCGGCGCGCTGCCGGTGGCCAACACCATGGCCATCGAGTCGACGATCCGCATCGGCCTCGCGCTGAACTGCTCGATCGCCGAGTGGTGCCGCTTCGCCCGGAAGAACTACTTCTATCCGGACATGCCGAAGAACTACCAGATCTCGCAGTACGACGAGCCGCTCTGCTTCGACGGCTACGTCGACGTCGAGGTCGAGGGCCGGACCGTGCGGATCGAGATCGAGCGGGTCCACCTGGAGGAGGACACCGGCAAGTCCACCCATGTGGGCGGCGCGACCGGGCGCATCCACGGGGCCGACTACTCGATCGTCGACTACAACCGGGCCGGCATCCCGCTGGTCGAGATCGTCACCAAGCCCATCCCCGGCACCGACCGGCTCGCGCCCGAGGTCGCCAAGGCGTACGTCACCGAGCTGCGCGAGATCATGCGCACGCTCGGCGTGTCCGACGTGCGCATGGAGGAGGGCTCGCTGCGGTGCGACGTCAACGTCTCGCTCATGCCGCGCGGCTCGTCCGAGTGGGGCACCCGGACGGAGACCAAGAACGTCAACTCGCTGCGGAGCGTCGAGCGGGCCGTGCGGAGCGAGATCGAGCGGCAGGCCGGCGTCCTCGCCGGCGGCGGGAAGATCACCCAGGAGACCCGGCACTTCCACGAGGACACCGGCACCACCACGTCCGGCCGGTCCAAGGAGGAGGCGCAGGACTACCGCTACTTCCCCGAGCCCGACCTGGTGCCGATCGCACCGGACCCGTCCTGGGTGGCCGACCTGAAGGCGGCTCTGCCCGAGCTGCCGTCGGTCCGGCGCAAGCGGCTGCAGGCCGAGTGGGGCCTGTCCGACCTCGACATGCAGGCCATGCACAACGCCGACGCGTTCGACCTGGTCGAGGCCACGGTCGCGGCGGGTGCCCCGCCCGCGGACGCGCGCAAGTGGTGGATGGGCGAGCTGGCGCGGCGCGCCAACGAGAACGGTGTCCCGCTGGGCGACCTGCCCATCACACCGGCTCAGATCGCCCGGGTGACCGAGCTGGTGGCCTCGGGCGCGCTCAACGACAAGCTCGCCCGCGAGGTCCTCGAAGGCGTGCTGGCCGGCGAGGGCACGCCTGACGAGGTGGTCGAGCGACGCGGGCTGCAGATCGTCAGCGACGAGGGCGAGCTGGCGGCGATCATCGACCAGGTGCTGGCCGACAACGCCGACGCGGCCGAGAAGGTGCGCTCCGGGAAGATCGCCGCTGCTGGTGCGCTCGTGGGTGGTGTCATGCGGGCCAGCAAGGGCAAGGCCGACGCGGCCCGGGCCCGGCAGCTGATCCTGGAGAAGCTGGGCGTCTCCGAGTAGACCGCCGTTTCCAGGGCCTCGCCGCTTCGGTGGCGGGGCCCTTTGGCCGCCGCGCCATTGTCTTGGCCGGCCCGTCGTCCGGGGGTCCTAGGTCCATGTGCCGGTGCCGGGCTAGGGCCTCGGCTGGAGGCGAGGGTGCGCACGTCATCGTACGGTCGCAGCATGACGAGGAAAGCGTTGACGGCGGGCCTGGTGGCGATGGTGTCGCTGGTGGCCTTCGAGTACCTGGCGGTCGCCATCGCCATGCCGGTCGTGGCCAGGGAGCTCGGCGGGCTGGAGCTCTACGGGCTGGCCTTCAGCGGGGCGATGGCGGCCGGGGTGGTCGGGACGGTGCTCGGCGGGCGGTGGGCGGACGTGCGCGGCCCTGGGGCGCCGCTGTGGACCGGTGTGGCCGGTTTCATCGCCGGGCTGACGGTCGCGGGGCTGGCGCCGAGCATGGAGGTGCTGATCGCGGGCCGGTTCCTGCAGGGATTCGGCGGCGCGCTGGTCAGTGTGGCGCTGTATGTCGTGGTGGCCCGGGTCTATCCCGAGCGGCTGCATCCCAAGATCTTCTCGTTGTTCGCGACCGCGTGGGTGGTGCCCTCGATGGTGGGGCCGGCGATTGTGGGAGTGGTGACCGAGACGCTCGGCTGGCGCTGGGTGTTCCTGCTGGTGCCGATCCTGACCGTGGTGGGCGGTTTGATGCTGCTGCGCGGCCTGGCCGGGCAGCCGCTACGCGGCGGGCAGAGTGAGCCCGCGCCCGGCCTGCTGGGGAAGATCGGCTGGGCCGCGGTGACGGCCGTGGGCGCCGGGCTCATGCAGTACGGCAGCGGCGGGCGACTCCCGTTGCTGATCGCCGGCTTGGTCGTGCTGGCCGTGGCGCTGCCCAGGCTCCTTCCCACCGGTACGCTCCGCGCCGCCCGCGGGCTGCCTGCCGTGATCGGGTTGAGAGGCCTGGCCGCCGGGGCGTTCTTCGCGGCCGAGGTGATGGTGCCGCTCATGCTGGTCGAAGAGCGCGGCCTGTCGGCGCTGGCCGCCGGGTTCGCGCTCACGGGCGGCGCCCTGACCTGGTCGTTCGCCTCCTGGCTGCAGGGGCGGGAGATCTTCAGCCGGATGACGAACCTGCGCCTCGGCTCGGCCATGATCGCGCTCGGCATTCTGCTCATGGGCACGGTGGCGTTCACCGCCGTGCCGGTCGCGGTGGCGTACCCGTCGTGGATCATCACCGGTTTCGGGATGGGGCTGGTGTATCCGACGCTGTCCGTGCTCACGCTGGAGCTGTCGGCGCCGGGCGAGCAAGGGGAGAACAGCTCGGCGCTCCAGGTCGGCGAGTCGGTGTTCTCGGTGGTGTCGGTGGCCGTCACCGCCGCGTTGTTCACGGCCGTCGGCTCCGGCTATTGGGCGGTGTTCGCGGCCACGCTGGCCATGGCGCTGGCGGGGCCGGCGATCGCGCCGCGCTCGATCCGGACCGGTGCTCCGGCGCGACAACTCGCGAAGACGTGACGCGGGACCCGAAGACCGGGAACCGGTGGCGGGAGCGGGGCCGGGGCGCCGGCGAGGGCGGTCCCGCCGACCCGGGCGGTCGGCGGGACCGATGCTCTAGTCGACGCCTACCGGCGTCTTCGTCCGCCGCGTCATCAGCTTCTTGTACAGCGGCATGAGCAGGACCAGGGCCGACAGTATGAGCAGCACGGCCGCGATGGGGCTGCGGACGAGCACGCTCACGTCGCCCGCCCCGATGGCCAGCGCCCGGCGCAGCTGGATCTCCGCCATCGGCCCCAGGATCAGGCCGATCACCGCGGGCGCGACCGGCAGGCCGAAGCGGCGCATGGCGAATCCGAGCAGGCCGAGCAGGTACAGCACGTACAGGTCCACCACGCTGCCGTTCAGCGCGTAGACGCCGAGGGCGGCGAACAGGACGATCCCGGCGTACAGGTATGGGCGCGGGATCCGCAGCACGCGCGCCCACAGCGGGGCCAGGGGCAGGTTGAGGACCAGCAGCATCGTGTTGCCGATGAACAGCGACGCGATCATGCCCCACACCAGCGCCGGGTTGTGGTCGAACAGCTGCGGTCCGGGCTGCAGGCCGTACTGCTGGAAGGCGGCGAGCAGGATCGCGGCCGTCGCCGACGTCGGCAGGCCGAGCGTCAGCAGCGGGACCAGGGTGCCCGCGGCCGAGGCGTTGTTGGCCGCCTCCGGGCCGGCGACGCCTTCGATGGCGCCCTTGCCGTACTCCTCCTTGGCCACGCCGCGAGCCAGGCGCTTCTCGGTCGCGTACGACAGGAAGGTGGGGATCTCCGCCCCGCCCCCGGGCAGCGCGCCGAACGGGAAGCCGAGAGCGGTGCCGCGCAGCCATGGCCGCCACGAGCGGCTCCAGTCCGCCCGCCCCATCCAGGCCCGGCCGACGGGCATCACCTCGGGGGGCACGTGACGCAGCCGGGAGGCCACGTAGAGAGCCTCGCCGAGGGCGAAGAGGCCGACCGCGACGATCACCACGTCGATGCCGTCGAGCAGCTCGTTGAGGCCCAGCGTGAGCCGCGCCTGCCCGGTCTGCTGGTCGATGCCGACCAGCCCGATCATCAGGCCGAGGCCCAGGGAGGCCAGGCCGCGCACGATCGAGCGGGACAGCACCGACGACACGGCGGTGAACGCCAGGATCGCCAGCGCGAAGTAGTCCTCGGGACCGAACGAGATCGCGAACGCCACCACGGCCGGGGCCGCGACCACCAGCAGGGCGGTCGCGATGGTCCCCGCCACGAACGAGCCGATGGCGGCCGTGGCCAGCGCCTGGGCGGCCCGGCCGCGCCGGGCCATCTTGTTGCCCTCCAGCGCGGTGATCATCGAGGACGACTCGCCCGGCGTGTTGAGCAGGATGGACGTGGTCGAGCCGCCGTACATGCCGCCGTAGTAGATGCCCGCGAACATGATGAACGCGCTGGCCGCCGGCACCGTGAACGTGATCGGCAGCAGCAGCGCCACCGTCATCGCCGGGCCGATGCCGGGCAGCACGCCGACCAGGGTGCCGAGCGTGACGCCGACGAGCGCGTACAGCAGGTTGACCGGGGTGAGCGCGGCGGCGAAGCCGTCGAGCAGGAGTTGCAGCGACTCCACCTAGATCACTCCTTGCAGCGGGCCGCCGGGCAGCGTCACGCCCAGGCCCTTGACGAACAGCAGGTACGTGGCGATCCCCAGGACCACCCCGACCCCGGCCGCGCGGAACTTGTGCTCGGCGCCGAGCGCCACCGACAGCCCGAAGAACAGCAGGCTCGCGCCGATGATCCAGCCGAGCGTGTTCAGCAGCACGGCGAAGGCCAGGAAGATGCCGCTGACCAGCCCGACGCTGCGCCAGTCCGAGGGCGCGTCCACGTCCACGTCCTCGCTCTCCTCGGGGTCGCCGTGCCCGCCGCGCAGCACGTCGAGCACGTAGAACAGGCCGACGAGCACCATGGACCCGCCCACCAGCATCGGGAAGAACCGCGGCCCGATGCCGAGCTGGGAGGCCGCCGCCGAGACGTCCAGCGTCCCGATCACGACGAACACGCCCAGCCCCAGCACCACGACCGCCAGCCCCAGTTCGGGCCGCCACCACCGGGCCATCAGGAAACGAGCCCCATCTCGGCGATGACGGCCTTGACGCGGGCCTGCTCGGAGTTCAGGTAGTCGGCGAACTGCTGCCCGGTCTGGAAGGAGTCGATCCAGCCGTTCTTGGCCACCGCGTCCTTCCACGCCTGCGAGTCGTGCATCTTGGTGACCACGTCGGTCAGCGCCTTCTTGTCGGCGTCGGAGAGCCCGCCGGGGGCGACGAAGCCGCGCCAGTTGGCCAGCTCCACGTTCAGGCCGCCCTCCTTCAGCGTGGGCGCGTCCAGGTCGGGGAGGCGCTGGCCCGAGGTCACGCCGAGTGCGCGGAGCTTGCCGGACTTCACGTGCTCGGCGAACTCGCCGACGCCCGAGATGCCCGCGCTGACCTTGTTGCCGAGCAGCTCGTTGAGAGCCTCGCCGCCGCCCGAGTGGGCGATGTAGTTGACCTGCTTGGGGTCCACGCCCGCGGCCTTGGCCATCAGGCCGGCCACGATGTGGTCGGTGCCGCCCGCAGAGCCGCCCGAGATGGACACCTTCGCCGGGTCGGCCTTCCAGGCCGCCACGAAGTCGGCCAGCGTCTTGTACGGGGACGCGGCCGGGACCACGATGATCTCGTACTCCTCGGTCAGCTTGGCGATGGGCGTGGTCTCGGCCAGCGTGACCTTCGACTTGTTCTGCTCGATGGCGCCCACCATGACCAGGCCCATGGTCATGAGCAGGTTGCCGTTGCCCTTCTCGCCGGCGAGCTGCGCCAGGCCGATCGTGCCACCGGCCCCGGGCACGTTGTACACCTCCACCTTGCGGTCGGGCACGGCGGTCTTGAGCGCCTGCTCGGCCGTACGGGAGGTCTGGTCCCAGCCGCCGCCGGGCGAGGCCGGGGCCATGATGCGCAGCGTGCCTGAAGCGGTGCTGCCGCCGGTCGCGCCGCAGCCGGCCAGGGCGCCGAGTGAGAGCGCCGCTAGTGCGGCGAATATGCGCAGGCGCATGATCAACTCCAATGGGGGGATTTCACGGTTATGAAAATGGGATGGTGATTCCCAATCCCGTCCACGTCGAGGCTTTGCATGCTTGCCGTCGTAGTGGTCGTATTGGTCGCGACCTGGACGTGACCTGGGTTTGTTTCCATGTGGACCGTGAGAAGAGTGCGTGACGCCTCACTGGGGACTCAGCTGTTCGTCCTCCAGATGGTGATCGTGTTGCTCGCCGTCGGCGGCACTGCCGGCGTGTGGGCCAGGCACACGCGCAATCAACTCGACTATCTGCACCAGCAGCGGACGCTCGCCATCGCCCAGACGGTGGCCGCCCTCCCGCAGGTCCGCGAGGCCTTCAAACTGCCCAACCCGGAGACGGTGCTGCAGCCGCTGGCCATGAGCGTCCAGCACGAGACCGGCGCCGACTACGTCGTGATCGCCAACGCCGAGCAGAAGCGCTACACCCATCCCAACGCCGAGCTGATCGGCAAGAAGCTGTCCACCGACGGCACCGCGGTGCTCAGGACCGGCGACAGCTGGGTCGGCACGGAGACCGGCACGATCGGCACCACGGTCAGGGGCAAGGCCCCGATCCGCGACGAATACGGCAACATCATCGGCCTCGTCTCGGTGGGTGTGCTGCAGACCACGGTCATGGGCCAGCTCGGCGCCGCGCTGCCGCCGCTGGTCTGGACGGCGCTGGCGGTGCTGCTCGCCGGCCTGGCGCTGGCCGCGATGATCACCAAGCGGGTGCGCAGGCAGACGTTCGGACTGGAGCCCCGGGAGATCGCCGCGCTGCTGGAACAGCGCGAGGGCGTGCTGCACGGCGTCAAGGAAGGCGTGCTCGCGCTCGACCTCGAAGGCCGCGTGACGCTGGTCAACGACGCCGCCCGCGAGCTGCTCGGCGACGTGGGCGAGGACCTGACCCGGATGCCGATCTCCGACCGCATGCGCGACGTGCTCGGCGGCGCCGACCCCGGCGAGGACCGCGTGGTGCTGCACGGCGAGCGCGTGCTGGTGCTCAACCGCACCCCCGTGTCCGTACGGGGCCAGCATCGCGGGTGGGTGGTCACCCTCCGCGACCGCACCGAGCTGGTCCGCCTGGCCCGCGAGCTCGACGACACCAGCAGCGCCACCGAGGCGCTGCGGGCCCAGGCGCACGAGTTCGCCAACCGCATGCACACCGTCATCGGCCTGCTGGAGCTGGGCGAGCACGAGGCCGCCATCAACTTCATCACCCGCACCACGCGCGGCGCCTACGTCACGGACCTGCGCGAACGCGTCCAGGACCCCACCCTCGCCGCCTTGCTGCTGGCCAAGTCCGCCGAGGCGGCGGAACGCGGCGCCAAGCTCGTCCTGTCGGAGGACTCGAGCGTGCCCGATGGCCTGCTCGGCGACCCTCAGGACGCGGTCCTGGTGGTCGGCAACCTGGTCGCCAACGCCATCGACGCACTCGACGGCGCGGAGGGCACGATCGAGGTGTCGGTCGTGGCCGACGACGAGGGGTTGCGCGTACGGGTCGGCGACTCGGGCCCCGGCATCGCCCCCGACCTGGTGGACGAGGTCTTCAGGGAGGGCTTCACCACCAAGGCCGCCCACTCCGGGCCGCGCGGCCTCGGCCTGGCCCTGACCAGGCAGGCGTGCCTGCGCAGAGGAGGCTGGGTGCGCGTACGCAATTCGGACGGCGCGGTCTTCACCGCCCTGCTGCCGGCGAAGACCGCGGTTGCTGTGCGCGAGCCGCCGAACGGAGTGAGGCAATGACCGCGAGGGAGTGCCGTCGCCTGGAGGAGCGGCGGGAGCGCAGCGACCAGAGCGGGGGAAGGCGGCGGCGTCTGGCGACCGAGCCGCCGAACGGAGTGAGGCAATGATTCGCGTGCTGGTGGTGGATGACGACTTCATGGTCGCGCGCATCCACAGCGGATACGTGTCCCGTATGCCTGGATTCGGGGTCGTCTCCGTGGCGCACACCGGCGCCGACGCGCTCGCCGCCGCGGCCGAGCTCAGGCCCGATCTCGTGCTGCTCGACATCTACCTGCCCGACATGTCGGGCCTGGAGGTGCTCAAGGCGCTCCACAACGTGGACGTCCTCATGATCAGCGCTGCCCGCGACGTGCCCACCGTCAGGGAGGCCATGCGCGGGGGCGCGGTCAACTACCTGATCAAGCCGTTCACCGCCGCCGCCCTGACCGAACGGCTCCAGCAGTACGCCGACACCCGCAAACGCCTGACCGCCATCGGCCCCGAGGCGCGCCAGGACGACGTGGACCGCCTCTTCGGCACGCCCAAGACCGGCACCGCCCCCATGCCGAAAGGGTTGTCCGCGGCCACCTGCGCGCTGGTGGCCGATACCCTGCGAGAGGCGGGCCGGGACCTGTCGGCGACCGAGGCGGCCGAGCTCTCGGGCTTGTCGCGGGTGAGCGTCCGCCGCTATCTCGAATATTTGTGCGTGGCCGGTCAGGCCGAGTTCCGGCCACGTTACGGCACGGCCGGACGACCGGAACATCGCTACCGGTGGCTAGGTTGACACATTTCCGTAGCCATTTCCCGTGACATATGCGGATCTCCGTGCCTTACTGTTGCCTGAGACTTGGCTGCGGACCCGGGAGGTGATTGAGGCGTGCCAAACGCCGGACCGATCGAATCACCGACCGACCCGTTCGCCTCGGTGCCACTGCCCTCGTCGAGTGTCTCCAGGAAGCCGCGGATCGAAGGATTACCCCCGGGTGTGTCCCGGGACATCTTCGGCCCGCCGGGCAGGCAGGAGCCGCGGCCGGCACAGAGCCCGAGCGCGCCGGGCGGTCCATCGGGAGGCGCGCTGCCGCCGGTGGCGCCGCCCGCGCAGCCCTGGCCGATGCGGGACAAGCAGCCGGTTCCTCCTACCGCATTCGGCATGCCGCAGCGGCAGCCCTCCTTCGACGACGACCACCACGAGCCCAGGCGGCGCCGGCTCCTGCCAGGGCTGCTCGTGTTCGTCGCGGTGCTCGCGGGCCTGGCGTACGTGGTGCCGGCCGTTCTCATGTCGGGCGCCGTGCTGCGCGGCACCCACGTGGCCGGCGTCGACATCGGCGGCCTGACCGTGACGCAGGCCGCCGACAAGCTGCGTACCGAGCTCTCCACCAGGCTCAGCAAGCCGGTCGTGGTGGACATCGGCGGCACCAGAGACACCATCCAGGCCGACGAGGCCGGGCTCGAACTCGACGTGGTCGGCACGATCGGGCAGGCGCCCAGCGGGTTTCCCAGCCCGCAGGAGGTGTGGCGGGGCCTGACCGGCACGACCGAGCTCCAGCCGAAGGTCACCCTCGACTCCTCGCAGCTCACCAGGACCGTCGAGGGCCTCGCTGAGAGCGTCGACAAGCCCGCGGTCGAAGGCCGGGTGTTCTTCACCGGGCTGCAGCCGAAGGCGCGGCAGGCCGCCGAGGGCGTGCTGCTCGACAGGGACGACGCCGTTCGCAAGATCAGCGATGCCTTCCTGAGCGGCGGCGCGGGCTCCGGCGCGGTGGTGCTCACACTGCGGCCGTCCCAGCCGCTCACCACGAACGAGTCCGTTCAGGCGGCCCTGGTCAAGGCGAAGCAGGCGGTCGCCGCGCCCATCACGCTGACCAGCGGCGACAAGCAGGCGCAGGTCACCCCGGCCATGATCGCCGCGAACCTGACGTTCAACGCCGACGGCGACGGCACGCTCGTGCCCGAGTTCGACGCCAAGGCCGTGCTGGTCCAGCTGGAGAGCCGGCTGGTCGACGCCGCCCAGCAGCCGCGCGACGCCACCTACGACATCGTGGACGACAAGCCGGTCCTGGTGCCCGCGCGCACCGGCCGGGGCGTGAACGACAAGCTGCTGGCCAGGGATGTCGAAAAGGTCTTCGACACGGGCGGCGACCGGACCATCCCCGTGCGGCTGGGCGCCGTCGAGCCCACCGTCACCACCCAGCAGATCAGCGGCCTCGGCATCAAGGAGATCGTGGGCTCGTTCACCACGACGTACGACTGCTGCCAGCCGCGCGTGAAGAACATCCAGCGCATGGCCCAGCAGCTCGACGGCTACCTGGTGAGGCCGGGGGAGACGTTCTCGATCAACGACGTCATCGGCGAGCGGACCGTCGAGGACGGGTACGTCGAGGCGGGGCAGATCGTCGGCGGGCGGATGGTGAACATCGTCGGTGGCGGCGTCTCGCAGTTCGCCACGACCATGTACAACGCGTCCTTCTTCGGCGGGTTCGAGGACGTGGAGCACCAGCCGATGGACTACTACGCGCCCCGTTACCCGGCCGGGCGGGACGTCGCGCTGCTCTATCCGGACCTGGATCTCAAATGGCGCAACGACTCCCAGGACGGCGTGCTGATCAAGACCGCCTTCACCGGCACCTCGGTCACGGTGGCGCTGTGGAGCACCAAGCGGTACGACAGGATCGAGGCGGTCGAATCGGAGCGGCGCAGCTTCACGCCGTTCCGCCGCGAGACCAGCTCGGCGCCCGGGTGCCTGCCGACGGCGGGCGAGCAGGGGTTCACGATCGACGTCACGCGGGTGTTCCACAAGAACGGCAAGGCGGTCAAGCGGGACAAGAAGCTGACCACGAAATACCGGCCCCAGCCCCAGATCACCTGCACCGCCACGACCCAGTGACCGGCCGTCCCCGGGCGCCGGCGGCGTGCGGGGACGGGTGGTCCGCGGCGCGTTGTGAGGCGGGGCCGGGTGGTCCGCGCGGCGTTATGAGGCGGGGACGGACAGGATGCGGTCGTCGCCAGGGCGGGGCGATCCTCTGCCGTCCTTGTTGCTGGTGCCGACCCACAAGGTGCCGCCAGAGGCCGCGGTGACCGCGCGGATCCGGCCGTACTGACCGGTGAAGTGGGCGACCGGCTTGCCCGCCGCGCCGTCCTCGCTCAGCGGCACCTGCCACAGGCGCGTGCCGCGTAGCGCGCCCACCCACAGGGAGCCGTTGGCGTACGCCATGCCGGACGGGGACGCCTCGTCGGTGGTCCAGGTGAGGATCGGGTTCACGAACCGCGAGTCGTCGCCGCGGCCCTCGACCTCGGGCCAGCCGTAGTTGGCGCCCGGTTTGATCAAGTTGACCTCGTCGTAGGAGTTGGCGCCGAACTCGGAGGCGTACAGCCGGCCCGAGCCGTCCCACGCCAGGCCCTGCACGTTGCGGTGGCCGTAGCTGTAGACGAGGGTGCCGAACGGGTTGCCGGGGGCGGGCTCGCCGTCCACGGTCATGCGCAGGATCTTGCCGGCGAGCGAGTCCCGCTCCTGGGCGAGCTCGTCGTCGCCGGTCTCGCCCGTGCCGACGTACAGGTAGCCGTCGGGGCCGAACGCGAGCCTGCCGCCGTTGTGGATGCCGGCCTTGGGGATGCCCTGGACGAGCACCTTCGGGTCGCCGAGGCGGTTGCCGCTGAGCGTGTACCGGACAATTCGGTTGTCCGCTTCCGCGGTGAAGTAAAGGAATATGTGCTGACTTTTGACCGCCACGCCCATCAGGCCGCCCTCGCCGTCCGGCCTCACTCCCTCGATCTTCCCCATCTCCGTCACCTGGCCTGCCGGGCTCACCCGCAGCAGCCTGGCGGTGTCCCGCTCGGTCACCAGCGCGTCGCCGCTGGGCAGGAAAGCGATCGCCCATGGCACGGCCAGGCCGGTGACCACGTCCTTCGGCTCGCCGGGGGCGGCGGGCCCGTCCACGGCGGCCGTGGGGAGCACCTCTCCGGCGCTGGAACAGGCGGTGAGCGCGGCCGCTAGCAAGATCGTCCAGAGCTTTCTCATGTGTTCCATACTCCCTCTCGAGCCGTAAGGTTCTCGGCATGAAGACGTGGGTTCCGTCCGATTCGGTGGCTGATGTTCTGTCCGACCTGCCCGGGGTTGAATGCCGCATTTACGATGGCACGTCCCCGATGCCGGAAGGGGTGGAGGAGGTGGAGGTCTGGATCCCGCCGCTCATCCCCGTCCCCGACGTGCCCGGCACGCTGGCCAGGATGAGCTCGCTGCGGCTGGTGCAGACCGTCACCGCGGGCGTGGATCCGTACCGTCCGCACATGCCCGAGGGCGCGGTGCTGTGCAACGCGCGCGGCGTGCACGACGCCGGGACCGCCGAGTGGGCGGTGGGCGCGATGATCGCAGCGCTCAGGGAGTTCCCCGGGTTCGTGGACGCGCAGCGAAGGGGCGAGTGGACCTACCACCACACCGGCGTGCTGGCCGACTCCACCGTGCTGATCGTCGGGTACGGCTCCATCGGCGGCGCGCTCGAAAGAAGGCTCGAGGGCTTCGAGGTGGACCTCGTCCGCGTGGCCAGGAGTGCCCGGGAGGGCGTGCACGGCCTGGACGAGTTGCCCGCGCTGCTGCCCCAGGCCGACGTCGTGGTGCTGCTCGTGCCCGCCACACCGGACACCGCCGGCATGGTCGACGCCGCGTTCCTGGCCCGGATGAAGGACGGCGCCGTCCTCGTGAACGCCGCCAGGGGCGGCATCGTCGACACCGACGCGCTGATCGCGGAGCTGAAAACCGGTAGGCTACGCGCCGCGCTGGATGTGACCGCGCCCGAGCCGCTGCCCGAGGGCCACCCCCTCTGGAGCGCGCCGGGCGTGCTGATCACCCCGCACGTCGCGGGCAGCACCCCCGCGTCCGGGCGGCGGATGCTGCGACTGATCCGCGCCCAGCTCTCGCGTTACCTCGCAGGTGAGCAGCTGATCAACATCATCACTGAATCGTACTGAGAGGATTCCGGAACGTGGCTGGTCCGTGACCTCCGGTGCGTACGGTTACGTTTGCAGGGGGCTCCTGACTCACTGTCAAGGAACTCTTGGCGGCAAAGTGGTCTGTGTGGTTATCAGATCGGTGACGACATCGGCGTTGTCACCACCCGTGTGCCCGCGACCGCACACACTGGCGAAGTGATCGCCGGTCTTCGGCGGTCGCAGGTGCAGAGTTCGAGACGGGATGGGCAACGACTGTGATCCGCTGGCGTGATCCACGTGCGCCGCTGACCGCCGCAGTGGCGGCAGGCGCGGTAGTGCTCGCCGCCGCGTTCCTCGACGACGGCAAGGCCCTGCTCGCCGGCGCCATCGCCGGTGGGCTCACGGCCCTCGCCGCCGCCGCGTCCCTGGTGGTCGCCTCGCTGCGGTCGGCGGGTAACCGCTCGACCGCGATGGCCGCCCGCTGGATGAGCGGGGGAGCGGTCATCTGGGGCGCCGGAGTGGCGCTGCGGCCGTTCGCCGACAGTTTCGTGTCCGGCTTCGCCGACATGTTCGTGCTGCTCGGTACGGTGGTCATGGCGGGCGGTGTGGTGATCGCCGCCGACCGCAAGTTTCCCGCGGGCGTCGTGCTGCGGCATATCACCGACGCCTATCTGTCCGCGGCCTCGCTCTTCCTGATCGGCTGGGTGGTGGGACTGCGCCACGTCTACGCCGCCGCGTCCGACCCGCCGGCGTTCACGCTGGTCATGCTGCCGCCGATGGTCGCGCTGCTGGTGACGTGCGCCGCGATCCCTTCCGTGCTCACCAGCAGGTCCTCTTCCTGGCTGCTCGGCCTGACGGGCGTCGGCGTGCTCGCCACCATGACCGTGGCCGGGCTGGCCACCGCCCTGACGCGGCTGGACGGCGGCGTGCCGCCGACCTGGACCGTGCTACTGGCGCCCGTGGCGCTGCTGTTGCTGGCCGCCGTCCCGTGGGGGCCGCGCGCCAGCAAGGCGAGCGGCCGCGCCGCCAAAAACGTGGTCGCGATGATCCCGCCGGCGCTGGTCGCCGTGGCGGCCTGCGCGCTGCTCGCCCACCTGGCCGGCGGGCGTCACACCGCGCCCGTCACCGGCGTCGTGGTGGTCGCGGTCTCCGTGGTGCTGCTCCTGCTCGTACGCCTGTTCGCGCTGTCGGCGGTCAACCTGCGCCTGCGCGGCCTGGTCAGGCTCGGCGAGCGGCAACTCAGGGAGCTCGCCGAGAGCACCGGCGACGTGGTGTTCCTCTGCGACTACGAGGGCGTGGTCCGTGAGATCGGCGCCGGGGTCGAGGTCACGTACGGCTACCGCCCCGACGACGTGGTCGGCACCGCGATCTTCGACTACATCCACCCCGAGGACGTGCCCGGCATCCAGGTCGCGCTGGGCGCCATGTACCTCGACGAGGACGACTCCGCCCCGGGCGCGTGCCTGATCGCCTGCCGGGTGCGGGCGGCCGACGGCACCTGGCGCCCCACCGAGTCCGTCGCCACCCGCCACGTCCGCGGCGACGAGCTGCTGCTGGTCACCACCAGGGACGTCAGCGACGAGGAGGCGTTGCGCAACCAGGTCGCCCACCTGACCTTCCATGACGGTGTCACCGGGCTGCCCAACCGGGCCTACTTCGAGGAGCGCACCCGCGAGGTGCTCTCCGGGCGCACCGTGGGCAACGTCGCGGTCATCTTCCTCGACCTCGACGGGTTCACCTCGGTCAACGACTCGGTCGGGCACGCCAGCGGCGACTACCTGCTCGGGCAGGCGGCCCGGCGGCTGCGCGGCGCCGTACGCGCCGACGACACGCTCGCCCGGTGGGGCGGCGACGAGTTCGCGGTGCTGGTGGAGACGGGCGGCGAGGCGCAGGTCGCGGTCGACCTGGCCGAGCGGCTGGTCCGCGCGGTCTCTCAGGAGCCCTTCCGGGTCGCCGACCGCGACGTGGCGCTGACCGCGAGCGTGGGCGTGGCCTTCGCCGAGGACGACATGCCCGCCGGCGACCTCATCCGCAACGCGGATGTGGCAATGGCGCGCTCCAAAGCGCTGGGCGGTCGGCGGGTGGAGGTGTTCGCCGCGCAGATGCACGCCGACGTGGTGCGCCGGCTGGAGCTGGCCGCCGATCTGCAGCGGGCGCTGATCGAGCAGCAGTTCGCCATCGAATACCAGCCCGTGGTCGACCTGGTGACCTCGCGGGTGACCGCGGTCGAGGCGCTCGTACGGTGGTGGCGCGGCTCGGTGTTCGTGCCGCCCGAGCAGTTCCTCGGACCGGCCGAGGACACCGGCCTGATCGTGCCGCTCAGCGAGTGGATCCTGCGCGAGTCGTGCCGCGAGGTGGCCGCCTGGCGGGCATCCTCGTGGGACATCGGCCTGTCGCTCAACCTGTCGGCACGTCAGATCACCGCGCCTCGCTTCGTCGAGACGGTCGAGGAGGCGCTGGCCGAGAGCGGGCTGCCCGCCTCCGCGCTCACCCTCGAAGTGATCGAGGAGATGCTGGTCGAGGACGCCGGGGAGACCGTCAAGCGGCTGTCGGAGCTGCGCGCCCTCGGGGTACGCCTGGCGATCGACGATTTCGGCACCGGCTACGCGTCGCTGGCGTTCCTCAGGCAGCTTCCCGTCGACATGATCAAGATCGACCCGTCGTTCGTGGCGGGGCTCGGCAGGGACGACACGCTGACGCTGCTGACCCGCACGATCGTGCGGCTCGGCCATGACCTCGGGCTCATCGTGGTGGCCGAGGGCATCGAGCGTCCTGAGCAGCTCGAACTGCTGCGGGAAATGGGCTGCACGCGGGGGCAGGGCTTCCTCGTGGCACGGCCGATGGCGGCGCGCGGGGTCGATTCGTTGATGCGGACAAGTCTCACTGTTTGAGACTTGTGTCCACCAAGTTGACACCAGGGCGTTCGGAGCGGCTATCGTGGACGACATGCTTCGCAGTGAGATTCTCGTAGTACTTCGCCGGCGCGCAGGCCGATAGCGAAGCACGACGACCTGCGCGCCGCCCCAGTCCCGCCGCCTGGTGGGAAGGGGCATTTTTTATGTCCTAAGCGAGTAGCCACGCAAGGAACGAGCCGATGACCGAACGCATGACAGGTGCACAGGCCCTGGTGAGGGCGCTGGAGCACGTGGGAGTCGACACCGTGTTCGGGATCCCTGGCGGCGCCATCCTGCCCGCCTACGATCCTCTCTACGACTCGACCAAGGTCCGGCACGTGCTCGTACGCCATGAGCAGGGTGCGGGGCACGCGGCCGAGGGCTATGCGCAGGCCACCGGCAAGGTGGGGGTGTGCATGGCGACCAGCGGTCCGGGTGCCACGAACCTGGTGACGCCGATCGCGGACGCGTTCATGGACTCGGTGCCGATCGTGGCGATCACGGGGCAGGTGGCCGCGCCGATGATCGGCACGGACGCCTTCCAGGAGGCCGACATCTCCGGCATCACCATGCCGATCACCAAGCACAACTTCCTGGTCACCGACGCCGCGGACATTCCGCGTACGATCATGGAAGCCTTCCACATCGCCTCCACCGGCCGCCCCGGGCCGGTCCTCGTGGACATCTCCAAGGACGCGCTGCAGGCCCAGACCACCTTCTCCTGGCCGCCGGTGATGCAGTTGCCGGGCTACCGCCCGGTCACCAGGCCGCACTCCAAGCAGATCCGCGAGGCCGCCAAGCTGATCGCCGAGTCCAAGCGCCCGGTCCTGTACGTCGGCGGCGGCGTCCACAAGGCCCGCGCCTCGGCCGAGCTGCTGCAACTCGCCGAGCTGACGAACATCCCGGTCGTGACCACGCTGATGGCGCGCGGCACCTTCCCCGACAGCCACCCGCAGCACATGGGGATGCCGGGCATGCACGGCAGTGTGGCGGCCGTGGGCGCGCTGCAGAAGTCCGACCTGCTCATCGGCCTGGGCGTGCGTTTCGACGACCGCGTGACCGGCGACCTGTCGTCGTTCGCGCCGAACGCGAAGGTCGTGCACGCCGACATCGATCCCGCCGAGATCTCCAAGAACCGCCACGCCGACGTGCCCATCGTGGGCGACTGCAAGGAGGTCATCAGCGACCTCATCGCCGCCATCCAGGCGTCGGGCCAGCAGGGTGACTACGCCGATTGGTGGAAGGCGCTCAACAACTACAAGGAGACGTACCCGCTGGGGTACGAGTCGTTCGAGGACGGCTCGCTGGCCCCGCAGTACGTCATGGAGCGGCTGAGCAGGATCGCCGGGCCGGAGGCTTACTACGTGGCCGGGGTCGGCCAGCACCAGATGTGGGCCTCGCAGTTCATCGACTACGAGAACCCCGGCACGTTCATCAACTCCGGCGGCCTGGGCACGATGGGCTTCGCCGTGCCGGCCGCGATGGGCGCCAAGATGGGCCGCCCCGACGCCACGGTGTGGGCCATCGACGGCGACGGCTGCTTCCAGATGACCAACCAGGAGCTGGCCACCTGCACCCTGGAGGGTGTGCCGATCAAGATCGCCGTCATCAACAACGGTAACCTCGGCATGGTCCGCCAGTGGCAGACGCTCTTCTACGACAAGCGATACTCCAACACCGACCTGCAGACGACGCGGCGGATCCCGGACTTCGTGAAGCTGGCCGAGGCCTATGGTTGTGTGGGGCTGCGGTGCGAGCGTCCCGAGGACGTGGACGCCGTCATCAAGAAGGCCATGGAGATCAACGACGTGCCTGTCGTGGTCGACTTCGTCGTCCACCAGGACGCGATGGTCTGGCCCATGGTCGCGGCAGGCACCAGCAACGACGACATCAAGATCGCCCGTGACATGGCGCCGAAGTGGGAGAACGAGGATGAGTAGGCATACTCTTTCAGTGCTTGTCGAGAACAAGCCGGGTGTGCTGGCCCGTGTGTCGGCGCTGTTCAGCCGAAGGGGGTTCAACATCGACTCGCTGGCCGTCGGGCCGACCGAGCACGATGACATCTCGCGCATCACGATCGTCGTGAGCGTCGAGGAGCTCCCCCTTGAACAGGTCACGAAGCAGCTCAACAAGCTGGTGAACGTGCTCAAGATCGTCGAGCTGGATCCGTCGCAGTCCGTGCAGCGCGAGCTGATGCTGATCAAGGTCAAGGCCGACGCCGACAGCCGCTCGCACGTGCTGGAGCTCGTCCAGCTCTTCCGCGCCCGCTGCGTCGACGTGGCGGCCGACGCCGTGACCATCGAGGTCACCGGCACTCCCGACAAGCTGGATGCGTTCATCAAGGTCCTCGAGCCGTTCGGGATCAAAGAACTCGTCCAGTCGGGCATGGTGGCCATCGGCCGCGGCGCCCGTTCCATAACTGACCGGTCCCTTAGGGCACTGGACCGTACCGCCTGAAAGGTTTAAAGCAAGTGACCGAGATCTACTACGACGACCAGGCCGACCTGTCGATCATCCAGGGACGCCACGTGGCCGTGCTGGGGTACGGCAGCCAGGGCCACGCCCACGCGCTCTCCCTGCGTGACTCCGGCGTGGACGTGCGCGTCGGCCTGCCAGAGGGCTCCAAGAGCCGCGAGAAGGCGGAGAACGACGGGCTGCGGGTCGTCACCCCGGCCGAGGCCGTCGAGGAGGCCAACCTCACGATGATCCTGGCGCCGGACCACATCCAGCGCCACCTGTACGCCGAGCACGTCGCCCCCAACCTCGTCGAGGGCGACGCCCTGTTCTTCGGCCACGGCCTGAACATCCGCTACGGCCTCATCGAGGCGCCCGAGGGCGTCGACGTCTGCATGGTCGCCCCGAAGGGCCCGGGCCACCTCGTCCGCCGCCAGTTCGAGGCCGGGCGCGGCGTGCCCTGCCTGGTCGCCGTCGAGAAGGACGCCTCCGGCAAGGCGCTGGACCTGGCGCTGTCGTACGCGAAAGGCATCGGCGGCACGCGCGCCGGCGCGCTGCGCACCACGTTCAAGGAGGAGACGGAGACCGACCTGTTCGGCGAGCAGGCCGTGCTCTGCGGTGGCGTGTCCGAGCTCATCAAGGCGGGCTTCGACACTCTCATCGAGGCCGGCTACCAGCCCGAGGTCGCCTACTTCGAGTGCCTGCACGAGATGAAGCTCATCGTCGACCTGATGTACGAGGGCGGCATCTCCAAGATGTACTGGTCCGTCTCGGACACGGCCGAGTACGGCGGCTACACCCGCGGTCCGCGCGTCATCACCGATGAGACGCGGCAGGAGATGCGCCGCATCCTGGGCGAGATCCAGGACGGCACCTTCGCCCGGCAGCTCGTCGAGGAGTTCGACGGCGGGCAGAAGGAGTTCACCCGCCACCGCGAGGAGCTGGCCGAGGACGCGATCGAGAAGACGGGCGCCAAGCTGCGTCCGATGATGAGCTGGCTCAAGCCGTAGTCAGTTGTACGGGTGGGGGCGCCGGCGGAATGCCCGGCGCCCATCCACCCGTTGCCCTGGCTGAGTGGTCGGCCTGCGGGCTCCGCCCGCGCATACCAACTCAGCTGATCCAGCGTGACGGCTGTCCGGGTCCGCCGGACCGCGGCGGTCAGGCGGAATCGGCCAGATCGCGACTATCGCACCGGGACGGCGAGCTCGCGGCCGCGGTAGAAGCCTTCCCGCTCCTCGACGACGTACGGGGCCATGGCCTCACGCCGACGTGCCTCGGCCTCGGAGGTCCGCCAGGAGTCGCAAGCCTCCTTCGAATCCCAGAACGACACCCCGGTGATCTCCTGCCCGTCCTCGGACCAGTACGCGTACGCGTGGCGCAGATCTTGCGGGTACGGCTCAGGGCGCCACGCCCTTTCGAAGTCGTCCAACGTGCCCGGCTTGATGCGGCGTACGGTCACCCAGACGAAGTGCTCTCTCATCGCAGCCTCCTGTGGAACGCAGGTTCGGCTTGATGGCGCTCTCTCCCTCCACCATAGGTCCAGGTCGCCGGCTCTCGACGCCCGGGGCACGGCGGCCGCCGCAGGAGCCGGGAATGGGTCAGGAACCGGCGGTCTCGCTCAGGGGCGTCCGTTACGACGAGCTGTCGACACCGGGTCCTCGCGGTCCTGCGGCTATCCTCGTCCTCGACCTGGCCTTCCGTGCGCTCAGGCGCTGACTCGGAGCGGCCACGTGAGAAAGGCGTAAGGGACCGTGAGCACCACCGAACAGCTGCGCGCCTGGGCCGAAGACCTGGCCGCCTGGCGCATCCCCGAGTCCATCCTCTCCGGCGCCGTGGAGTCGCCCTGGGTCCTGCCCGACGAGGTCTTCGCCCGCCGCACCGAGAGCTACCTGGCCGCACCCTGCGGTCCGTCGTACGAGCGTGCGATGGAGGCTCTCGGGCACGGCGGCTCGGTGCTCGACGTGGGCGCCGGGGCCGGCGCGGCCAGCCTGCCCCTGGCCTCCCGCGTCACCGGTCTGACCGCCGTGGACTCCCACCAGCCCCTCCTGGACGACCTGGTGCGCCGCGCCGCGCCGCTGGGCCTGGCGCCCGTGGTCGTGTGCGGCACCTGGCCCGACGCCGCCGCCAGTGTGCCGGTGGCCGACGTGGTGCTCTGCCATCATGTGATCTACAACGTGGCCGATCTGGCGCCGTTCGTGGCGGCGCTCACCGGCCACGCTCGCCGCCGGGTGGTCACGGAGGTCACCGTGCGGCATCCGCTGACGGATCTGAACCCGTACTGGAAGCAGTTCCACGGCCTGGACCGGCCGGAGGGCCCGACGGCCGAGCAGGTGGTCGAGATCCTGGAAGGCCTCGGCCTGGCGGTGAAGGTGGAGCGTTGGACCCGACCGGCGATGGCCGAATACGACAGCTTCGCGACCCTCGTGGACGTCACCCGGCGCCGCCTTTGCCTGCCGCCGGATCGTCGCGACGATGTCGCGGTGGCGCTGTTGAACGCCGGCGTCGCCGAGGATCGCCCGCCGGACCTGGGGTCATCCGGCCGCGAGCTGGTCACGATCTG
Source organism: Nonomuraea sp. H19 (assembly GCF_052068215.1). Classification (NCBI taxonomy): domain Bacteria; kingdom Bacillati; phylum Actinomycetota; class Actinomycetes; order Streptosporangiales; family Streptosporangiaceae; genus Nonomuraea; species Nonomuraea sp. H19. Next base: position 276,823 of record NZ_JBQHCV010000005.1, on the reverse strand, counting down.
GTGGCAGGGCGAGGCCTAGCGCGTTCGCCGGCACCGGCCGGCGGCGGTTCGAAGGTCTGGATCAGGTCAGCTGACCGCGTGGGGCGAGGGTGCGGCCGGGCTCGGGGCGGCCTGGTCGGCCCGGTCGATGTGGTCGGCGTGGAAGAGGCCTTCGGTCAGGAGCCGGCGTACGTGCTCGTCCGCCGCGCGGTAATACACGAAGGTCCCCTCGCGACGGCCCTTGACCAGGCCGGCCAGGCGGAGTTTGGCCAGGTGCTGGCTGACCGCGGTGGGGGCGGCGTTGGCGAGCTCGGCCAGGCAGGCGACGGATGACTCACCCTGCAGCAGCGCCCACAGGATCTTGATGCGGGTGGGGTCGGACAGCAGCCGGAACGACTCCGCCGCCAGGTGCACCTGTTCCTCGTTCGGCATGTCGAAGTCGGGCAGCGACGTGTGCATGACGCCAGCATAGCCCCGGACCTTGCAACTTGCGTATCTGCGTGAGTGCGCAGATACGATGGCACGGTGACTACAGAGTTGAGAGTCCCTGGTGCCGCCGCGGCCCAGGAGGCCCGGCCGTCCCGAGTCGCGGCGTGGTGGCGGAGCGGAGCCGGCTCGCTGCCCGAGGTGCGCTGGGCCGTGGCCGCCACCGCGCTGTTCGCCGCCGGCGGCGTCGGCCAGCTCGCCGGGGCGCCGGCGTGGGTGTGGTGGGGCCTGTACTTGGCGTGCTATGCCGCCGGCGGCTGGGAGCCGGGGCTGTCCGGGCTGCGGGCGTTGCGGGACCGGACGCTGGACGTCGATCTGCTGATGGTCGCCGCCGCGATCGGGGCCGCGGCGATCGGGCAGGTCTTCGACGGGGCGCTGCTCATCATCATCTTCGCCACCTCGGGCGCGCTGGAGGCGGTCGCCACCAAGCGCACCGAGGACTCCGTACGCGGCCTGCTGGACCTGGCCCCCGAGCGAGCCACCCGCCTGACCGCGGCGGGGGACGAGGAGATCGTCGATGCCGCCGTGCTCGAGGTCGGTGACATCATCCTGGTACGGCCGGGGGAACGGATCGGCGGCGACGGCCAGGTCGTGGCCGGGAGCAGTGACGTCGACCAGGCCAACATCACCGGCGAGAGCCTTCCCGTGGACAAGCGGCCGGGCGACGAGGTGTTCGCCGGCACTCTGAACGGCGTCGGCGCACTGCGGGTACGGGTGACGCGCCCGGCGGCCGCAACCGTGATCGCGCGGATCGTGGCCATGGTCGAGCAGGCCGGCGCCACGAAAGCACGCACCCAGTTGTTCATCGAGAAGGTCGAGCAGCGCTACTCCGTCGCCATGGTCGCCGCCACACTCGCCCTGTTCGCGCTGCCGCTGCTGTGGGGCGTGCCGTTGCAGGACAGCCTGCTGCGGGCCATGACGTTCATGATCGTCGCGTCGCCGTGCGCCGTGGTGCTGGCCACCATGCCGCCGCTGCTGGCCGCCATCGCCACCGCGGGTCGCAATGGCGTGCTGGTCAAGTCGGCTGTGGTGATGGAGCAGCTGGCCACCGTCACGCAGGTCGCCTTCGACAAGACCGGCACGCTGACCGAAGGCCGTCCGTACCTGGCGGGGATCCATCCCCTGCCCGCCGCCACGGAAGGCGCGGACGGGTTGCTCGCGCTGGCCGCCGCAGCCGAAGAGGGGTCGGAGCATCCGCTCGGCCGCGCCGTCGTCCAGGCGGCCCGTGAAGCGGGTCTGACCTGGCCCGGGGCCGAGTCGTTCGAGTCGGTGCCGGGGGCCGGGGTGCGGGCGCGCGTCGGCGGGCGGCTGGTCGAGATCGGCAGTCCCACCGCGCTCCTGGAAACCGGCGGTGAACCCGCCGCTGTGGTGGCCGCGTGCGAGGACGGCGGGCACAGTGCCGTGGTGATGCGGGTGGACGGGGTGCCCGTGGCCGTGCTGGCCCTGGCCGATCGTACGCGGCCCGCCGCGGCCGGTGCCGTCACCCACCTGGAAGCCGTGACCGGAGCCACGCCGGTGCTCCTGACCGGCGACAACCCGCGCGTGGCCGGCCGGGTGGCCGCCCAGGTCGGCATCACCGACGTGCGCGCCGGGCTGCTGCCCGAGCACAAGGTGGCGGCGGTACGCGAGCTGCAGGAGCGCGGCGCTCGGGTGGCCCTGGTGGGCGACGGCGTCAACGACGCCCCCGCCCTGGCGACCGCCCACACCGGCATCGCGATGGGCCGGGCCGGATCCGACCTCGCCCTGGACACCGCCGACGCGGTCATCACCAGGGACGAGCTGGCCGCCGTGCCGGCCGTGATCGCCCTGGCGCGGCGCGCCCGCCGGCTGGTGGTCGCCAACCTCGCCATCGCGGGCACGTTCATCGCCGTGCTGGTGGCCTGGGACCTGTTCGGCGAGCTGCCGCTGCCGCTCGGCGTGGCCGGGCACGAGGGCTCCACCGTCATCGTCGGACTCAACGGCCTGCGCCTGCTCCGCGACGCCGCCTGGCGACGTGCCTCCGGCGGCCTCAGCTGATCGAGATGAGGTGGCCGTAGGCGATGGTGTTGTTGAGATAGTGGCCGCTCGTGCGGTCGAAATCGCCGCCGCAGGTGATCAGGCGGATGGCCGGATACGGAACGTCGCCGTACACCCGCAGAGTGGGGAAGGCGTCCTTGCGTACCGACTCCAGCGTGTCGAGCCGGAAGGTGGCGATCTTGCCGTCGGCCCGCGTCACTCGTACGCGGTCGCCCGGGCGCAGCTCGCCCAGCCGGAAGAAGACGGCCGGGCCGCTGGCGGAGTCCACGTGGCCGACGATCACGGTGGGGCCGGAGGTTCCGGGGGCGGCGCCGCGTTCGTACCAGCCTGTCTGATCCGCCTTCGACAGGGGCGGGACCTCCAGCGTGCCGTCAGGGTTGAGGCCCAGGTTCATGACCTTCGCGCGTACGCCGATCTTGGGGATCTCCACCCGAACCGGGGGCGAGGCCGGGAGCTGCGGTGATGTGGCCACAGGAACGGACACGGTCGCGGCGGGCGCGGCCGGGGCGGCGGGGGGCGCGGCGGGCGGCGCGGCGGGCCACGGCCAGGACATCGCGGTGAGTGCGGCGGCGCCGAGCACGGCGGCGAGGGCGGGAAGCATGACGCCGCGGCGCACTCGAAATCTTGGCAAAACAACACCTGGCCAGGATTGAAGGGGGAAAAGCCAGTTTCAGGGCGATGCCACTGTATATGAGTAAATACGCGATGGTTTGGGGGTAAAAGAGTGGTAAGAGTGGTATAGACTACCTTTACGCGTGAGCTGGGCGCTTTGCACCTTCAGGCGATAGATCCACCTCATTCATTCCGATCCGCCTGAAAGCGAACACGTGACCTCCCCCCAGCGGGCCGTCGCGCGCACGCGACCGACGTCGCACCGCGACGACGGCAAGATGAGCCTGCCTTGGGCGCGGATCGACCAGATTCGCGTCACCGTATTGATCCCCGCCCACAACGAAGCCGCGCAGATCGCCGAGAGCATCGCTTCGCTGCGAGCCCAGAGCCGGATCCCGGACCGGGTCATCGTGATCGCCGACAACTGCTCCGACGACACCGCGGGCATCGCTCGCCGCCTCGGCGCCGAGGTGTTCGTGACGGTGGGCAACGCGCACAAAAAGGCGGGAGCGCTCAACCAGGTGCTCGACCGGTTGCTGCACTTTCTCGGCCCCGACGACGCGATCCTGGTCATGGACGCCGACTCGGCCCTGGACCGCGGATTCGTCCAGGCCGGGCTCGAATATCTGTGCACCGGGCGGTACGCGGCCGTCGGCGGCACGTTCACCGGCAAGGACGGCGGCGGGTTCGTCGGCATGCTGCAGCGCAACGAGTACGCCCGCTACGCCCGCGACGTCCACCGGCTCGACGGCAAGGCGCTCGTGCTGACCGGGACGGCAACGATCTTCCGCGCGCTCACGTTGCAGCAGGTCGTCGCCGCGCGCCGGGCCGGCCAACTGCCCGGTGGCGCCCACGTGTACGACGTACGGGTCTTGACCGAGGACAACGAGCTGACCCTGGCCATCCTGCATCTGCGCCTGCGCATCCTGGCGCCCAAGGAATGCACGCTGACCACCGAGGTCATGCCCACCTGGCGTGAGCTGTTCCGGCAGCGGCTGCGCTGGAAGCGCGGCGCGCTGGAGAACCTCGGCGACTACGGCTGGACGAAGGTGACGTGGCGCTATTGGGGACGGCAGCTGCTCTCACTCATCGGCATCGTCGTCCTCTTCCTGTACTTGGGGACCCTTGTGTGGTCCATCACGGCGACGGGAGGCCTGCGGATCCAGCCCGTGTGGGCCGCCGTCACCGTGATCTTCATTGTTGAACGCGTCGTTACCGTACGCGCCCGCGGCCCCCGGCAGATGCTCCTCGCCGGGTTGCTGCTCGTGGAGATGGTCTTCGACGTGTTTCTGCAGATCGTCCAGGCGAAGGCCTTCTGGGAGGCGGCCTGGCACCGAGAAAGGAAATGGTGAGTATGTATAACAACCTGCCGATCGGTGGGGTGGCCGCAGGGTTCGGCGGTCTCCTGTCGGCTCCATTCGCCGGATTCAATGCCGTCTGGATAGCGCTGGCGATCTTCACGGTCGTCTCCGCGGGTTTGGCCGTCAAGCGGATCATCCCCAAGCGCGGGTCCTGACCCTCGTATGAACGCTCGCCAAGGGGTGCTCATCGCTCCTTGGCGAGGTTTCGAAAATGAGTTGAGATGCGTTCGGACGGGCTACCAAGATTGCGACTCGTGACCGACGCCTTCCTCAACGTCGCCCAGGCCACCAAGGGGCATACGCTCGTCGTCCCTAGAACGCATCACCGGGACCTCGCGGAAATCCCGCTCGACGAGGCGGCGCATGTCATGCGGGCCGCCGTAGAGGTGGCGCGCCAACTCACGGGCGCGCTGCGGGCGCCAGGCGTCAATTTGTGGCACGCGAGCGGTGAAACCGCGTGGCAGAGCGTCTTCCACTTCCACATTCACCTGGTCCCCCGCTACGCGACCACCGATCTCACGCCCCCGTGGACGGAGACCGAACTTCCGGTCGAGTCGCTGCGCGGACTGGCGGAAGAAATCCGGTCGTACGAGCCTTCGAGGTCGCATATGACGCCGTAGCGGCGGGCAGCACCGTACCCCATGACTGAAACCAGGCCACTGGCGCCGGTCGCGCATCGGACCATCGACGTCGACGGAATCGAGATCTTCTATCGGGAGGCGGGCCCGCAGGACGCGCCGGTCTTCCTGTTGCCGCACGGCTATCCCTGCTCCTCGTACGAATTCCGCAACCTCACGCCCGCACTCGGCGACCGATGGCGGCTGGTCGCGCCCGACCTGCCGGGGTTCGGCTACAGCGGAACGCCCGACCGCGCCCATTTCTCCTACACCTTCGACGGCTACGCCGATTTTCTGGAGCGGTTCACGTACGCGATGGGATTGTTGCGCTACGCCATCTACCTCCACGACTACGGCTCCCAGTTCGGGCTCCGCCTGGCCATGCGCGCGCCCGAGCGGGTCACCGCGCTCGTCATTCAGAACGGAGACATCTACGAGGACGAGTTCGGGCCGAAATACGCCTGGCTCAAGGAGTTCTGGGCGAACCCCACGCCGGAGGGCCGGGCGAAGCTAGCGGAGAACGTCACCGAGGTGGGCTTCCGCGACGAATTCGCGGGGGAACTCCCCGGACACCTCGCCGCGCGGGTGAGCCCGGATCTGTGGAACTTGCATTGGGCGCTGATGAACACCCCGCAGCGCCGTGAGAACGTCGTGGGCCTGTTCGAGGACCAGGCGACGACGCTGGAATGGTTTCCCCGAGAGCAGGCGTACCTGCGCGAGCATCAGCCGCCCACGCTGATCGTCTGGGGGCCCCACGACGGCTACATGCCCGAAGGGGCCGCCAGGGCCTATCTCCGGGACCTGCCGGATGCCGAAGTGCACGTGCTCGACGCCGGTCACTGGGCGCTGGAGACCAGCCTGGCGGAGATCGTCCCCCTCGTCCGGGATTTCCTGGGCCGGGTCATTCCATAGGCCCGGCGGCGCCAGGCTGACGGCCGGTCTTCGGTGTCCCGCCTCCTCTCGACGTGATAATAATACCGGTATAGTTATCGGCAACGTGAGGAGGAGGGGCCGTGATCGAGTTGAAGAGTGCGGGGGAGATCGACGCGATGCGGGCGGCGGGCAAGGTCGTCGCCGCCGTCCACGCCGCGGTACGCGAGCGGGCCGCCGTCGGCGTGTCATTGATGCAGCTGGACGAGGTGGCGCGGACGGTCATGGCGGAGGCGAAGGCAGGGGCGTCGTTCCTCGGCTACCACCCGGCGTTCGGCGCGACCCCGTACCCCGGCGTGATCTGCACGTCCGTCAACGGGGTCATGCTGCACGGCCTGCCGACGCCGTACCGGCTGCGCGACGGCGACCTGCTCAGCGTCGACTGCGCCGCGTACATCGACGGCTGGCACGCCGACGGCACGGTCAGCTTCGCGGTCGGGCACGCTCGCGCGGAGGACCTCAAGCTGATCAGGGTCGCCGAGGAGACGCTGGCCGCGGGCATCGAGGCGGCCTTGCCGGGCGGCCGGATGGGGGACATCGGCCACGCGATGTCCACGGTCGGGCGCGGCGCGGGATACGGCATGCAGAACGACTTCGGCGGCCACGGCATCGGGCGGGCCATGCACGAGTCACCGTTCGTGCCCAACGAAGCCCGCAGGGGGCGCGGGCTGCGGCTGCGCCCCGGCCTGGTGATCGCGATCGAGCCGAGCCTGATGGCCGGGGGCGACGACGGTTACTACATGGCCGACGACGGCTGGTCGGTGTGCTCGGCCGACGGCAGCAGGAGCGTGCACGTCGAGCACACGGTCGCCATCACCGAGGCCGGTCCGGTCATCCTCACCTTGCCGTAGGCTCCCGCATCCCGAACAGGAACCTGGTCACCCTGGTGCGCCGCACCAGCACGTCATAGGCCGCCACGGTCAGCACGAGGGAGAGCGCCACGATCACCAGATATTCGACCAGGATCGGCGCCTGCCACCCGACCACGAAGTAGGCCACGGCCACGACGATCGGCTGGTGCAGCACGTAGAGCGGGAGCACGGCGGTGGCCAGGTAGGCGTACAGCCGGCGTGGCGGCCGGCCCTGGGCCGAGGGGGAGCGGGGGCGGTCCAGAGCGCCGAGTATCGCGACCAGCCAGCACCATCCGGCCAGGCCGTACATCGCGCGCACCCCGATCGTGAGCGGGGTCAGGTCCGTGAAGGGATCGGCGCCGGGCACGTCGCCCGCGACGATGAATCCCGGCACCCCCGCCGCCATGAGCACGGCCCCGGTCACCGCCGCAGGAATCCGGTCCCGCCGCATCGCCGCGCGGAAGGCCGGATCGGTCACGAGCACGAACCCGTACAGGAAGAACACCAGGTACGCCCAGCGGCTCCAGCCGCCGAACGCCTCCTCCAGCCCGGCAAAGGAGCAGATCACCGCGACCGGCAGGCCGAGCAGCAGCAGCCCGCAGCGCGGGCGCGCGATCCCGGCCAGCCGGGCGCGGACGCGCCGAGCCCGCTCGCGCGGCACGTATCGCACCAGCGGCGCGAGCAGCAGCGAGAACGTGAGCAGCAGCACCACGAACCACAGGTGCCCGGTCTCGAAGTACGTCCCCTCCAGGACGAACGGGAAGTCGCTCGGTTCCAGCCGGACGGCGTAGAACTTCGGCAGGAAGGCCAGATAGGACTCGTGGTACGCGGGATCGGCCCGCAGCCTTAACCACTGCGGCACCGGCATCATCGTGGCCGTGGCGAACACCAGCGGCACGCCGAGCCGCAGCAACCGCTCCGCGGCGAACCCGCCGGGCCCGCGACGCCGCATCGAGTGCCACGAGCCCAGCCCGGCGATGAGGAAGAGCAGCGGCATGGCCCAGATCACGCAGAGCGCCGCGATGATGAAGGTGATCTCGGTCGTCTCGGCGTTCTTGACGTAGAAGTCGTCCCGCGAGTCGAACACCAGCGACGCGTGGAAGAACACCAGCCCGACCACCACGAGGGCACGCAGGGCGTCGAGCTCCGGACGTCGTTCCGGAACCGCCGGCCGGGACGGCTCGATACGCATGGTCACTCCTCGTAGGTGAACGACGTGTCGAACGAATTGCGGGCGTTCAGGTCCAACTGCGCGTCCGTCATCCCGAGCTCCCGCCGCAGCGCCTGGTAATTGTCCTTCACGTAGCCGCCGAAGTACGCCGGATCGTCCGAGTTGACGGTCGCGACCAGCCCTTCGTCCAGCATCGCGGGCAGGATGTGGTCACGCAGGGACGGCGCCGCCCGCAGCCGCTGCTCGACGTGCTCGGCCGACATCGTGGTGGTCACGGGCGTGTCCATCCTCGCGTACGCGGCCGTCGACGTCGTCGAGTCGCTGGTCCTGGCCCGCTTCGCTGGACCCTGACACCGTGTCACGGCCTTCAATGGCAGGATGTTCGCCTATCTGGGTTCAGGACCCTACTGCTACGCCAACTGCGTGGCCATGATGCTCGGCCCGCACGCCCCTGCGCCGGGCGTGATCGAGACGTTGACGGGGTCGCCGTTCGGGATGCAGCTCGAGGGCGGCCGGGAACCGTACTTCGACCCCTACGGCTGGGATCCCGAGCGCGGGATCGACCCCGCCGTCGAGCTGCTGGGCTGGGAGTGCGAGCGCAGCGAGGGCGGCGACGCGGGCGAGGCGCTGGCCCGGCTGCGCGCCGCGGTCGAACGCGGTCCTGCCATGGCCGGGCCGGTCGACATGGCGCTGCTGCCCTATATCCCGGACGGCGGCGGCGATCACTACGTCGTGGTGCTCGCGGTGGAGGGCGACGCCGTGGTCGTGCACGATCCGCACGGCCATCCCTACGCCACCATGCCCGTCGCCGGCTTCCTGGCCGCCTGGCGGGCGGAGTCGCTGGAGCACGTCCAGACGCCGTTCGTGCTGCGTACCGGGTTCGCGCGGGTGCGCGAGACGTCCGTCCTGGAGGCGTTGCGCGGCGCGCTGCCCGCCGCCGTTCGCTGGCTGGAGGGGCGCGACGATCTCCCCGTGAAGCCCGGGTCGCTCGGCGGCGGCGACGCCGCGCTCCGGTTGGCCGAGATGGTGGAGGAGGGCCTCGACGACGGGGTGCGCGGGCTGCTGACGCATTTCGGAGTACGGGTGGGCGCCCGGCGGCTCGCCGACGCGGCCTCGTGCCTGGAACTGCTCGGCCTGGCGGAGGCGGCCTCCGTCGCCGCCGGGCAGGCCCGCGTGGTCGGCGGCCTGCAACATCCGCTCACTGTGGGCGACGACGCCGCCGTGGCGGCGGGGCTGCGCCGGCTGGCTCCCACGTACGACCGCCTGCGAGCGATGTTGAGTTGAATGTGCGGGCCCGGCCGCGGTCCGTGTGCGGGGGGAGACGCGGCCGGGCCCGCTGGGAGGGGAGCGCTGTGGGCGTGCGGTGGGAAACCGGCTGGGGTGTGGCCGGTGGAAGCCCTGCGCTCCCGTGGCTCTCAGTGGGCGCCGAAGTCCTGTGTCCAGGTGGGGCCCTTGGCGTTGTGTCCGACGCCGATGTGGGTGAAGGCGCAGTTCATGATGTTGGCCCGGTGCCCGGGGCTGTTGAGCCAGCCCCTGACCACGGCCGCGGCGGTGGGCTGGCCCTGGGCGATGTTCTCACCCGCCCTGGTGAAGGCGAAGCCGGCCGCCCTGATGCGCTGGTCGAACGTGCGGCCGTCGAGCGAGTCGTGATCGAAGTATCTCTTGGCGGCCATGTCCCCGGAGTGGCGCTCGGCGGCCAGGTGCAGTTTGGGGTCGTGGATCAAGGGCCGGCAGCCGTTCTTGACCCGGGCCTGGTTGGTGAGCTTGACGACCGCCTCTTCCTGGGCCGAGGCGAAGCTCCGGCTCGGCGCCCGCCCGCACGACAACTTCACCGGGCGCGACTGGCTGGTCCGGCCCTGCGCGTCGAGCGCGACCACGTAGTAGCGGCGGGCGGTACTGGTGCACGTGACGCCGGCGGTGATCTTGCCGTTGCCGATGATCTGCGAGCCGCTCTTGACGACCCGGTCCGGGCCGGAGGCGGCCACCTTGATGCGTACCCGGAGGCGGGTCTGGTCGGCGCAGCCCGTCCGGACGGCCGTGCCCCGGACCTTGCCCTTGGACACGGACGGCTTCACCGCGGCCACGCGGCACGCCTGGGCGGCCTGCTGCTTCGCGGCCGCCGCCTGCGCGGCGGGGGCGGGGAAGCTCAATGCCGTCAGACTTCCGAGGCAGGCCAATGCCTGGAGCGGTCTGCGCATTTGGTCCTCCGGTTGAGGGCTCGACACTGCGTCGAACCCGCATTCTGGTCCCCCGAAGTAAGCCATGTCCCGAAAAGTCACTTCATATCTGGAGCTCCAAGTGGCCGAATCGTGACGAGGCCGGTCCCGAGCTCGGTAAACCAGGGCGGCCCCCTGCGCGTCAGAGGGCCGCCGAGGGTTCTAGCACTGCACGGGCTTCAGCCATGAGCACTCGAGATCGCCCGCCTGCGCGTCGTCCGCCGAACGGAGCTGGGCGGCGGCGTCGACCGGGGTGGCGCGGGAGAACTGGGCGAGCCGGACGGCGATCTTGTCTTCGATGTCCTTCGGCGAGCCCGACAGGTACTGGTTCAGCATGATGGAGAAGATCAACGGCTCGCCGTCGGCGCTGGTGACGTACCCGGACAGCGACGTCACCCCGGTCAGCGAGCCCGTCTTGGCGTGCACGTTGTTCGCGGCCGGCGTGTTGCGCATGCGGCTGCGCAGCGTGCCGCCGACGAAGCGGTCGGCGTTGCCCGCGATGGGCAGGGACTCGTACCACGTCGGGAACCACGGCTTCCCGCGTACGGCGGTCAGCAGCTGCGCGATCGAGCCGGGCGAGAACCCGTCGCGGCGCGACAGCCCGGAGCCGTCCCGCATGTTGATCACCTGGACCCCGTTGGCCTTGGCGAAGTCGGTGCTGACCTTGAGCCCGGCCGACCACGTCCCCTGGCCGGCGACCTTGCGGCCCATGGCCTTGGTGAGGATCTCGGCGTGGATGTTGTTGCTCAGCTTCATGAACGGCACCAGCAGCTCGCCCAGCGTCATCGACTCGTGCTTCGCCAGCTCCTTGGCGCCCTCGGGGGCAGCCCCGGTCGCGGTCGGGCCGAGGACCTTGACGCCGTGCTTGGCCAGCGACTTGCGGAACAGCGAGGAGACATAAGCAGTGGGATCGTCCACGGCCACCCACTCCTGGTACGGGTTCGCGACCGTACCGGTGATCACGACGGTCCGCGTGCTGTGCTGCCGCTCGATGAGCACGTTGGTCTGCGCGCCCACGGTGGCCTTGTTGACGATCTTCAGATAGTCGGTCTCCGGCGTGGTGGAGACCTTGACCTTGTCGCCGTCGGCGGCCACCGCGACGACCACCGAGCCCGCGTCGTAGTCCCGATCGGGCGAGGCGGTCAGCGCGGAGATCGGCGCCGCGTAGTAGGCGCTCTCGTCACCCCATGACCAGTCGTTGCCGAGCCGCTGCCCGTCGAACCAGGTGTCGTCGGCGACGAGCTTGCCCGTGACGACCTTGATGCCCGCCGCCGCGACCTCGGCCGCCAGCGCGTCGTAGTCCTCGGCCAGCATGGTCGGGTCGCCGGTGCCGCGCAGCACCAGGTCGCCGGCCAGCACCGAGCCCGCCTTGCGGCCGGCGCTCAGCACGGTGGTGGGGAAGCGGTAGTCGAGACCGAGCGTCTCCGCAGCCGCGGCCGAGGTGAACAGCTTGGTGTTGGAGGCGGGGATCAGGAGCTTGCCGGCGTCGGTGGCGTACAGCTCCTCACCGGTCTTGGCGCTCTTGACCACGACGCCTGCCCGGGCGATCGTGAGCCGCGAGTCGCTGAGGATCTGATTGATGTCCTGCGCTAAGTCGGCCACGCCGGCTGAGGGATCTTGGGCGACGGCAGGTGAGGAGGGGCTGGACGCCCACGCGAGGGACGCGACGAGCGCGCCCGCGACGAGGGAGGCTGAGGTGCGCCGCATGGGGTCTCCAAAAGACTGGGGGATCGCATGAGAGCATGAACCAGCGCCGCCACCCTGTGATCCGCAAATATCCGTATTTAGGGCGCGCGTCCCACCCGCATCAGAAGGACGGCTGGCTTGAGGTCAGCAGGAAGCCGCAGTCGCCGAACGAGATCTCGTCGCCCTGCTTGACCCGCGCCGGCCCCACGAGCCGCCAGCCGTTCAGCCGCGTCCCGTTGAGCGAGCCCAGGTCGACCAGCATCCACCCGCCGTCGTCCGCGCGCCGCAGCTCGGCGTGGACCCGGGACACCGTCAGGTCGGACAGGACGAGGTCGCAGGCCGACCCCCTGCCCACCACGTACCGCAGCCGGTCGTCGTCGGGCAGCGCCAGCCGGGGCAGCCGGGGCCGCCGCCAGGCCGACTGCAGCTTGGTGGTGAACTCCGACACCGACGCCACGGCGTCGGTCATCCGCTGCCTGAAGGTCGGCCGCCGCGGCAGGTCGGCCACCAGTTCGTCGAGCTCGTGCCTGCTGCGGGCCTGCAGCGCCTGGTCCACCCGGCCGACGAAGGTGTCGTGCGAGATCCGGCCCTCTACGGCCCGCTCTTTGAGCTCGTCGATCGCACGGTCACGTTCCCCGTCGGATGCGCGAAAGGGCGGATGGGTCGAGCTCATGTAGCGAGTATCGGCCCGAACCTCGCTTTGTGTCCAGAAAACGTGGATCAGTTGCGATAGGCATACTGAGTATGCATACTCAGTATTCATGTCGATCAGACACGGACTGCTCGCACTGCTGAGTAGCGGACCGCGCTACGGCTACCAGCTACGGGTGGAGTTCGAGGCGTCTACGGGGGCGACCTGGCCGCTCAACATCGGCCAGGTCTACACGACGCTCTCCCGTCTGGAACGCGACGGGCTGGTGGCGCCGGGCGGCGCCGACGAGCAGGGCCGGGCGGTCTACACGATCACCGAGGCCGGTCGCGCGGAACTGGAGCGATGGTTCAGCACCCCCGTCGCCCAGCGCGACCGGCCTCGGGACGAGCTCGCCATCAAGCTCGCGATGGCCGTCGCGAGCAAGGACATCGACATGGCCGAGGTCATCCTGACCCAGCGCATGGCCACCATGCGCCGGCTCCAGGAGCTCACCCTGGCCAAGCGGTCCGCCACCGGAGGGCTCGCGCAGCGGCTGGTCCTCGACTCGCTGATATTCCAGGCCGAGGCGGAGCAGCGCTGGCTGGACCACTGCGAGGCCGTTTCCAAGGAGAAGAACGCATGAGTGTGGTGAGGTTGCGAGAGGTGACCCGGGAGCACGGCCAGGTGCCCGCGCTGCGAGGCGTGAGCCTGGAGGTCTCCCGCGGGGAGCTGGTCGCGGTCATGGGCCCCTCGGGCAGCGGCATCGCGCTGACCTGGTCGCTGACGAGGTTGGATAAGCAGTCCCTCTACGGGCTCGGCGGCACGACGATCGACATCCCCTGGCTGTTCCTCGCCGGTGTGGTGATCGGGCTGCCGCTGCTTGCGGCGCTGGTGGCGGGGACGTTCACGCGGACGCGTCTGACACTGGCGCGACGGGTGGCGTAAGGCGGTACTTCAACGCCATCAGCACCGAGGCGAGGACGATCAGCGCGGGGACCGCGGTCTGCCCGATGAGGACCGCGGTCACCGCGCTGTCCGGCTGCTGGACCGGCCTGCTCGGCTCGGACTCGATGAAGCCGCCGATCGACAGGATCACACCGAAGATCAGCGCGCCGAATGAGGAGACCCCGTTCTCGATGGCCGTCCACAGCCCGGTCAGCACGCCGGCGCGCCGCTTGCCGGTCCTGGCCGCGTCCGCCGCGATCACATCCGCCAGCATCGAGAACTGCAGGAGCTGCAGCCCCGCGTACCCGACGCCGACCACCAGGATCATCACATGCGCCCACACGGCGCCGAACAGCGGCGTGGCCATGGCGCCCGCCGTGCCGCCCGCGAACAGCAGCGCCGCCAGGATCATCGCGCCCCGCTTGTCGAAGCGCCTGGCCAGCCGCACCCACACCGGCATCGTCAGCAGGATCGGGCCCACCAGCGCGGCGAAAAGCGTCTGCGTCGCCTTCGGCGAGCCGATCGTGTAGGTGGCGAAGTAGGGCGCGGCGGCCAGCATCATGGAGACCGCGAGCATCTGCGTGCAGGCCAGCACGGTGAGCCACAGGAACGGCCGGTTGCCCTTGATCGCGGCGAACTGCTCGCGCCACCCGCCCCGGTCCGCCTCCGGCGCGCCGGTCATGGGAGCGCGGGCGGTGCCGAAGAAGGTGCCGAGCATGGCGGCGAGCAGAATGACCGCGATCATGCCCGCCATCAGCCGGTAGCTGCCGAGCGTGCCGTTCTCGCCCTCGCTCGTGGCGATGACCGGCGCGAGGACCCCGCTGATCGCGGTGGCCGCGCCGATGAACACCATCCGCCACTGCAGCAGCGAGGTGCGCTCGTGGTAGTCGTGCGTCATCTCGCCGGGCATCGTCTTGTACGGGACCTCGAACAGCGCGTACGCCGTCGCCATGGCCAGGAAGCAGAGGCCCACGTACGCGGCGGCCGGCACGCCGGTCAGCGACGGTCCCGCGAACACCAGGAAGAACGTGACCGGCAGCGTGCAGGCCCCGGCCAGCAGCCACGGCCGCCGCGGCCCCCAGCGGGAGGCGGTCCGGTCCGACCAGCGCCCGACCAGCGGGTTGATGATCAGATCCCAGATCTTGGGCGCGGTGACCACCACTCCGGCCAGCCACGCGGGCACCGCCAGGAAGTTGGTCATGTAGTAGAGCAGGAGCAGCCCGGGCACGGCGTTGACCGTGGCCGTGCAGAACGAGCCCACGCCATAACCCAGGCGCACGCCTGTGGGGACCGTGTGCGTGCCCACTGCCGATGTGATCATGCACTCATTGAAGCCGAGCGAGAGCTTGTCCGGGGAGGCCCAGTTTCCCCTGGGCCTCCGGCCGTACGCAGAGAGATCAGTCGCTCACATCGGCGCACACCACGTGGGCGCCGATCTCGATCATCCGGCGCTCGCTGCGCGCGTCGGCCACCCTGGCCATGAGGATCGGCGCCCCGCTGGCCGCGAACTGCGGGAGCCGGGCGCGTACCAGCCGGTGCAGGTCGCGGACGACGTCCTCGGCGGCCGACATGTGCACCTTGACGTGCAGCATGATGCCCGTGGCCCCGGACGCCGTGCGGGCCTCGGAGATCCACACGTGGTGCACCAGCGGGAAGTCCATGAGCAGCTGCCCGATCGCCTGCCGCAGCGCGGGCAGTATCGGGTGCGTGCAGCGCCGATACCCCGGGTCCACCTGCTGCATCGGCCCCGACAGATGCGGCCGCGGCGCGGGCACCCACGGGAACGAGGGCGCCTGCGGAGCAGGAGGAGCCACCTGGGCCAGCGCGGCACCGCGTGAGACGGTGGCCATCGCGCCCGTCGCGTAGGCGGCCGGCACCGCCCCCGACAGTACGGGCGTCGGTCCCGTGCGCGTCGTGGTGAGGAAGCGCTGGAGATCGTCGATGGGCACGGCCGCAGCGGCTGGTCCGGCCGCGTCGATCACGATCTCCCGCACGCCGGTGACGCGCTGGATGTCCAGGATGGTGTCGGCGTCGCAGGCCGACAGGGAATGGCTGCCGCGGTGCCTGGCGTACGTGGTGGGGCTGGTGTACCCCAACAGCACCCGGTCACCGGCTTGGGTCGTCCCGAGGACGACCGATCGATCTGGTCGCACTGCCACCAGGACACCGCCGTCGGCGAGGGCGCTCAGCAGGCGGTGAGGAGTGCCATGCTGGGCGAGCACGTCGGCAAGCGCAGGATTCCCGATGCTCATATGACGAACGATAGGTAGTTGCCCACGGCTTATCAGGCTAATGGCGAAGAATTCCCCCGATCAAGACAAAGATGGGAGCAGAGTGGGTGAGTTTCCCGTCGGCTGGGTACGCCGACCTGTCTCACATGGTGGGTCTCTCGTGAACGCGTTCACAAGCGCCGGATAGACTCTGTGGGACCGCCGGGGGATCCGTGCACGTGTCCCCCGAAGACCCGCCCGCACGCTAAGGATTCACGCCCGTGAACAAGCCCGTCGTTCTGGTCGCAGAGGAGCTGTCCGAGGCCGGCCTCGCCGTGCTCGGCGCCGATTTCGAGGTCCGCCACACCGACGGCGCCGACCGTTCCCAGTTGCTGCCCGCACTCGCCGATGTAGACGCGCTGATCGTCCGCTCCGCCACGCAGGTCGACGCCGAGGCCATCGCCGCGGCGCCCAAGCTGCGCGTCGTCGCCCGCGCCGGTGTCGGACTCGACAACGTCGACGTCGAAGCGGCCACCAAGGCCGGCGTCATGGTCGTCAACGCGCCCACCTCCAACATCACCAGCGCCGCCGAGCAGACCCTCGCCCTCATCCTGGCCAGCGCGCGCAACACGGCCCAGGCGCACGCCGCGCTGAAGAACGGGGAGTGGAAGCGGTCGAAATACACCGGTGTCGAGCTCGACGAGAAGGTCGTCGGCATCCTCGGCCTGGGCAAGATCGGCCAGCTCGTGGCGCAGCGGCTGCAGCCGTTCGGCGTCGAGCTGATCGCCTACGACCCCTACCTGCCGCCGGCTCGCGCCGCGCAGATGGGCGTCAAGCTGCTCAGCCTCGAAGAGGTGCTCAAGCAGGCCGACTTCATCACCGTGCACCTGCCCAAGTCCAAGGAGACCATCGGGCTGATCGGTGACAAGGAGCTGCACGAGGTCAAGCCGAACGTCCGCATCATCAACGTCGCGCGCGGCGGCATCGTGGACGAGGCCGCGCTCTACTCGGCGATCAAGGAGGGGCGCGTCGCGGGAGCGGGCCTGGACGTGTTCTCCAAGGAGCCGTGCACCGACAGCCCTCTGTTCGAGCTGGACCAGGTCGTGGCCACCCCGCACCTGGGCGCCTCCACCCACGAGGCCCAGGAGAAGGCCGGCACCCAGGTCGCGCGGAGCGTGAAGCTGGCGCTGGCCGGCGAGTTCGTGCCGGACGCCGTCAATGTCCAGGGCGGCGCCGTCGCAGAGGACGTCAAGCCGGGCCTGCCGCTGGCGGAGAAGCTGGGCCGGGTGTTCACCGCGCTGGCCGGCGAGGTCGCCACCAAGCTCGACGTCGAGGTGCGCGGCGAGATCGCCTCCCACGATGTGCGGGTGATCGAGCTGGCCGCGCTCAAGGGCGTGTTCGCCGGCGTGATCGAGGAGCAGGTCACGTACGTCAACGCGCCGCTGCTGGCCAAGGACCGCGGCGTCACCGTCGAGCTGGTGACCAGCTCCGAGAGCCCCGACTGGCGCAACGTGATCACCGTGCGCGGCGTGCTCGCCGACGGCCGCCACGTCTCGGTCTCCGGTACGCTCTCCGGTCCTCGCCAGATCACCAAGATCGTCGAGGTCAACGGCTACGAGATGGAGATCGAGCCGACGGCCCACCTGGCGTTCTTCACCTACGCCGACCGGCCCGGCATCGTCGGCGTGGTCGGCCGCCTTCTCGGCGAGCACAGCGTCAACATCGCCTCGATGCAGGTGGCCCGCGACGTCAAGGGCGGCAAGGCGCTGATCGCGCTGACCGTAGACTCGGCGATCCCGGCCGACGTCATCGAGCAGATCATGGCCGAGATCGGCGCGGAGAGCGGCCGCTCGGTGGACCTGGAGGACTGACCTCTCTGGGCGTAGAGCCGTCATCCGGAGCATTCCGGGTGGCGGCTTTTCTTGTCTCACCATGCGAGATGCTAGGACATCCAACGAGATGCCTCGGGTACTGTAACTACAAATGCGCCAGGTGTTCGTACTCATTACCTGCCGCGGCGGGGCCTGTTAGGGCAGGTCGACGACTCGCCGCGGGGTGGTGGCGTGTGTCGGCCGGTAAGTCCCATCCGATCCGGACCGTGAGATCAGGCCTTTTGGTCGGATTCGCGACCGGGGTCCGATATCCCCTTGGAACGCGCCCGCGAAACGAGATGAGAACCATGTACGAGATGTATGCCTGGAACCGCGCCGAAGAGCACGAGGACGAGGCCGCCGAGGCCGTCCAGACCGCGCTGGACCGCAGGGACAACGGCGGCGCCCCTCAGAATTCGAGCCGGTAGAACACCGCCGCCCGCTTCATCCCTGGCAGCGCCTTGGCGATCCGGGCGGCGATCCGGTGCGATGGCGGCAGGCGGTCGAACCCGTCGATGTCGAACGCGCTCACCGCGTTCAGGCAGCGCAGCCTCGGATGGATCGCCACCAGCTCGTCCGGGCCGTCGACACCCCACACCAGCGTGGCGCCGGCCTTGCGCACCGGCCTGTTGAGCTTCTGCATCCGAAGCCCGAGCCTGCTCACCGCGTCGAAGACGAGCCGGCCGCCGGGGAAGCGGCCCACGATCGCCCGGAGGAGGGCCCGGCCCCCGTCAGGATCGAGATAGTAGAGCAGGCCCTCGGCGACGACCAGCACCGGATGGTCGGCCGGGACCTGCTCCAGCCAGGTCAGGTCGGTGACCGATGAGCCGATCGTGTGGTAGCCGGGCGCCTCGGGGAACAGCCGCTCCCGCAGCTCGATGATCTCGGGGTAGTCCACGTCGTACCAGCGGACGGTGGGTGGCGGGGCCAGCCGGTGGAAGCGGGTGTCGAGGCCGCAGCCCAGGTGGAGCACGGTGGCCTCGGTGTGCGCGGCCAGGAACTCGGCCGCCCACCGGTCGATGAAGCGAGCCCTCAGCGCGACCGAGACGGCGAGGGCGGCGTTCATGCCGGTCTTGGAGAAGTCGTGATCGATGCGGTCGATCACCTCGGCGGCCATGTCGTCGCCGAGGATCGGATGCCCGGACCTCGCGTCCAGCGCCCGCCCGTGCAGAGTGGCGAGGAGCGTGGCCTTCTCCTCGGTGAGATGCACCTTCTCGGGTGGCATACCACCACGCTACGTCCGCGAGCGGCCCCGCGACGCGGAGCCGCTCGCGTCGCGCCTCCTACAGGGTCGCCGACTTGAGCATGGCGGGCGCCGGGGTGCGGCGCTGCTCCTTGAGTTCGGACCAGAGCCGTACGCCCTTGGGGTCGGGACGGACGGCGCCCACGAAAGAGTTCCTGCGCCAGCTGGTCAGGCGCTCCTCCTTGACCACGTCACCTGTGCGTGGCGCGTGGACCATGTGGCCGGGCCGGGAGATCATGCCCACGTGCCCGAGGTTGTGGAAGAAGACCAGATCGCCGGGCTTGAGGTCAGCCCAGCCGATTTTCTTGTCGAACGCTCCGTACTGCTGGCGCGCGGTGCGTGGCAGTTGGATCCCTGCCCGCTCGTACGCCCTGAGCATGAGCCCGGAGCAGTCATACCCGCGATTGCCGGTGCCGCCCCACACGTACGGGGTGCCGCGCTTGTGCATGGCGTACTTGAGGGCGATCTTCCAAGCGGGCTTGGGCGCGGGTTGTTCCTGGATGGGCTTGGCGTGAGAGCCGGTCGGAGTGATGGGGTCGTCGGTGGTCGCGGCCTGGGCTGGGGTGGCCAGGATGAGCCCGGCGGCGCCCGCCGCCAGGGCTATGGCGATGCGAGACAGGGGGGTGTCCTTCCATGCGGCCGACCGGGTTAGCTGACGGGCTCGGGCTTGGAAGCAGCCCTACGGCACGGGTGCCGATTCGCCCCAGGGAAAAGTGGGTCCCCGGCTCCACACAACGGCTGCGTGGATTAGGCTCGACGGACTCTAACGAAACGGTCAAAGAGGTGCAATACAGACAAAAAGCCGACGTCCGAAAAGTGAGATGATGTGTTCGTCAGTCGAGACGAGCCGGTAAGGTACCGCCCATGGAGTCGCGTAACATCCGCTTGGCCGTCATCCCCGGAGATGGCATCGGCACCGAAGTCGTGGCCGAAGGACTGAAGATCCTGGAAGCCGTCGGCACGAAGATCGAGCCAACCCACTACGACCTGGGAGCAGCCCGCTACCACCGCACCGGCGAGACGCTGCCGGACTCGGTGCTCGAAGAGCTGCGCGGCTATGACGCGATCCTGCTCGGCGCCGTGGGCGACCCCAGTGTGCCGCCGGGCATCCTCGAGCGCGACCTGCTGCTCCGCCTCCGGTTCGAGTTCGACCACTACGTCAACCTGCGCCCGGTCAAGCTGTTCCCCGGCGTGGAGACCCCGCTGGCCGACACGCCCGCCGAGGACATCGACATGATCGTCGTCCGCGAGGGCACCGAGGGCCTCTACGCGGGCACCGGCGGCGCCATGCGGCGCGGCACGCCCCACGAGATCGCCACCCAGGAGTCGCTCAACACCGCCTACGGCGTCGAGCGCGTGGTGCGTTACGCGTTCGAGAAGGCCATGACCCGGCCGCGCAAGAAGCTCACGCTCGTCCACAAGACCAACGTCCTGACCTACGCCGGCGACCTGTGGCAGCGCACGGTCAACCGCCTGGCGGAGGAATACCCCGAGGTCACGACCGACTACTCCCACATCGACGCGGCCTCGATGTTCTTCGTGACGCAGCCGGAGCGGTTCGACGTGGTCGTCACCGACAACCTGTTCGGCGACATCATCACCGACCTCGGCGCGGCCATCGCCGGTGGCATCGGCCTGGCCGCCAGTGGCAACATCAACCCTGAGCGGACCGCGCCCAGCATGTTCGAGCCGGTGCACGGCAGCGCGCCCGACATCGCCGGACAGGGCAAGGCAGACCCCACCGCGACCATCCTGTCGGTGGCCATGCTCCTCGACCACCTGGGCCTGCACACCGAGGCGGCCAAGGTCGAGCAGGCCGTCGCCGACGACATCGTGGAGCGCCTGGCCGGCTGGGCCGGCCGCACCACCCACGAGATCGGCGACGACATCACCGCGCGAGTATCCGGCTAGGACCGCCTAGCCCCGAAACGCGCCTGGTGGTCCGAAGAGGACTGCCAGGCGCTTTTTCGCGTCTGAACGGCTGAATTACCCCATAGGCCGCTTGCCATCCCATATAGCGAGACAATAGGAAGTACGAGCTGCCCCCGAGCGGCTGCCGCGCAGTCGCACATCCAGCAGTTTTCGGTAGATTTCGCAGAAGTCGTAGAGAGAAGGACCGCCGTCATGACCATCGCTCAGAAGCTCAGCTTCGACGTGCAGCTATCCGACCACGCTCGCACCGCGGCCGAGCGCGAGCAGGTACTGGCGAACCCTGGTTTCGGGCAGACCTTCACCGATCACATGATCTCCATCGACTACACCGACGGCCGGGGCTGGCACGACGCCAGGCTCATGCCGTACGGCCCGCTCTCTCTCGACCCCGCCACCTCGGTCTTCCACTACGCCCAGGAGCTTTTCGAGGGCCTCAAGGCCTATCGCCAGCTCGCCGGCTCGATCGTGATGTTCCGCCCGTACTCGAACGCCACCCGCTTCAACCGCTCGGCCGCCCGCATGGCCATGCCGGAGCTGCCCGAGGAGACGTTCGTGGAGTCGCTGGAGCTGCTCGTCGAGACCGACAAGGAGTGGGTGCCCACCACCGAGGGGCACAGCCTCTACCTGCGCCCCTTCATGATCGCCACGCAGGCGGGGCTCGGCGTCAACTATCCGTCGAAGACGTACAAGTACATGGTCATCGCCTCGCCTGCGGCCTCGTACTTCACCGGTGGCATCAAGCCCGTGTCGGTCTGGCTGTCCACCGAGTACACCCGGGCCGCCCCCGGCGGCACCGGCTTCGCCAAGTGCGGCGGCAACTACGCCGCGGCGTTCGTCGCGCAGCGGCAGGCGGTCGAGCACGGCTGCGACCAGGTGGTGTGGCTGGACGCCCACGAGCACCGGTACGTCGAGGAGATGGGGGGCATGAACCTGTTCTTCGTCCTCGGCGGCAAGCTCATCACCCCCGCGCTGACCGGCACCCTGCTGCCCGGTATCACCAGGGACTCCATCCTGTCGCTGGCCGGCGACCTCGGCCTGGAGACCGAGGAGCGGCTGATCTCGGTCGAGGAGTGGCAGAACGGCTGCGCGTCGGGCGAGCTGACCGAGGTGTTCGCCTGCGGCACGGCGGCCGTGGTGACGCCGGTGGGCTCGGTGAAGGGTGCCGACCGCTCCTGGACCATCGCCGACGGCACCCCCGGCCCGGTGACGATGCGGGTGCGCGAGGAGCTGGTCGGCATCCAGTACGGCGCCCGCCCCGACTCCCACAACTGGATCCACAAGGTCGTCTAGGCGTACAGCAGTTTCCCGGTGTCGAGGGCGAACTCCCACGGGGCGGGCAGCACGAGCGGCTCGCCCGCGCCCACGGCCGTCTCCCTGCCGTATCGCTCGCCCGGCTCGCTGAACAGCGTCGCCGACTCCTGGAAGGGGTCGATCACCAGGTAGAGCGGCACCCCGGCGGGCGCGTAGCCGGTCGGTTTGACGAAATAGTCGTCGTAGGTGCTGCTGGTGGAGACCACGTCCACCAGCAGCACCGTCGAATCGCCGTGGACGGCGTGGTCCTCCGCCATGCGCGGGGACGGCGGCACCACGGCGAGGTCGGGCACGTATCGGTCGGCCTGTTCCCCCAGGTGGACGGTGATGTTCGGCCAGATCTCCCAGCCCCGCGCGGCCGCCGGGCCTACGATCTGGAACAGCAGCCGGGACAGGACCGTGTTGTGCTGCCAGGTGCCGGATTCGTGGACGACGATGCGGTTCCCGGTCGTCTCCACCCGATAGTCCGGAAGCAGATCGCGGACCGTGCGGAAGCGCTCTTCGAGCGGCCTGACCATGCCACCGTCCTCACGTAGTCGGCAGGTGGCTCAGCGTATTGTCCGGCGGGGGCGTGAATCCAGGGAGTGCGGCCGCCTTTCTGATCACGGGCCCGCGGCGGCCGCGTCTTCCTGAATACAGCGGGCCCGCGGCGGCCACCTCTTCCTGATCACAGCGGGCGCGGCGGCTACTTTTTCCTGATCAGCGTCATCCCGTCGGCGACGGGCAGCATGAGGACGCTCACCCGCGGGTCCTCGATCACCAGGTCGTTGAACTGGCGGATCTCCACCGTCGTGACCTCCTCATGCGCCGGATCGGCCACCCACCCCCGGCGCAGGGTGTTGTCCGCGATCAGCAGTCCGCCGGGCCGCATGCGCTCGATCAGCAGCTCGTAGTAACCGGGATAGTTGCCCTTGTCGGCATCCAGGAAGGCCAGGTCGATGGTCTGGTCGAACGCGGAGAGCGTCTCCAGCGCCGGCCCGAGCGTGAGCGTCACCCGGTCCGCCACACCCGCCTCCGACCAGTAGCGGCGGGCGATCGAGGTCCATTCCTCGCTCACGTCGAAGCAGTGCAGCCGGCCCCCGGTGAGCCCGCGGGCGATGCACACCGACGAGTAGCCGGTGAACGTCCCCACCTCCACGGCCACCTCGGGTGCCACCAGCTGAGTGATCATGGTGAGGAAAACACCCTGGTCGGGGGAGATCTGCATGCCCGCGCTGTCGCCCGCGATCCGGACGGTCTCCTTCGCCAGCTCCTCCAGCAGGGGGTCGGGCTCGGTGGAGTGGTCGTAGACGTACTGAGCGACGGCAGGGTTGAGGAGGTATGCCTTCATGTGGCCATTGTTTCCGCTTCCGGTAGGGTCTGCGCGATCAATAAGGCGGAAGTGGGCGAATAATGAAGCGGTTGGTAGCGGTCGCGGTCGCGTGCGTGGCGATCGCCGTCATCGGGGTGCTGGCGTTCTGGGAGCCGCCGGGCGCGTCGTCCGACGGGGTACGGCTGACCAGACAGGTCGACGGCTCCATGGTGCTGGCCGACAAGGCCGGCGACGCTCCCGTGCTGGACGTGTACGAGGACTTCGACTGCCCGATCTGCAAGGACATGCACGCCAAGGTCGACGCCACGATCCAGCGGCTGGCGCGCGAGGGCAAGGTCAAGGTCGTCTTCCATCCCGTGACGATCTTCCAGGACGAGCCCATGCGCTCCAACTCCATCCGCGCCGCCGCGGCCGCGCGTTGCGTCCCCGAGGCGAACTGGCTGGCATTCAGGGACGAGCTGTACGCCATCCAGCCCGCCCCGCACGGCACCGCCTCCGGGTTCACCGTCGAGGAGCTGGTCAAGGCGGCCAGGAAGGCGGGCGCGGCCGTGGACGAGTGTGTGACGTCACAGTCGTACGCGCGGGCTCATCTGGAGCAGACCGCGAAAGTGCCGCTCGAGGGCACGCCGACGGTGCTGCTGGACGGGCGGATGCTGGGCAACGAGGCGTTCGATCCCGCCGCGCTCGAACGCGTCATCACGGGCGGCGACGGCGTCGAGGTGTGACCGCGACGTTCGTGGCGTGATCACGACGTTCGTGGCGGTGACCATGACGTTCGTGGCGGTGACCACGGCGTTCGTGTGTGACCACAACGTGAGACCGGTGTGCCGGACAGTGGATACGTATGGCAGACTGGGCGGCATCATGTTCTACGGTCTGCTCATTATCGGCAGGCGCGCTGGCTGACACAGGGACACCGCCAGCGCGCAGACCTCTCACGTCCGTGAGGGGTCTTTTTGCATTCCGGAGATCTTTCACAGAGAAGAGAGGCTCATGGCCGACGACCGCTTCCACGTATACGACACGACCCTGCGTGACGGCGCGCAGCAGGAGGGGCTCAACCTGACCGTCGCCGACAAGCTCGCCGTCGCGCGTCACTTGGATGGCCTGGGCGTCGGTTTCATCGAAGGGGGCTGGCCGGGCGCCAATCCCAAGGACACCGAGTTCTTCAGGCGCGCTCAAACAGAGCTCGACCTGAAAAACGCGCAACTAGCCGCGTTCGGCGCGACCCGCCGGGCCGGTGTGAAGGCCGCCGACGACCCCCTGGTGGCCGCATTGCGCGAATCCGGCGCGCCGGTCGTGACCCTTGTCGCCAAGAGTCACGACCGGCACGTGGAGCTGGCCCTTCGCACGACCCTTCAGGAGAACCTCGCGATGATCCGCGACACGGTCTCCCACCTTCGTGCGGAGGGGCAGCGAGTCTTCCTCGACGCCGAGCACTTCTTCGACGGTTACAAGTCCAATCCAGCCTATGCTCTTGAGGTCCTCAGGACCGCCGCCGAGGCCGGGGCCGACGTCATCGCCCTGTGCGACACCAACGGCGGCATGCTCCCCGACGAGCTGGCCGACATCGTGCACGAGGCCGTCCAGGCCGGCCCCCGCGTCGGCATCCACTGCCACGACGACACCGGCTGCGCCGTCGCGAACACGCTGGCCGCCGTCAAGGCGGGCGCGACGCACGTGCAGGGCTGCGCCAACGGCTACGGTGAGCGCTCGGGCAACGCCAACCTCTTCACCGTCGTCGCGAACCTCCAGCTCAAGCGGGGCTTCGACCTCGTGCCGCCGGGCGCGCTGGCCGACATGACCCGCATCGCGCACGCGATCACCGAGGTCACCAACGTCACCCCCAACTCTCACGCCCCCTACGTCGGCATGTCCGCCTTCGCCCACAAGGCCGGCCTGCACGCCAGCGCCATCAAGGTGGACCCCAACCTCTACCAGCACATCGACCCGGCCGCCGTCGGCAACGACATGCGCATGCTGGTCTCCGACATGGCCGGGCGCGCCTCCGTCGAGCTCAAGGGCCGCGAGCTGGGTTACGAGCTCACGCCCGAGCACACCAAGACCCTCGTCGAGCGGGTCAAGGACCTGGAGTCCAGGGGGTTCACGTTCGAGGCCGCGGACGCGTCCTTCGAGCTGCTGCTGCGCGACACCGTCCACGGGGAGCGCAAGCGCCACTTCGAGGTCGAGTCGTGGCGGGTGATCGTCGAGCGTACGAAGGGCGGCGAGCTGGTCAGCGAGGCCACGGTCAAGCTGCACGCCAAGGGCGAGCGCATCGTGGCCACCGGCGAGGGCAACGGCCCCGTCAACGCCCTCGACAGGGCGGTCCGGCTGGCCCTGGAGAAGCTCTACCCCGAGCTGGCCAGGCTGGAGCTGATCGACTTCAAGGTGCGCATACTCGAGGGCACCCACGGCTCCGGCGCCATCACCCGCGTGCTCATCACCTCCAGCGACGACACCTCCGAGTGGGCCACGGTCGGCGTCGCCGAGAACATCATCGACGCCTCGTGGCAGGCGCTGGAGCAGGCGGTGACGTACGGGCTGCTGCGCGCGGGGCGCGACTGCTGAGACTGCTGAAAGACGCGCCCCCGCGCCTGGGCCGGCACGGGGGCGGTCAGGGCCGGGTCTAGAAGAGGTCGGAGGGGAACGACACGCCCTCGACGGTGACCTTCCCTCCAGCGCACGACACCTTCGGCGAGTCCGTGCCCGGCACGATCACGGTCAGCAGCGACTTCGCCGCGGGCGAGACGACCACGTTGGCCGGCTGCTTCGACAGGTACGTCGGCGACACCCAGCCCAGCTTGCCGCCGCGCTCCACCTTCTGCCCGCCGGCCCGGTCGCACGAGGGCGTCAGCTGCACCAGCGTGACCTTGAACTTGCCGTCGGCCAGCACGACCTTGCCGCCGCCGGTGGAGACCACCTTGAGCGACGGGGCGAAGCGCCACAGGTTCCTGACCTTCTTGCCGCCCGACGCCTTGTCCAGCACCGCCATCAGGTCCTCGCCGTGGTTCACCAGCACGGACCTGGTCCGGCTCACGCCGTACGCCTGGTCGGTCAGCCGGAACGACTGGCGGTCGGCGCCGTACTTCGTCTCCGTGAGCCTGGAGGAGGTGCGCGGCCTGAACCGGGCGCCGACCACGACGGGGACGTTGTGCGCCTCGGGCGACATCGTCCAGTAGCGGTAGGAGCTCTTCTCGTAGGAGTGGAAGCCGCCGTCGACCAGGATGTCGCGGCCCTGCGCGTAGTACGTCACACTCAGGTGGTCCTCGTGGCCGTGGAACTTCATGCCGGGTCCGAACCTGATCGAGTAGTACGCCGATTCCGGCTTGCCCCAGGCTGTCCTGCCGAACACGTAGCCCGCCCGGTACGCCTTGACCTCATTCTTCGGCGTGCCCGTCTCCATCTTCGGCTCGGTCTCGGCACTGCCGTCCCCGAGGGGCACCATGTAGCCGTTCGGCATGGTCGCGTGGGCGATGAAGTCCTTCAGCGCCTCCGCCCGGTCGGCGATCGCGCCGGGGACCTTGCGGCCGCAGGACTTCATGTTGGTCATCGCGACCTGGAGCCGGCCGTACACGTAGACGGCGTATCGCGGCGCCTGCTCCATCAGCGCGCCCTGCGCGTCCACGTCGAGCTTCACCGTGCCGGTCAGCCGGCTGGAGGCCAGGTTCGCCCAGTCCTTGCGGCCGTACCTGCAGCCGATGCCCATGAGGGCGATGTCCTGGTCGATGCCGTGGTTGTGGCCCTTCTTGTAGAGCCTCGGGTTCGCCAGCAGCTTGGCGTGGGCGGCCAGGCTCTCCTTGAGCCAGGCGTCCTTGACGTGCATGCTCAGGCACAGCAGCGGCTGGGTACGCAGCGAGACCGGATGGTCCTTCCACACGTACGGCTGGGTGCCGCGGGCGCCGTACTTGTTGTTCGCCACCCAGTCCTTGGTGATCTCGGTGGCACGATCCAGGTAGCTGCGCTCGCCGCTGTTCTCGTACGCGACCACCAGCGTGCCCATCCAGCGCAGCGACTGGAAGACGTACTCCCACGAGCGGTTCTTGTACGGGCTCGCGGACCAGTTGATCTTCTTGCCCAGCTTGTAGGCGGGCAGTCCGACCAGCGAGAGCTCACCCCGCATGACGTCCTCGGCCGTCGGCGTGCCGGGCAGCCAGTCGCCCTGGCACTCCGCGGTGCGCGTCACCTTGTCGGCCTGCGCGGGGCTCACGAACCCGCCGAGTGCGAGCGTGAGGGCAAGAGGTATCGCAAACCGGCGCACGCCAGTTCCTTTCGGGACAAAAGATGAAGGCGGATCATGCTGTCCGAATCACGATCGCCTGGTCAAGTTGGATGCCCGATTCGTTAGACGCCCGATGCGGCACCGCACCCTGACTGGCGGATGCGTACAGGCCGCGACATGCTGGTGTCCGTGACATTCGACGATCTCGTGATCCCTGACACGCCCGCCTGCCGCGGCGCGCTCGAAGTGGCCACCCGCTACCACTCGCCGTCGCTGCTCAACCACTCGATCCGGGCCTACCTGTGGGCCGCCGCGTACGCGCGGGGCAACGGCATCGCGTTCGACGCCGAGCTGCTCTATGTGGCGGCCATGCTGCACGACCTCGGGCTCGTCGCCGAGTTCGACAGTCACACGGTGCCGTTCGAGGAGGCCGGCGGGCACGTGGCCTGGGCCTTCTGCGCAGGGGCCGGCTGGTCGCCCGAGCGCAGGACGCGCGCGGCAGAGGTGATCATCCGGCACATGTGGGAGGAGGTCCCCGTGGCCGAGGATCCGGAAGGGCACCTGCTGGAGCTCTCGACCGGAATGGACATCTCCGGCCGCCGGACCGACGAGATCCCCACCGACGTGCGGCGGGAGGTTCTGGAGCGCCACCCCCGGCTGGAGATCGCCAAGGAGTTCAGTGCGTGCATCTCGGAGCAGGGCGCGCGCAAGCCGTCGAGCTTCGCCGGCCGCTTCGTGCGCGGCGGCATCGTCGACCGCATCGCAGGCAACCCCCTGGACGCCTGAGCCGGGACCCAGGTCCCGGCTGCCGGGGGCACTATGGCATGGGCGCGCGCTCCCGGCCTACGCCTTCGGGCCCGCGCTCTCCGCGACCTCGAACGACCACACCTCCGAGCCCGTCGCCGCGGGCCCCTGCCCGTGGCCGTGCCCCTGAGCGCCCTGCGCCTGGGCGGCCTGGGCGTGCCCGCGCTGGAACGCCTGGCTCTGCTGCCACTTCTGGAAGTCCTCCTCGCTGCGCCAGCGCGTGTAGACGAGGTAGCGCTCCGTGCCGTCCACCGGCCTGAGCAGCTCGAACCACTCGAAGCCGTCGGCCGACTCCACCATCCCGGCCCGGCTGGAGAAGCGGCGTTCGAGCTCCGCACGCATGTCGGCAGGCACGGTCAGCACGTTGATCTTCACGACGGACAACGGGAACCCCTCTCGTCAGCGCCTCACATGTGAGGGCTCCAGGCTAACGCGCACGATCGCCGGTGCCCGATCGCGGCCCAGCGCCGCGCCCAGGTGACTCACCGAAGTGGGGATGGGCAGAGCCCCGCAGCGGCGGCGATAGCCTTGTCGAGTGCGTATAGCGAGGTTCTCCACAGGCGAAGGCGTGTCGTTCGGCGTGGTCGAAGGCGGTCCGGGGGAGGAGTTCATCTCCACGATCTCCGGCCACCCGTTCGGTCAGGTGCAGTTCACCGGCGAGCGGTTCCCGCTTTCCCAAGTGAAGCTGCTGGCCCCGATGCTGCCCAGCAAGGTGATCGCCATCGGGAGAAACTACGCCGAGCACGCGCGCGAGATGGGCAACGAGGTGCCCGAGGAGCCGCTCATCTTCATGAAGCCGTCCACCTCGGTGATCGGCCACGGCGAGACCATCGCTTATCCCACGTCGCTGTCCGACCGCGTCGACTACGAGGGCGAGCTGGCCGTGGTGATCGGCAGGCTCTGCCGCGAGGTGCCGGTCGAGCGGGCCGAGGACGTCATCTTCGGCTACGCGTGCGCCAACGACGTCACCGCCCGCGACCTGCAGAAGAAGGACGTGCAGTTCACCCGGGCCAAGGGGTTCGACACGTTCTGCCCGCTCGGGCCGTGGATCCAGACCGACCTGGACGCGAGCGACCTCGCGCTGACGACCACGGTCAACGGCGAGGTGCGCCAGAGCGGCCGCACCAGCCAGCTCATCAACGACATCCCCGCGCTGGTGGCCTACGTCAGCGCGGTCATGACGCTGATCCCCGGCGACGTCATCCTGACCGGCACCCCGGCAGGCGTCGGCCCGCTGCAGATCGGCGACGAGGTCAGCGTCGGCATCGAAGGCATCGGCACACTCACGAACAAGGTGGTCTCCCGTGACTGATCTACGGGTGCGCTTCGCCCCGTCCCCAACCGGCATGTTCCACGTCGGCGGCGCTCGCACGGCGCTGTTCAACTGGGCGCTGGCCGAGCAGTCCGGCGGCCGCTTCGTGCTGCGCATCGAGGACACCGACGCGTCGAGAAACCGCCCCGAGTGGACCGAGGGCATCATCTCCGCGCTCGACTGGATCGGCATCAACGGCACCAACCCGGTGTTCGAGGGCCCCTACTTCCAGTCGGCCTACGAGCCGCAGCATCGCGAGGCGGTGGCCAAGCTGCTCGCCGACGGCCGGGCCTACTACTGCGACTGCACTCGCGAGGCTCTCGTGGCCCGCACCGGCTCCGAGCACAAGGGCTACGACGGCCACTGCCGCGACCGGGGGCTGACCGAGGGCGCGGTCCGCTTCCGCACCCCCGACGACGGCGTCATCGTGGTGGCGGACCTGGTCCGCGGCAACGTGGAGTTCCCCAACGAGGCGCAGGAGGACTTCGTCATCGCCCGCACCGACGGCTCGCCGCTCTACGTGCTGGCCAACGCGGTCGACGACATCACGCAGGGCATCACGCACGTGGTCCGCGGCGAGGAGCACCTCGGCAACGCGGCCAAGCAGATGCTGCTGTGGCCCGCGCTGGGCGCGACGCCGCCGGTCTGGGCGCACCTGCCGGTGATCGTCAACGAGCAGCGCAAGAAGCTGTCCAAGCGCCGCGACAAGGTGGCGCTGGAGGACTACCGCGCGGAGGGCTACCTGGCCGAGGCCATGGTCAACTACCTCATGCTGCTCGGCTGGGGACCCGGCGAGGACCGCGAGATCATGCCGTGGTCGGACATGGTGCCGCTGTTCCGGCTGGAGGACGTCAACTCCGCCGGCGCGTTCTTCGACGAGAAGAAGCTGCGTGCGTTCAACGGCGAATACATCCGGGCGCTGCCGCTGGAGACGTTCGAGGAGCGCTGCGCGCCCTACCTCGACCCCTCCTGGGACAGCGAGCGGTTCAGCAAGGTCGCGGCGCTGGCCCAGACCCGCATCGCGGTGCTGTCGGAGATCAGGCAGAACGTCGACTTCCTCTTCCTGGAGGAGCCGGTGTTCGACCAGGCGTCCTGGGACAAGGCCATGAAGAACTCCCCGGTGGAGATCCTCTCGGGCTACCTGGCGCGGCTGGAGTCGGTGAGCTGGGACACCGAGTCGCTCAAGGAGGCTCTTGAGGAGGTCGGCGCGGCCCACGGGCTCAAGCTGGGCAAGGCCCAGGCGCCGGTCCGCGTCGCGATCACCGGCCGGACGGTGGGCCTGCCGCTGTTCGAGTCGATCGAGGTGCTCGGCCGCGAGCGTGCCCAGGACCGCATCCGCGCCGCGCTCGCCCGCTTCAATTCAGGAACATAAGCTTCCGCAAGCGGGCTTCCACCGTCGAGCAGGTCACGGGGCGCCCACCGCGCACGTTCGCGCAGTGGGCCGCCCAGCACGCCGAGGCGTTCCGGTGACTAGTCGAGCCCGCGGCGGATGAGCAGCGGCTGGATGCTCGGCTCGCGCCCGCGGAAGTTGCGGAAGGCGGTCAGCGGGTCGAGGCTCCCGCCGCGGGAGAGCAGCTCACGGCGGAAGTGGTCGCCGTTCGCCCTGGTCAGCCCGCCGTTCTCGGTGAACCACTCGACGCTCTCGGCGTCCAGCACCTCGCTCCAGATGTAGGAGTAGTAGCCGGCGCTGTAGCCGCCGGCGAAGATGTGCGCGAAATAGTTGGTCCGGTAGCGCGGCCTGACCTCCGGCACGGCGATCCCCGCGGCCTCCAGAGCCGCGGCCTCGAACGCCTCGGCGTCGCTCACGCTCTCGCCTGGGGCGAGCTTGTGCCAGGCCCAGTCGAGCAGCGTGGCGGCCAGATATTCGACGGTCTTGAAGCCCTGGTTGAACTTCTCGGCCGCCTTCAGCTTCGCCACCAGCTCATCCGGCATCGGCTCGCCCGTCTCGTGGTGCTTGGCGTAGTTGGCCAGCACCTCCGGCCAGGTTCCCCACATCTCGTTGACCTGCGAGGGGTATTCCACGAAGTCGCGCGGCACGCTGGTGCCCGACACGCGCGGGAAGCGTACCTGCGAGAACAGTCCGTGCAGCGCGTGCCCGAACTCGTGGAAGGCGGTGTTGACCTCGTCGTACGTCAGCAGCGTCGGCCCCGAGGCGGGCTTGGTGACGTTGAGGTTGTTCATCACCACCGGCAGCTGACCGAACAGGAACGACTGGTCGACGAGGTTGTTCATCCACGCCCCGCCGCGCTTGGTCGCCCTGGCGTACGGGTCGAGCAGGAACAGCCCCAGCCTGCTCCCGTCCTCGTTGAACACCTCGAACACCGTCACGTCCGGGTGATATCCGCCCAGGTCGGACCGCTCGGTGAAGGTGATGCCGTAGAGCTTGGTGGCGGCGAAGAAGATGCCGTCCCGGTAGACGCGGTCGAGCTCGAAGTACGGCCGCATCGCGGCGGCGTCGAAGTCGTAGCGGGCCTGGCGCACCTTCTCCGAGTAGTACGGCCAGTCCCACGGCTCGATGTCGAACCCGGCCTGCGCCGCCAGCTCCTCGGCCTCCTTCTTGGCGTTGCGCACGGCTGGGGCGACGAGCTGGCCGAGCATCTCCTCGACCGCCTCGACGGTCTTGGCCGTCTGGTCGGCCACCGTGTAGGCGGCGTGGCTGGGGAACCCGAGCAGCGCCGCCCGCTCGGCCCGCAGCGTCGCCATCCTGGCGGCCACCGCGAAGTTGCCCGGCGCCCGCCCGACGCTCAGCTCGTAGAGCCTGCGGCGTACGTCCCGGTTCGTGAGCTGGGCCAGGCCGGGCTGGGCGGTGAAGTTGAGCAGCGGCAGGACGTAGGTGCCGTCGTCCTTGCGCAGCGACTCGATCTTGGCCTCGTCGAAGCCGTCGAGCTCCTTGGGGTCCGTCACCACCAGGGCGGCCTCCGTTGAGGCCTTGAGCAGGCTCTGCGCGAACTCCGTCGAGAGCTTCGACAGCTCCTCGTTGAGCCCGCGCAGCCGCTCCTGCTCGGGCTCCGACAGGTCGGCGCCGGCCCTGACGAAGTCCTCGCGGTACTTCTCCAGCAGCCAGGCCTCCTCCGGGTCGTCCGTGGTCACCTGCTTGATCCGCGCCCACAGCGCCCGATTGAGCCGGATCGCGTCGCTGTGCTTGGTCAGCTCCGGAGAGATCTGCTTCTCGATCTCCATGATGCCGTCGCTGGTGTCGGACGCGGCGACGCTGAAGAAGACCGTGGCCGTGCGGTCGAGGATCCGCCCGGACCGTTCGAGCGCGGCGATCGTGTTGTCGAAGGCGGGCGGCTCCGTGCTGCCGGCGATCGCGTCGACCTCGGCCAGCTGCTCGGCCATCCCGCGCTGGAACGCGGGCAGGTAGTGCTCCTCGCGGATGTCCGCGAAGGGCGGCAGCTCGTGTGGCAGATTGCTAGGGGCGAAGAACGGATTCTCGGCCAACGCTCGGGCTCCTCCACGTGGTGTTTTGTCCCCCTCAGCTTGGCACGCCGCAGCCGGTGCTGCGGGACGCGGAGAGCCGGTCGGCGAATCGTTTTGGTCTTACCCGCCTAGCTGGGCTATTCTTTCGGAGGTCGCCAAGCGAAGCCCCTAGGGGTTCGCAGCGGTGGGGTATGGTGTAATTGGCAGCACGACTGATTCTGGTTCAGTTAGTCTAGGTTCGAGTCCTGGTACCCCAGCATCTGACGGATGTCTCATAGCGAGACATCCGTTTTTCATTTCGCCAGCCGATCCAGGATCTCGGTGATCTGCCGGTACGCCTTGGGCGTAGGCGCATGCGACGTCTCCACGGTGAAGATCTTGAACCTGTTGCCCGGCGTCGCCGCGTCCGCCTCCTTGATCATGCGATCCTGCAGCGCGAGCGGGATCACCCGGTCCCGCGAGTGCCTGATGTACACCCGCGGCACCCGCCCCCAGGCGCCCTTGCGGCCCCGCGCGTCGGCGCCGGACACCTGCAGGCTCTCATCCGGCAGCAACGTGTTGAGCATCGCCAGCAGCTCTCCGTCGGTCCCTTCCGCCATGTACGCCGCCTTCGCCGCGTCCAGGAACTTCCTGTCGTTCGTACGCCAGTTGACGCGGACGGCCTTGAGCACCCGGGGGTCGCCGACGATGCCCGGCACGATGCTCGTCGCCAGGCTCGTCCTGCCCTCCGGAGTCTCCAGGTATTCGGCCGGCGAACGCAGCTTCGTGCAGCAGTAGGCCGCGTCGTAGACGAGCCGGTCGATCAGATCCGGCACCTCGTCGGCCACCTTCGTGATCGTCGAGCCGCCCAGGCTGCCGCCCACCAGGACGACCGGGCCGTACCGGGAGACCCGGCGCACGGTCTCCACCGTGGCCTCCACGTAGTCGTCCAGCGTCACTCCGGCCACCGGGGAGGGGATCGTGGCCAGCTTCGCCAGGTCCTGCGGCGCCTGGTAGGCGAGGTGGAACTGCTCCTCCGGGCCGTGCCCGGGCAGGTTCACGCCCACGGCGCGGTGGCCGCGCAGCGTCAGCTCCGCGTCGGCGGTGGCCACGCCGTTCGAGCCGGTCACGAACACGAACGTGGTCACCTCCTTGCGCTCGGCGGCCATTGGGCCGGCCAACGCGCCCGCGCCCGCGACGGCGGCGAGCTGGAACATCGATCTGCGTGTCGTATCGCTCATACGGCGATGTTCGCCGAGGCCGGCCCGGGGCCACATCGCCCGTGCGGCGCGACGTGCGGTGGATGCCGGACATCCACCGATCGGTTGACCCATGCCAGGCTGGACCTCATGAGCTGGCTCGACGGCCGCGAGCGCTGGGCCTTCCTCGTGCTCGCCTACGCGCTCCTCGCGATCTCCGCCGGCGCGGCCGCCCTCATGGATCCGCCGCGAGGCGCCGTGCCCTGGCCCGTGCCGGCGGGCGCAGCCGCGGTGTGGATCGCCCCGATCGCCTGGCTCCACTCCCGCCGCGACCGCTTCC
Organism: Nonomuraea sp. H19; assembly: GCF_052068215.1. NCBI lineage: Bacteria > Bacillati > Actinomycetota > Actinomycetes > Streptosporangiales > Streptosporangiaceae > Nonomuraea > Nonomuraea sp. H19. Next base: position 242,170 of record NZ_JBQHCV010000005.1, on the reverse strand, counting down.
GCGCGCTCGTCGTGGCCCACTACCTGGTCCTCATCGCCCTGGCCGGGGCGCTGGTCGCCGCGAGCGCGGCCTTCACCGTGTTCGCCGCGATCGGCTACCCGCTGGCCATCGGCATGCTGCCCGCCCGGCTGGTCATGGCCGGCGTGACCGTCACCGCCGTCGTCAACGTGGCCGCCCAGGCCGGTCCGGGGGACCGCACGGCCCTGCTCACCGTGATCGCCGGCGTCGCCGTGCCGCTGGTGGTGGCCGGCTGGTACGTCTCCGCCGAGCACGACAAGCGCCGCCGCCTGATCGAGCGCCTGCGCGCCGCCATGGCCGAGAACGCCGGTCTGCACGCCAGGCTCCTCGATCAGGCCAGGCGGGCGGGCGTGCTGGACGAGCGGCACCGCGTGGCCGGCGAGATCCACGACACGGTGGCGCAGGACCTCGTCGCCCTGATCGGCCAGCTCGACGCCGCAGGCCGCGCCACTCACGACACCGTCCGCCGCCGCCATCTCGGCCAGGCGGCCGAGCTCGCCCGCCGCGGTCTGGCCGAGACCCGCAGGTCCGTACGCGCGCTGCGGCCCGGCCCGCTGGAGGACGCCGAACTGCCGGACGCGCTCGGCCGCCTGGCCGAATCCTGGTCGCGGGCCTCCGGCGTGGACCTCGCCTTCGAGGTCGCCGGCACGCCCGTCGCCCTGTCCACCGACGTGGAGACCACCCTGTTCCGCGTCGCCCAGGAAGCCCTGGCCAACGTCGCCAAGCACGCCAGAGCCACCAGGGCGGGCCTCACACTGTCGTACACAGACGATCTCGTCCTTCTCGATATCCGCGACGACGGGCTCGGTTTCGACTCGCAGACGCCCACTGACGGCTTCGGCCTGGACGGGATGCGGCAGCGGGTCCGCGGCGTCGGCGGCACGCTGGAGATCGAGTCCGAACCGGGCCACGGCACCGCCATCGCCGCCGCCGTCCCCGCGATCCCCTCAATCCCCGCGATCCCCGCGGAATGAGACGATGATGACCTCGGGGAAGGGAGACCGATGAGGCTGCTGATCGCGGACGACCACCCGATCGTGCGCGACGGCCTGCGCGCGGCTCTGGGCGCCGAGCCCGACTTCGAGATCGTCGGCGAGGCCGCCGACGGCGCCGCGGCGGTGCGCCTGGCCGCCGAGCTCCAGCCCGACGTCGTCCTCATGGATCTGCGCATGCCGGAGATGGACGGCGTCGCCGCCATCAGGAGGCTCCGCGGCGCCGGGCCGCGGGTGCTGGTGCTGACCACGTTCGACACCGACGTGCTGCCCGCACTCGAGGCCGGGGCCAGCGGCTACCTGCTGAAGGACGCGCCGCCCGAGGAGCTGGTACGCGCCGTCCGGGCCACCCACCGGGGTGAGACGGTGCTCGCGCCCGCGGTGGCCGGCCGCCTGGCCGAGCAGCTGCGCAGGCCCGCCAGGGGCGCGCTGAGCAAGCGCGAGCTGGAGGTGTTGCGCCTGGTGGCCGGGGGAGCGACCAACAAGGAGGCGGCGGCCAGGCTGTTCATCAGCGAGGCCAGCATCAAGACGCACCTGCTGCACATCTACGCCAAACTCGACGTCCGCGACCGCGCCGCCGCCGTCGGCGAGGCCTACCGCCGCGGCCTCCTCACCACCTGACCCCCAGATAAGCGGTTTGGTTGTGGTCTGCGGGGTGCGGTAGAGTTACCTGCGTCGCCGGGGGATTCCCCGGCACAGCAACTTGTGGACAGGGTCCCGTCGTCTAGTGGCCCAGGACGCCGCCCTCTCAAGGCGGTAGCGCCGGTTCGAATCCGGTCGGGACTACCACTGTCACAAGTTCGCGAAGGTCCCGTCGTCTAGTGGCCCAGGACGCCGCCCTCTCAAGGCGGTAGCGCCGGTTCGAATCCGGTCGGGACTACGTCTACATCTCCGCTCCGGCGCCAATGGCCCGGAGCGTTTTTGTTTTCCGCAGGCCCGCGGCTCTCACGTGAAAGGCCCGCAGAGCGCACGTAGCGGCGCCCGGCCCCGTGAACCGGAGGAGCGTTCCCCTGGACGGGGCCCGACCATGTACGCCGCTTGGGGTGCCGTCGGCACCGCCGTAAAAAACCAAGAAAGCCCTGCCACGAACGGCGGGAGAGCAAAAAGGCCCTCGCCATAATGACGAGGGCCTTTGAGAAATCCGCCTTCAGCGGAAAGCCGTCAAATCGAGCGGGCCTTGAACAGCGCGCGCCGGGCCGCCTTGGCCACCGACTTGTCCGGGTGGACCTGGGAGATCAGATCGAGCAGTTCCTCCACATGCCCGTGCGGGATCTTCCAGATCACCTCGAGCAGGCTGTTGACCATGTCCGGGCCGATGTCCTGGAGGCTGCTCACGAACTCCGACCGTCCCAGCCCGGCGGAGATCGTCCACATGTCCAGGATCAGCCAGTGCGTGTCATCCTGCGTGGGCTCGGGAGCGCCCTCGACCTCCAGCTGGCTCAGGTGGGTGGCCGCATAGGGCCGCAGCGACGGCTGCTTGAGCGCCGCCTGCCAGGCCGGGATCGCGGCCTCGCCCAGCGTGCCGACCACGCTGGCCGCCTGGACCCTGATCAGGGCGTCGTTGTCGTCCTCCGCCGCCGCGTCCAGCAGCTCCTCCGCGGCCTTGGCCGGCTCGCGCAGCCGCATCCAGGCCGCGAACTCGGCGTCGGCCTCCTCCTCCGGCAGCTCCGCGCTCAGCGCCAGCAGCTCGTGCGCGCTCATGGACTCGATCGCGGGCCGCGCGTCCACCTCGATGTCGGCGTCGTCCACCAGGTGCACCACGCCCTCGGTGCCGAGCGGCGTGAGGCTGAGCGTCCTGCCCTGGACCTGGACCATGCCGTATCCCACGAGCCAGTCGACCACGGGCGCCAGCGGGTCGCCCGCGGCCTCCCACGCGTCCGCGCCCAGCTCCTCGTCGAGCTCAGCGGTGGCCTCGGCCAGCTCCCGCGCCAGGTCGTCGAGATCGCGCGAGCCGCCCGCCAGCAACAGCCTGACCAGCACGCCGCGGGTCAGGCCCGACAGCGCCATGGTGAGGTCCTCGTCCGGCAGCTCGGGGTCGCCGTAGTCGACCGAGTGAAGCCCGAGCATCCACGCGTCGAGCACGTCCTCGTCGTCGTCGAACGGCCACTCCGCGGTGTCGTCCTGCACCGCGACCGTGTTGGCCTCCCCGGGCTCCAGGAACTCCAGGTCGACGGCCAGATTCCAGATGTTCCACAGCTGCGGGACGGCCTCGGCGAGCGGACCGTCGGTGTCCGGCCTGGGCACCCCGACGGCCGCCAGCGCCTCCTCCACCTCCGCGTCGGTGAGCAGCGTGTCCTCGCCCACCCGGCGGCCCGACCCCACCCACACGGCCAGGTCGCGGGCCTTGGCGACCAGCGGCACCTCCCGGGCGGCCGCGGCCAGCTCCGAATCGGGCCGCAGCCTGATCGTGGGGAGCTCGGACAGCTCGTCGGCGAACGGCTCGAAGTCGCCGAGGTCGCCGGCCTCCTCCTCGTCCTCGTCGGCGCCCTCGGCGTCCTCCAACAGCTCTTCCATGAGGTCGAGGAACTCGTCTTCGACGTCGTCGAGTTCGGCCTGCAGATCGGCGAGGGAGTCCGAGCGCTTGGTCAGCCTGCCGGTCTGCGAGAGGAACGTCAGGTACGCGTCCACGGCCGGGAGCATCCCGTCCGCGGCGGCGTCGGGATCCTCCACGACCTTGGGCATGCGATCAAGCAGCAGGTTGCGCAGGTCAGCACGCTTCCACGTGCCGAGGTCCTGCGAGAAGGCGAGACGGTGCCACAGTGCGGCAGGGCCCACGAGCTCGGGGTCGCTTCCGGGGGCGTTGGCGCGTGCCCACATGATGAACTCTTCGAGCAGGGGTCGCAGCTCAGTGGCGGCTACCTCGATGCGATCTGTCACGCACTCAGGCTAGTGCGCCCACGAAGTTCTCGGCTCCCCAAATACATCCTTTTGCTGATCATGACGTACGGCGCATGGCCTCCGTGATGCGTTCGGCGGCCGCCATGACCGGCACCGCGTGCAGTCGTCCAGGCGCTCTCGTCAGTCGTTCAATGGGCCCGGAGACGGACACCGCGGCGATCACCTTGCCCCCGCTGCCCCTGATCGGGGCCGATACGCTGGCCACGCCCTGCTCGCGCTCGCCGACGCTGTGGGCCCACCCGCGGCGGCGTACGGAGGCGAGCGTGGCGGCGGTGAACTTGGCGCCGCGCAGGCCCCGGTGCAGCCGGTCGGGCTCCTCCCACGCCAGCAGGATCTGCGCCGCGGAGCCGGCGGTCATGGGCAGTGCGGAACCCACGGGAACCGTGTCGCGCAGGCCGCTGGCCCGCTCCGCCGCCGCCACGCAGACCCGCTCGTCGCCCTGGCGGCGATAGAGTTGAGCGCTCTCCCCGGTCAGGTCCCTGAGCTGCAGCAACACGGGCGCGGCCACCGCCAGCAGCCGGTCCTCGCCGGCCGCGGTGGACAACTCGGAAAGCCGCGGGCCGAGCACGAACCTGCCCTGCGTGTCACGACTCACAATGCGGTGGTGCTCAAGAGCGACGGCCAGCCGGTGGGCCGTGGGGCGGGCCAGGCCGGTGGCCTGGACGAGCTGCGCCAATGAAGCGGGTCCCGCTTCGAGGGCATTGAGTACAAGAACTGCCTTGTCGAGTACTCCGACTCCGCTAGAGTTGTCCATACACCGATACTGCAGTCTCGACATATGAGAAAGCAAGTCGGAGGAAGTCTCGAGGAGGAGATCACATGGGCCGCACACTGGCCGAGAAGGTCTGGGAGCAACACGTCGTCCGGCGTGCCGAAGGCGAACCCGACCTGCTCTACATCGACCTGCACCTCATTCACGAGGTGACCAGTCCGCAGGCGTTCGACGGGCTCCGTCTCGCCGGCCGGAAGGTGCGAAGGCCCGAGCTCACGATCGCCACCGAGGACCACAACGTGCCGACCGTGCTCGGCCCGATCTCCGACCCTGTCTCCAAGACGCAGGTCGAGACCCTGCGCAAGAACGCCGCCGAGTTCGGCATCAGGCTCCATCCGATGGGCGACGCCGGCCAGGGCGTGGTCCACATCATCGGCCCGCAGTTCGGCCTGACCCAGCCGGGCATGACCATCGTGTGCGGCGACTCCCACACCTCGACGCACGGCGCCTTCGGCGGCATCGCGTTCGGCATCGGCACCTCCGAGGTCGAGCACGTGCTGGCCACGCAGACGCTGCCGGCCTACCGGCCCAAGACCATGGCCATCGAGGTCTCCGGCGAGCTGCCCCCCGGCGTCACCGCCAAGGACCTGATCCTGGCGATCATCGCCAAGATCGGCACCGGCGGCGGCCAGGGCTACATCGTCGAATACCGCGGCGAGGCCGTGCGCAAGCTCTCCATGGAGGGCCGCATGACGGTCTGCAACATGTCGATCGAGGCGGGCGCCCGCGCCGGCATGATCGCGCCGGACGAGACCACCTTCGCCTACCTCAAGGGCCGCCAGCACGCGCCCGAGGGCGCGGCGTGGGACCAGGCCGTCGAATACTGGAAGTCGCTGCGCACCGACGACGACGCCGTGTTCGACAAGGTCGTGGAGATCGACGCCACGACGCTGACCCCCTATGTCACGTGGGGCACCAACCCGGGCCAGGGCCTGCCGCTGGGCGACTCCGTGCCGAACCCCGAGTCCTTCGCCGACCCGGTCGCGCGCTCGGCCGCCGAGCGGGCGCTGGAGTACATGGGCCTGACCGCGGGCACGCCGCTGCGCGAGATCGAGGTCGACACGGTCTTCGTCGGCTCGTGCACCAACGGCCGCATCGAGGACCTGCGCTCGGCCGCCGAGATCCTGCGCGGCCGCCAGGTGAAGACCCGCACGCTGATCGTGCCGGGCTCGATGCTGGTCAAGCTGCAGGCCGAGCAGGAGGGCCTGCACGAGGTGTTCAAGGCCGCCGGCGCCGAGTGGCGCGAGGCCGGCTGCTCGATGTGCCTGGGCATGAACCCCGACACCCTCCAGCCGGGCGAGCGCAGCGCCTCGACCTCCAACCGCAACTTCGAGGGCCGCCAGGGCAAGGGTGGCCGTACCCACCTGGTGTCGCCGCAGGTCGCCGCCGCGACCGCCGTCACCGGCCGCCTCACCGCCCCCGCCGACCTGTAAGGAAGGAAATCTGATGGACGCCTTCACCACCCACACCGGTACGGCGGTGCCGCTGCGCCGCAGCAACGTCGACACCGACCAGATCATCCCGGCCGTCTGGCTCAAGCAGGTCAGCCGCACCGGATTCGAGAAGGGCCTGTTCGCGGCCTGGCGCGAGGACCCGACGTTCGTGCTGAACGACCCCGTCTACGAGGGCGGCACGATCCTGGTCTCCGGCCCCGACTTCGGCACCGGCTCCTCGCGCGAGCACGCCGTCTGGGCGCTGCAGCAGTACGGCTTCCGCGCCGTGATCGCCGCCCGCTTCGGCGACATCTTCCGCAACAACTCCACCAAGATGGGCCTGTTGCCGGTCGTCCTGCCCGGCGAGAAGGTCGAGGCCCTGCAGTCGGCCGTCGAGGCGGACCCGAAGCTGGAGATCACCGTCGACCTGGCGGAACGCCAGGTGCGCTGGGCCGGCGAGGTCGTGCCGTTCGAGATCGACGACTACACCCGCTGGCGGCTCATGGAGGGCCTCGACGACATCGGGCTGACCCTGCGGCACGCCGAGGACATCACGGCATACGAGAATGGTCGGCAGCCATGGCTGCCGACGACCGTCTAGAAGACGACGAACTGGCGCGGCGGTTGCGCGAGGCGCACCGCCGCGTCCGCCTGCTTCCCCCGGGCGACAAGGAGCGGCTGGCCCGCCGTTATCTCGCCATCTGCGACCTGGCCAAGCGTGACCCGGAAAGGGCCGCCGTCCGGCTTGACGCGTTTCTCGCCATTCTTGACCACGGCGCCGACACGCCACGCAAGGACGAAAACACGCTGGGTGATTGAGTTCCCCCGCGATCCAGCCTACTTTCAAGCGCGTAAGGGGTTTCTACGTCGAACTCGTGAGCTGGAACCCCGAGCCGTAACTGGGGGAGCAGGACTTTCATGAACAAGCGAGAACTCGTCGAGGCCATCACGGATCGGATGGGCGACAGGAAGACGGCCACCGAGGCCGTGAACTCGGTCATCGACGCCATCCAGAAGGCCGTGGCGAGCGGCGACAAGGTCTCGATCACGGGCTTCGGCGCGTTCGAGATGGTGCACAAGCCGGCCCGCACGGCCAGGAACCCGTCCACCGGCGCGGAAATCAACGTCCCGGAGAGCTGGGGACCGAAGTTCCGCCCGGGCTCCGATTTCAAAGAGCTGGTCAATGAGGGCGGCAGGACAACCGGCAAGAAGAAGTAAACCCAGCGGACCACCACGCCCGGGCCCAGTGGCCCGGGCGTCCGCATTTCACGGGTCCGGCACCGGAAAAGTCGAGAGCGTGATGTAGGTGATTTCGCCGGCCGCCATCGCGAGGTTGACCCGCTGCCCGGTGCGCAGCAGTCGCAGCGGCCCGGCGTCGAACGCGGCCGTGCCGAAGTCCAGCACGGTCCCGTCATCGAGGAAGACCGTGCCCGATCGCGTGCCCTCGTCAAAGCTGCGTACCGTCCCCTGCACGCAGATCAGCTTACGATGGGCCGCGTTCAGCGGTCCATCGCAGGCAGCGGGTTATGCGCCTACGATGGGCCGCGTCCAGCGGTCCATCGCAGGCAGCGGTGTCTGCGCCCAAAGGGTTTGCCCTCGCCTGGCGAGTAGCGTGATGATCGACCAGATGGGGCAGGCGGGCGACTTCTGGCGATTTGCGTGGGCCAACGGCATCACGCAACTGGGCACCCAGGTCACGGTCGTCGCGCTGCCGTTGACCGCGCTGCTCACCCTGGACGCCGGGGCCTTCGAGCTCGGCGTGCTGTCCGCCGTCCAGATGGTCGCCTTCCTGGTGATCGGGCTGCCCGCCGGCGTGTGGGTGGACCGGGCGCGCCGGCGGCCGATCCTCATCTGGTCCGACCTGGTCAGGGGCGTGGCGCTGCTGTCGGTCCCCGTGGCCGCGTGGCTCGGCGTGCTCACCCTCCCTCAGCTCTACGCCGTCGCGCTGGTGGTGGGCGTCGGCACGGTCTTCTTCGACGTCGCTCACATGAGCTTCCTGCCGGCCATCGTCCCCAAGGAACGGCTCGAGCGCGGCAACGGCGTGCTGGAGGTCACCAGGAACGTCTCCGTGCTGGCGGGGCCCGGGGTCGGCGGCTGGGCGGTGGCCGCGTTCACCGCGCCGATCGCCCTGCTCGCCGACGCCGTCAGCTACCTCGCCTCCGGGCTGCTGCTGTCGGGCGTGCGCGCGGCGGAGCGGCCGCGACGTGGCGATCGGGTGGTGCGCCATGAGGTCAAGGAGGGCCTCAGGTTCGTCGCCGGGGAGCCGGTGTTGCGCCGGATCGCAGTCGGTGGCGCGCTGGCGATGACCGCCAACGGCGTCTGCGCGGTCGGCCTGCCTCTCTACCTGGTCAAGGAACTCGGCGTGGGATCGGCCCAGTACGGGCTGCTCATGTCGGCCGTCGCCGTGGGCTCGCTGGCGGGCGCGGCACTGGTGGCCAGGGTCACGGCTCGGTTCGGTGCCGGTCGCACCCTGTACGGCTCGGCCGCCCTCGCCACCGTGCTCTACCTGCCCGCGCTGGCGACCGGGCCGGGCTGGCGGCTGCTGATCCTCCCCGTGGCCGCGGCGTTGTTCGGCGTCGCCAGCGCGATCTTCGGCGTCGCCCAGCTCAGCTACCGCCAGCGCGTCACCCCCGAGCACCTGCTGGGCCGGGTCAACGCCAGCATGCGCTTCCTCATGTGGGGCGCCAGCCCGCTCGGCGGGCTGGCGGGCGGCGCGCTGGGGGAGTGGCTCGGCGGGTACGCGGCCTTCGCCGCGGGCGTCGTCGTCCTGGGCCTGTCGCACCTGGCGGTGGTCACCGCGCCGGTGATCATGAAGGCGGCCACCGCCCGATGACGGGTGATCATGAAGGCGGCCACCGCCCGATGACGGGCGATCAGGAGCGCGACCACCGCCCGATGACGGGCCTCATGACCCAGGCCACAGCTCGGCGACCACCGCCGCCGTGTGGCGGCCCAGGCCGAGCGCGATGGCGGCACGCAGGTCGTCGGGTGTGTCCACGTCGCGCCGGACCGAGTCGATCCCCGGCACGCACAGCTCCTTGGCCCCGCCGGCCAGGTGCCTGGCCCGAGACTCCCCTCCGAACCTCGGTGCGAACGGGACGCCCGGGCGCACGCCGTAGAAGGTCGTGCCGACGTCGAGCGCGTCCGGCACGAAGGACTGGTCGAACTCGGCCGCCGCCCCCAGCGTCACCGCCAGCTCGGCGGGCCGCAGGGCGGGCAGGTCGGCCTGGAGCGCGCCCACCGCGTCGCCGGGCGCGACGCGTACGGCATGGGCGGCGCCCGTGCGCAGCGCGGTGTTCAGCCCGCGGTCGGGATCGGGCACCACGTCGGCGCCCAGCGCGGCCAGCGGCCCCGCGGCGGCAGGATCGGCCGTCACCACGATCACCCGCGCCACCTGCGGGCAGGCCAGCGCCGCGGCCAGGGTGTCGCAGGCCACGGCGACGGCGAACTTCGTGCGATGCGGTCCCGTCGCGGCGGCCAACCGGGTTTTCGCCGCGACCAGCGTTTTCACCGGAATGACCAACGACCAGCGGATGCTCATACGCTTAAGCATCGCGCCTCGACATCCCATACGGCCAACCGGGAGACTTAGGCGCATAACGTAGGAGGAGACCATGAGCCGCCCCACGCGACCATCGCGTTCCTGGGAAACCTTCGCAGTAGCTGTCGTGAAACCGCTGTCCCGGCTCCTGGTCAAGAAGGATTGGCGGCACGGCGAGCGGATCCCCCGCACCGGCGGCGTGATCATCGCGACGAACCATCTCTCCTGGGCGGACCCGGTTCTGCTGTCGCACTTCCTCTACAACAACGGGCGCTGGCCGGTGATCCTCGCCAAGTCCGCGCTGTTCAAGGCGCCCTTCCTGGGGCGGGCGGTGACGGCCCTGCTGGCCATCCCGGTCGAGCGCGGCAGCAACGAGGCGGCCAGATCCCTGCGCGCGTCGGCCCAGCGGCTGGAGGACGGCTGCGCGATCCTGTTCTACCCCGAGGGCACCTGCACCCGTGACCCGAACCTGTGGCCCATGGTGGGCAAGACGGGCGCGGCCCGGCTGGCGCTGGAGAGCGGCGCGCCGGTCATCCCGGTGGCCCATTGGGGGGCGCATGAGCTGCTGCCGTACGGTGAGAAGAAGCCGAGGCTGTTCCCGCGCAAGACGTTCCACGTGAGCGTGGGGCCGCCGGTGGACCTGTCGAAATACGCGGGCAAGTCGCCGCACGCGAGTGTTCTGCGCGAGGCCACGGCCGACATCATGGCGGCGATCAGCGCGCAGCTGGCCGAGCTGCGCGGTGAAAAGGCGCCCGAGACCCCCTACGATCCCGCCGGGCGGTGATGGCATGACAAAGGTGGCCGTTTTCGGCACAGGCTCGTGGGGCACCACGTTCGCCATGGTCCTGGCGGAAGCGGGCAACGAGGTCACGCTGTGGGGGCGCAGGCCGGAGCTGGCCGAGGCGATCGACCGCACTCACGCGAACCCTGACTACCTGCCCGGCATCGCCCTGCCGCCCGCGCTGCGCGCCACCACCGACCCGGTGCGGGCCCTGGAGGGGGCGGAGTTCGTGGTGCTGGCGGTGCCGTCCCAGCTCCTGCGGCCCAACCTGGCCGTCTGGCGCGAGCACATCCCGTCCCGCGCGGTGCTGGTCAGCCTGATGAAGGGCATCGAGCTGGGCACGACCAAGCGGATGAGCGAGGTGATCCGCGAGGTCGCCGAGGTGCCCGAGAATCGGGTCGCGGTCGTCTCGGGTCCCAACCTGGCCAGGGAGATCGCCCAGCGCCAGCCCGCCGCCACGGTCGTGGCCTGCACGGACGACTCCGTGGCCGCGCGCCTCCAGGCGATCTGCCACCTGCCGCCGTGGTTCCGCCCGTACACCAACCCCGACGTGGTCGGCATCGAGCTCGGCGGCGCGGTGAAGAACGTCATCGCGTTGGCCGTGGGCGTCTCCGCGGGCATGGGCATGGGTGACAACGTCAGCGCCATGCTCATCACCAGGGGCCTGGCCGAGATCTCCCGCCTGGGCGCGGCGCTGGGGGCCGATCCGCACACGTTCGCGGGCCTGGCCGGGATGGGCGACCTGGTCGCCACGTGTACGTCGCCGCTGTCGCGCAACCGGACGTTCGGCGAGAACCTGGGCAGGGGCATGACACTGGCCGAGGTGGTGGCGGCCACCAAGCAGACCGCCGAGGGCGTCAAGTCCTGCGAGTCGGTGCTGGCACTGGCCAGGAAGCACGACGTGGAAATGCCGATCACCGAGGTCGTCGTCGGCGTCGTACACGACGGCATGTCGCCGGCCGAGGCCGGGATGCTGCTGATGTCCCGCTCGCCCAAGCCGGAGCGGTACGGCGTGTAATCACGAGCTTATTGCCTCACTCCGTTCGGCGGGCTCGGTCGCCCTATGCCGCCGCCTTCCCCCGCTCTGGTCGCTACGCTCCCGCCGCTCCTCCAGGCGACGGCACTCCCACCCTGCTCATGGCCTCACTCCGTTCGGCGGGCTCGGTCGCCCTATGCCGCCGCCTTCCCCCGCTCTGGTCGCTACGCTCCCGCCGCTCCTCCAGGCGACGGCACTCCCACCCTGCTCATGGCCTCACTCCGTTCGGCGGGCTCGGTCGCCCTATGCCGCCGCCTTCCCCCGCTCTGGTCGCTGCGCTCCCGCCGCTCCTCCAGGCGACGGCACTCCCTCGCGCGCTCACTCGGCGTGCTTGGCTCGCTGTCCTGGGGACACCCCGGTAGATTCGGACACCATGAGCAAGCCACGCGTCGCTGTCGTTTTCGGAGGCCGCAATTCCGAGCATGCCGTGTCCCTCATGGGCGCGGGCAGCGTGCTGGATGCGATCGACAGGACCAAATACGAGGTGATCCCCATCGGGATCGCCCAAGACGGCAGGTGGGTGCTGGCCACGTCGGACCAGCGGTTCGCCATCGAGTCCGGAGAGCTGCCGGTCGTTGACACCGCGGGCGCCGCGCTGGCGCTGCCCTCGGGCGGCCCCGCACTGGTGGCGTACGACCCCGGCAGCATCCCCGTGGAGCTCGGCTCGGTCGACGTGGTCTTCCCCGTGATGCACGGGCCGTTCGCCGAGGACGGCACGATCCAGGGGCTGCTGGAGATGGCCGGGGTGCGTTACGTCGGCTCCGGCGTGCTGGCCAGCGCGGTCGGCATGGACAAGGCGCACATGAAGACCGTGATGGCCGCCGCGGGACTGCCGATCGGACCCTACGTGGTCGTACGCGACCGGGACTGGCGGCTCAACCGCGACCTCGTGCTCAAGGAGGCCGAGGAGCTCGGCTGGCCGGTGTTCGTCAAGCCCGCCAGAGCCGGCTCCTCGCAGGGCATCTCCAAGGCCCACGACCGGGGACAGCTGGAGGCGGCCGTCGAGTTCGCCAGGCAGCACGACCCCAAGGTGCTCATCGAGGCCGCCATCGAGGGCAGGGAGATCGAGTGCGCCGTGCTGGAGTCGCCGGGTGACGAGCCGGCGGCGGCGTCGCTGCCCGGCGAGGTGAAGGTCGAGGGCGGGCAGGAGTTCTTCGACTTCGAGGCGAAATACTATCCCGACCAGATGTCGCTGACCGTGCCCGCCGACCTTCCGCAGGAGAGGGCCGGGGAGCTGCGCGCGATGGCCGTGCGCGCGTTCGAGGCGCTCGACTGCGAGGGGCTGGCTCGGGTCGACTTCTTCTACACGCCCGACGGCAGGCTGATCTTCAACGAGATCAACACCATGCCGGGCTTCACATCGCTGTCGGTGGCGCCGCAGCTCTGGGCCGCCACCGGCCTGTCCTACCCGGAGCTCGTCGACCGGCTCATCCAGCTCGCCCTGTCCCGCGCGCCCGGGTTGCGGTGACGGTCAGCGGGGCTGGGCCGAGACCTGGCCGATCGGCTTCGACAGATCGGCGAGCACCTCGGCGGCCACGTGCTCGCCGCCGACCGTGACCTCCACATAGGCGACGTCGGTCACGGCGGTGAACAGCGCGGGCTTCTCCGGGTCGGCGAACCAGCCCACCCCGTCGATCTCCTGCAGCTGGTCGGTGGGCGCCATCCTGGCCGGCCGGGGCACGCCGCAGCGCAGCGCGATGGTGCCGTCACCCCACACGGCCACGTACGGCGACTCGGGCGTGGACTCGCCACGCGGTGCGCCGTCCAGCGTCTTGGGCAGCAGCGTCGCCAGCCGGTCGCAGGCCGCCACCGCCGAACCCTGGGGCACGGGCGGCTCGACCCGCACAGTGCCGCCGCAACCGGCGAGCGTCAGGAGAACGAGCAGGGCGGCGGCGGCACGCATGCGAGGACTACCTTCAGATATGGACGATGGGACATGTCAGCGTACGAGTGATGCCCTCCACGGCCTGAATCTGGGCGACGACGAGCTTGCCCAGCTCGTCGACGTTGCGGGCCTCCGCACGGACGATCACGTCGTAGGGGCCCGTCACGTCTTCCGCCTGAGTTACCCCGGATATCCCGGAAATCTCGCGAGCCACGGCCGCGGCCTTGCCGACCTCGGTCTGGATAAGGATGTAGGCCTGCACCATTACGTCCTCCCGGGCGATTGGATCACGCCGAAGGGCCACCGTACCCTGTGTGCGACAGGAGGTGCGTCATCACAGTCGGAGATCTCGGCGAATTCGGAGTGGTAAACCGCATTACCGGACGTCTGCCCCAGGTCGCGGCGGTAATGCTGGGCCCGGGTGACGACGCCGCCATGATCAGCGCGCCTGACGGCCGAGTCGTGGTGTCCACGGATCTCCTGATCGAGGGCAGGCACTTCCGCCGGGATTGGTCCAGCGGCTACGACGTGGGCCGCAAGGCCGCGGCCCAGAACCTCGCCGACGTGGTCGCCATGGGCGCGCTGCCCACGTCCATCGTGGTCGGGCTCGGGATCCCCGCCGACCTCCCGGTGGCGTGGCTGGACGCGCTGACCGACGGGTTCCGCGACGAGTGCGCCGCGGCCGGCGCGAGCGTGGCCGGCGGCGACGTCACCCGCAGCGACCTGGTGGTGCTCGGCGTGACCGCGCTGGGCGACCTGCGCGGCCGGCCCCCCGTGACCCGCGCGGGGGCCAGGCCGGGACAGGTGGTGGCGGTGGCGGGCCGGCTCGGGTACGCCGCCGCCGGGTTGGCGCTGCTGGACGCGGGGGTGCCGGTGGACTCCCCGGCCCTCCGGGAGGCGGTGGCCGGGCACCGGCAGCCGCGGCCCCCCTACGCGGAGGGGCCGCGGGCGGCGGAGCTGGGCGCGAGCGCGATGCTGGACGTCAGCGACGGGCTCGTCCAGGACCTCGGCCACGTCGCCGCGGCCAGTGGGGTGCGGGTCGAGCTGGACCCCCAGGCGTTCACGGTGGGCGAGCCCGTGGTGGCGGCGGCCAAGGAATTGGGGGCCGATCCGCTGGAGTGGGTGCTCACCGGTGGTGAGGATCACGCGCTCGCCGCGGTCTTTCCCCCAGAGGTACGGCTGCCGCCGTCGTGGCAGGTCGTGGGCCGGGTGGTCGAGGGTGACGGCGTACTGGTGTATGGCCGCGAGATGGGCCGAGGCGGATGGGATCACTTTCGGTGATGACTTGTCCCGATTTAAGTGAAATTTTCCTGGTTTGGGGTACGACTAGCGGGATTGCTGTGACAAGGGCGTAGCAAAGGTGTTATGAAGATTGGCGGCCACTGTAACCGGCAGAAAGGGCACCCATGGGCCGCCACGGCACAGGTGGATCCGACGACGGGGAAGAACGGGGGAGTAGCAGCGCATTCTGGGGTCCTGATGAGGAGGCCGAGCCGCCAGGCTGGCCCTCGCTGCCGGATCGGCCGGAGGTAACGGGGCAGTGGGCCCCCATGCCGCGGCGTGAGAGCGAGCCGCCGCGCGGGCCGCAGCCCGAGCCTTTCGAGACCACTGGGGCCTTCGCGCTGCCCGGCGACCCCGTTGCCGGCTTCTCGCCTGCCAACGACCCTGCGGGCGCCTTCCCGCCGGCGAACGACCCCGCGGGCGGCTTCCCACCGCCGAGCCCTTTCGGGCAGCAGGCCGGGCCCTTTGAGACGACGGGCGCGTTCGTCCGCCCGCAGGACTGGGACTCGCCCACTGACCGCCCCGGGCCCGCCTCTTCGAACGGCCCCAATCCTTTCGGCGGTCCGGGTCCGGCCGGCGGTCCTGACGCCTCCAACGGCCCCGTGCCCGGCGGCCCTGGCGCTTTCGACCGGCCGGGCGCCTTTGATCGCCCCGGCGCATTCGACGGTTCCCCCGACAGCCCGGGCCCCTTCGACGCGCCGACCAGCGGAACCGGCCCCTTCGACCGGCCTGGCGACAGGCTCGATGGAGCCGCCGACAGAACGGCGTTCTTCGACCAGCCCGGTGACGGGACAGGGTTCTTCGACCGGCCCGGTGACGGGACGGGGTTCTTCGACGGGCCGGCCGATCGAGCGGGCGGCTTCAGCGGCCCTGCCGACCGCCGAGACGACGTGGACGCGGACCGTACCGCGAGGTTCGACACCCGCCCCGCTGGACCGCCGGAGCCTGGTGACATCAAGGTGGCCGGGGAGCCGACGGCCGTGCAGACCCCGGCGTGGGCGGAGGCCGAGACCGGCTTCCTCGCCTCGGGCTGGTCGTCCGACGCCGGACTCGACGAGCCGGATCAGCCCAAGGGCCGCCGCGGCCGCCGCAAGGCCGGACGCGGTGGTGGTGGCGGAGGCGACGACGTCATCCCCGCCGCCTCGGGAGGAGGCGGCAAGGGCCGGGTCGCGCTGCTGTCCGTGGCCGCCGTGGCCATCGTGCTGGGCGGCACCGTGGCGGGCGTCAAGTTCATGAGCGCCTCGGGCGACGCGGCCAAGTGCGAGGGCGCCGCCTGCGCGGCCGTACAGGCCCCCACCAACCAGCCGGGCCCCCTGGTCTCCGAGCCGCCCGCCGAGGAGGAGCCCGAGTCCGCGCCCGAGGAGGAGCCGGCGGAAGAGGCGGAGACCACGCCGTCCGAGACCCCGACGCCCACCTACCGCCCCCGCCAGCCGCGCCGTACCGCGACCGCCACGCCGACGCCCACCAAGACCAGGGTGAAGACGTCGGCGAAGCCCACCAAGGAGCCGGAGCCGTCCCCCCCGGAAAGCGTGGAGGAGACGCCGACCGAGGAGACCTCGACGCTGGACGACGCCGACAGCGGTGTCGCGCCGACCGCGGGCGTCACGCCTTTCCCCACCAGCACGGGCACCGTCGAGTCCGGGTCCAGCGGCGGCTCGGTGAACGTCAAGCAGACGGTCCAGCAGCGTCTGGCCTCGTACACCGCCAAGCTGACGGTCTCCAACACCTCTCAGGTGACCCTGCAGAGCCCCACGGTCTCCGTGCCCGTCGAGGGTCAGGTGCTCGACGTGGACGGCGCCGAGTGGACCCAGGACGGTGACCTGCTGATCCTGGACCTGTCGGCGACGCTGACGGCGGGCGGCTCGGTCGGTGTCTCGTTCACCGCCACGGGCAAGGGCGCGCAGCCCGAGAACTGCGGGATGGTCAGCGGGGAGTGCGCCGTCAGCTGAGTGGTTGGATGGGTGGCATGACGGTTTCGACCCTTCCACGCGTGCTGACCGTCGCCGGCTCCGACTCCGGGGGCGGCGCGGGCATCCAGGCTGACCTGAAGACCATGATGGCTATGGGCGTCCACGGCATGAGCGTCATCGCGGCGGTGACCGCACAGAACTCGGTCGGCGTACAGGGCTACTGGGAGCTGCCGCCCGAGGCCGTGCGGGCGCAGCTCGACTCGGTGCTCGGCGACATCGGCGCGCAGGCCGTCAAGACCGGCATGCTGGCCTCGCCGGTGCTGGTGGAGACGGTGGCGGACGCGCTCGGCTCGTACGCCGCCCCTGTCGTGGTCGATCCCGTCGGGGTGTCCAAGCACGGCGACTCGCTGCTGGCCCCCGAGGCCGTCGAGACGATGAAGACGCGGCTGCTGCCGGTGGCCACCGTGGTGACGCCGAACCTGTGGGAGGTGGAGCAGCTCACCTCGGTCAAGGTCGAGGACGAGGACGAGCTGCGGCGGGCGGCGGACGCCGTGCTCGAGCTGGGACCGGCGTGGGCGCTGATCAAGGGCGGCCACCTGCCCGGCGCGCCGGTGGACCTGCTGACGGACGGCACGAGCGAATACCGCTTCACCGCCGAACGCCTCGACAACCGCCACACCCACGGCACGGGCTGCACGCTGGCCTCGGCCATCGCCTCACGCCTCGCGCTGGGCGACGACGTGCCCACGGCGGTGGGGGCGGCGAAGGACTACGTCACGGGCGCGATCGCCCGCGGCTTCCCGCTGGGCGCCGGCATCGGCCCGGTCGACCACGCCTGGCGCTGGCGCTGACCCAGGAGCGCCTGGAACGCCTCCTACGGCGCGAGCGCGCCCCCGGGCACCCGAGATGCCCACTCGCCGCTTCTCGCGCATGAGGCGGGGCACTCATGCGGCGAGGGGACAGCCTCATGACGAAGGCCCGCGGCTCCTCAGTGTGAGGAGGCGCGGGCCTTCGTGGAAGTCGAACTAGCGGGTGACCTTGCCCGCCTTGATGCACGAGGTGCACACGTTCAGCTTCTTCGGCGTGCCGCCGACGACCGCGCGGACCGTCTGGATGTTGGGGTTCCAACGACGGCGGGTGCGGCGGTGCGAGTGGGACACGTTGTTGCCGAAGGTCGGCCCCTTGCGGCAGACATCGCAGACGGAAGCCACGGTATCGCTCCTTAAAACAGTCGATGTAGCCCTGTCCGCTGATGCTTTCCCGGCGGAGGGCATGCCGGGACAACCGGCTAGCCAGACGAGAATATCCGATCCCCACCGTTGGGCGCGAACCGGAGCACTGGACCGAGCTACTGGACTAGGCCCGGCGCGGAGATATTCTCCTCCGACAACGGTAGCGCATCCGGGCCGGCCGGGAGGTCGGCCGGGGTCGGCTGGCCGGGGATGTAGTCGGCCGGGGTCGGTTGGTTGGGAAAGAGCGCGGATGAAGATTCTCGACCCGCCCGCGGTGCGCCGCTGGGCTCGCCTGGCGGCCGACGCGCTGGGCGGGGCCAGGACGGAGATCGACGCGCTCAACGTGTTCCCGGTCGCCGACGGTGACACCGGCACCAACCTCTACCTGACCATGCTGGCCGCGGCCGAGGCCGTCGAGTCGCTGCCCGACGACGTGGACGCGGCTGTGGTGTGGCAGACGCTCTCGTACGGCGCCCTGGTCGGGGCGCGCGGCAACTCCGGGGTGATCGTCAGCCAGGCGCTGCGCGGTCTGGCCGAGGCCCTGAAGGACGGCCAGGACCTGCGGGCCGGGCTGCACAGGGCCGCCGTGCTGGCCAGGGAGGCCGTGGCCAGGCCGGTCGAGGGCACGGTGCTGAGCGTGCTGGAGTCCGCCGCGCGGGCCGTGCGGGACCTGGACGGGGACCTGCGTGAGGTGGCGCGGCAGGCGGCAGGGGAGGCGCGGGCGGCGCTGCGGCGTACCCCTGACCAGCTCGACGTGCTGGCCCGCAGCGGCGTCGTGGACGCGGGCGGCGCGGGGGCGGCGATCATGCTGGAGACGCTGGCCGCCGTGATCACCGACTCCTACACCGACCACTACGAGGTGCCCGCGCCGACCTCGCGGGTGTCGCCGATGAGCGAGGTGGGGGCGGGCTACGAGGTGATGTACCTGCTGGACGCCGGCGACCTGGCGGTGGCCGAACTGCGCGAGGAGCTCGACGCCATGGGCGACTCTCTCGTCGTGGTCGGCGGCGACGGGCTGTGGAACGTCCACGTCCACGTGCCGGAGGCCGGTCCCGCCGTCGAGGCCGGGATACGGGCCGGGCGGCCGCACCGGATCAGGATCACGTACCTGGCCGAGCGGACGCATCGGGGCAGTGCGGGCAGGGGAGTGGTGGCGGTCGCCGCGGGGGACGGGATCGCGGCGCTGTTCGAGGAGTGCGGGGCCGTCGTGGTGCGCCGCACGCCCGGTGCCCGGCCTGCGCTCCCCGCCATGCTGGCCGCGATCAGGCAGGCCGGCAGCGAGGTCGCGGTCCTGCCCAACGACGAGGGCGTCGGCTCGGTGGCCGCCGCCGCGGCCGAGATCGCCCGCGAGGACGGCGTCGTGGTCAGCGTGCTGCCCACGAAGGCGACCGTGCAGGGGCTGGCGGCGCTGGCCGTACACGATCCGCTGCGCCGCTTCGACGACGACGTGGTGGCGATGACCGACGCGGCGAGCCAGACCCGGTACGGGCATCTGGCGGTGGCCGACAGGGAGGCGTTCACGAGCGCGGGGGTGTGCCGCTCAGGGGATGTGCTCGGCCTGATCGAGGGGGACGTGGCGGTGATCGGCGAGGCGCTGGAGCGGGTGGCCGTCATGATCGTGGACCGGATGGTGGCGGGCGGCGGCGAGCTGGTGACCCTGGTCACGGGGGCGGAGGCGCCGGTACGGCTGGCCGCTCACGTCGAGGAGCACCTGACACGTACGCGCCCGGACGTGGACCTGGTCGTGTACGAGGGCGAGCAGGGCGGCTACCCGCTGCTGATCGGCGTGGAGTAGCGAGGAAAGTGAACCCCGGAGCGTCCACGGAGCCGTCAGCGGGATTCCTGTCGGCCGCAGGCGGTAGAACTTAATGCCGTGAGCCGTTTCGACGAGCCTCTGAAGAAGGCGCTCGACCCGAAGACCGCCAAGCTGCTGCACAGCGTGCTCGGCCTGGAGACGGTCGGCGACCTGCTGCGCCACTACCCGCGCCGCTACGCCGAGCGCGGCGAGCTGACCTCGCTGGACGCGCTGGAGGTCGACGAGCACGTCACCGTGGTCGGCGAGGTGACCAGGGCGATGCGCAAACCCATGCGCAACCGGGGCGGCACCTGGCTGGAGGTCGAGGTCGTCGACGGCAACGGCAACAAGATCTACCTGTCGTTCTTCGGCAAGGGCTCCCACGCGGCCGAGTCGCGGCTCAAGCCGGGGCGGCGCGGCATGTTCGCCGGCAAGGTGGGGCTGTTCGGGGCCAGGGCCAAGCCGCGCTGGCAGCTCGCGCACCCGGAGTTCGAGCTGTTCGAGGAGGGCGAGGCGAGCGCGGAGGAGTTCGCGTCGGCGCCGGTGCCGATCTACCCGGCGGGCAAGGACCTGACGCCGTGGGCGATCAGGCGCGCGATCGGCGTCGTGCTCGACACGCTGGGCCCGCTGGAGGATCCGCTGCCCGCCGGCCTGCGGGCCCGGCACGGGCTGCAGGACCTGGGCGCGGCGCTGGAGGCCATTCACCGGCCCAAGGACTTCGCCGAGGTGGGGCTGGCCCGCAAGCGGCTGAAGTTCGACGAGGCGTTCGTGCTGCAGGCCGTGCTGTTGCAGCGCCGCCAGGCGGCCACCGCCTGGCCGGCCAAGCCGCGGCCCCGGCGGGACGACGGGATGCTGGCCGAGTTCGACAAACGGCTGCCGTTCTCCCTGACGGAGGGGCAGGCGCAGGTCGGCGAGGAGGTCGCCGCCGACCTGGCGGGCGAGCACCCGATGCACCGGCTGCTGCAGGGCGAGGTCGGCGCGGGCAAGACGGTGGTGGCGCTGCGGGCGATGCTCCAGGTCGTCGACGCGGGCGGCCAGGCGGCGCTCCTGGCGCCCACGGAGGTGCTCGCCCAGCAGCACCACCGCTCGATCACCACCATGCTGGGGGACCTCGCGCAGGGCGGCATGTTCGGCGGGACGGCGGTCACGCTGCTGACCGGCTCGATGGGCGCGGCCGCGCGGCGCTCCGCCCTGCTCGACGCCGCCTCGGGCACCGCGGGGATCGTCGTCGGCACGCACGCGCTGCTGCAGGAGCACGTGCAGTTCGCCGACCTGGGGCTGGTCGTGGTCGACGAGCAGCACCGGTTCGGGGTGGAGCAGCGCGACGCGTTGCGCGCGAAGGCGGGTGACACCCGTCCGCACGTCCTGGTCATGACCGCCACCCCGATCCCGCGCACGGTCGCCATGACCGTCTTCGGCGACCTGGAGGTCTCGACGCTGTCCCAGCTCCCCTCCGGCCGCGCCCCCATCACCACGCACGTCGTACCGGCCGCGGACAAGCCCCACTACCTGGAGCGCACCTGGGAGCGCGTAAGGGAGGAGGTGGCGCTGGGGCGGCAGGCGTACATCGTGTGCCCCCGCATCGGTGATCTGGAGGGCGACGAGGGCGACCTGGCGGCGCCCGCGGCGGACGACGAGCGCCGCCCGCCGCTGGCCGTCCTGGACGTGGCCGAGCTCCTGACCGAGGGCCCCTTCCATGACCTGCGCGTCGGCACCCTGCACGGCAAGCTGCCGCCGGAGGAGAAGGACGCGATCATGCGGGCCTTCACGCGGGGCGAGCTCGACGTCCTGGTCGCCACCACGGTCATCGAGGTGGGCGTCGACGTCCCCAACTCCTCCGTAATGATCATCATGGACGCCGACCGTTTCGGCGTCTCCCAGCTCCACCAGCTCCGCGGTCGTGTGGGCCGCGGTGGCCTGCCCGGCCTGTGCCTGCTGGTCTCGGACTTCCCGGAGAGCACCCCGGCCCGCGCCCGCCTGGACGCGGTCGCCGCCACGCTGGACGGTTTCGAGCTGTCGAGGGTGGACCTGGAGCAGCGGCGGGAGGGCGACGTCCTGGGGGCGGCGCAGTCGGGCAAGCGCTCTTCACTGAAGCTGCTGCAACTGCTTCGGGACGAGGACGTCATCGCCACGGCCCGGGAGGAGGTGGCGGCACTCCTGTCCCAGGATCCGGAGCTGAAGTCTCATGAGGGCCTGCGCGCGGAGATCGACCGGCTCCTGGCCGACGAACGAGCCGAATACCTGGAGAAGACGTAACCCGTCCCGCGGCTCGGCGCGGTGGGCGCGAACGGTCTGAAAGAAAGAACCCAGCCGCGGGGACGGCCTCCCCCCGAATGCCGTCCCCGGCTGGGCCCACCCTCGGGTCAGGTGCCGAGGGAACCGGCGTGCGGAAGGGCTCACGATCACGCCGGTCGGCCTCCGTGTGGGTCACCTCGAAGGCCGCAGAACTCATCATGCGGGCCCATCGCACCGATGTGAATCACCCTTGCGCAGTCGAGGCAGACACTTGTCCACTCTTGACCTGCATGAACATGCGGAACAATGGGGCACATGACTCGGATCATCGCGGGGAGCGCGGGTGGGCGGCGGTTGACGGTGCCGCCGGGGCGCGGGACGAGACCGACCAGCGACAGGGCACGAGAAGGGATCTTCTTGACACTCGACTCCCTGTACGGACTCCACGGCGCTCGCGTGATGGACCTGTACGCCGGGTCGGGCGCGATCGGCCTGGAGGCGCTGTCGCGGGGAGCGGCCGAGGCGATGCTCGTCGAGTCCGACCCGAAGGCCGTCCGCACGATCAAGGCCAACATCCAGTCGCTCGGCCTCGAGGGCGCCCTGCTGGTGGCGGACAAGGTGGAGCGGGTCCTGGCCAAGCCCCCGGAAGCCCCGTTCGACATCGTCTTCGCCGACCCCCCGTACGCGGTGCCGGACAGCGAGGTCACCAGGACTCTGGAACTGCTCCGGGACAACGGCTGGCTGGCCGATGAGGCGTTGGTGGCTTTCGAGAGGGAAAGCAGGGGGAAAGCCCTTATGTGGCCTGAAGGATATGTCGAGGAGAGGGTCCGTCGCTATGGCGAAGCGTCCGTTTGGTACGGTCGCGCCGCCGGGAACCCGTAGACCTGGGAGGCGTCTTGCGCCGCGTAGTCTGCCCGGGGTCGTTCGACCCCATCACCAATGGCCATCTCGACATCATCGGCCGGTCCGCCCACCTGTATGACGAGGTGACCGTGGCGGTCCTCATCAACGTCGAAAAAAGCAGCCTGTTCACCGTGGACGAACGGATCGAGATCCTGCAGACCGTGACCAAGGATTTCGCGAACGTGAAGGTGCGGAAGTTCCACGGCCTGCTGGTCGACTTCTGCAAACACAACGACATCCCCGCCATCGTCAAGGGCATCAGAGTGGTCAGCGACTTCGACTACGAGCTGCAGATGGCGCAGCTCAACTACCGCTTGTCGGGGGTGGAGACGCTGTTCATGCCGACGAACCCCGAATACTCGTTCCTGTCCTCCAGCCGGGTGAAGGAGATCGCCCGCTATGGTGGCGACGTGTCGGGGCTCGTACCCGATCTCGTCCACAAGCTGCTCATCGAGCGGCTCAGGGGCTGAGCCCGACCTGCTATCCTTTCATTTCGGCCTTGTACGACGGCGATCCTTTTCGCCATGCCTAGCGAGAGCAGGATGACTCAGCACCTCGACCCCCGCTCCCCGTGGGTGATCTCCACTCATGACCTGGGTAAGCGGCCGGGCACGATGAGGCAGATGACTCTGGCTCTCCCGGCACCGGCGAACCTCGGCGTCGACATGATCGGTGTCCCCAAGGACGCCGAAGTCGAGCTGGATCTCCGGTTCGAAGCAGTGATGGAAGGCGTGCTGGTCTCCGGCACGGCGCAGGCCCCGCTCGCCGGGGAGTGCGCGCGGTGCCTGGACCCGGTCTCCTCGGACATCGAGGTGGACCTGCAGGAGCTGTTCTTCTACTCCTCCGAGGACGCCTCGGAGGACGACTCGCTGCTCGACGGTGAGCTGCTCGACCTCGAGCCGGCGTTCCGCGACGCGGTGGTGCTCGCACTGCCGCTGAGCCCCGTGTGCCGCGAGGACTGCGAAGGGCTCTGCACGGAGTGCGGGATCAAGCTGGCCGAGGCCGGCGAGGGTCACCGGCACGAGAAGATCGACGCCCGCTGGGCGTCGTTGCAAGGTCTGGTTTCCGACAAAGATAACGATCAGGAGAAGTGACGTGGCCGTCCCGAAGCGAAAGATGTCGCGGAGCAACACCCGCGCCCGTCGCTCCCAGTGGAAGACGACTGCTGTCGCCCTGGTGAGCTGCCCGCAGTGCCGTTCGCCCAAGCAGCCGCACATCGCGTGCCCCACCTGCGGCACCTACAACCGCCGTCAGGTCATCGAGCCGTCCGCCTGATCCTCTGGCAAGAAACCTGCCCGTTGGACTGCCGCACCACTCTTGTGCTTGGTTGAGACCGTGGCGGCAGTCCACTCGCGGGTTTCTCGTCAGCAGTTGACGTGATGCCGAGCGGGTGCAATTGTGCCTCGGTCGGCGTTACCGTCTTAGATGCGTGCGGCGGCGGCTCGCCCGCGGCCGTGGTGGACGCCGGGGCTACGTGTTACCCCGACGCCCACCACGTTTTCGGGCATCTTCCGCAGTCGGCGCGTCATGTGAAGATGTCCGAGGAGGAAGCACGTGGGCGCAGGTCCTAAGCCGGTGGCCGTGGAGGTCGCCAGAGACGAGCTGGAGCGGGTCCTGGCGGTCGGCCTGGACCACGACATCCTGGAGCGGGCGCTGACGCACCGCTCCTACGCGTATGAGAACGGCGGCCTGCCCACCAACGAGCGCCTGGAGTTCCTCGGCGACTCGGTGCTGGGCCTGGTGGTCACCGACACCCTCTACCGCAACCACCCCGACCTGCCCGAAGGGCAGCTCGCGAAGCTGCGTGCCGCCGTGGTCAACATGCGCGCGCTCGCCGACGTGGCCCGCAACCTGGGCCTGGGCCGGTTCCTGCGGCTCGGCAGGGGCGAGGAGGGCACCGGCGGTCGCGACAAGTCCTCCATCCTGGCCGACACGCTCGAGGCCCTGATCGGCGCCGTCTACGTCGACAAGGGGCTCGACGAGGCGTTCCGGGTGGTGCACCTGCTGTTCGACCCGCTGATCGTGCGCTCGGCCTCGCTCGGCGCCGGGCTCGACTGGAAGACCTCGCTGCAGGAGCTGACCGCCTCCGAGGCGCTCGGCGTGCCCGAATACCACGTCGAGGAGAGCGGCCCCGACCACGCCAAGTCGTTCACGGCCGTGGTGCGGGTCGGCGGCGAGTCCTACGGCACGGGCACCGGGCGCAGCAAGAAGGAGGCCGAGCAGCAGGCGGCCGAGGCGGCGTGGACCCGCATCCGGGCCCGCCGCGAGCAGCGGGAGAGCCAGCCCGCGGGCTGACGCGAGGGGGCGAACCAGGTTGCCGGAACTGCCGGAAGTCGAGGTCGTCAGGCGCGGCCTCGCCCAATGGGTGGTCGGCCGCGAGATCGCCGCCGCGGAGGTGCTGCACCCTCGCGCCATCAGGCGTCACGTGCCGGGCGCCGACGAGTTCACCGCGCGGCTCAAGGGCCGCGCGGTGCTGTCCGCCGAGCGCCGCGGCAAATACTTGTGGCTGCCGCTGTCGGGCGCCGAGGAGGCGCTCCTGGCTCACCTGGGGATGAGCGGCCAGCTGCTCGTCGTGGACCCGGACGCGCCGCCGGAAAAGCACCTGCGAGTACGCCTCCGCTTCGAGGACGGCGGCCCCGACCTGCGCTTCGTCGACCAGCGCACGTTCGGCCACGTCATGCTCACCGCCCTGGTGAACGGCGTGCCGGAGCCGATCGCCCACATCGCCCCCGACCCGTTCGAGGAGGCGTTCGACGAGGCCGAGTTCGCCCTCAGGCTCAGGGCCAGGCACACCGAGATCAAGCGGGCGCTGCTCGACCAGTCGCTGATCAGCGGCGTCGGCAACATCTACGCCGACGAGGCGCTGTGGATCGCCAGGCTCCACTGGGCCCGCCCCACGCACACGCTCACCCGCCCCAAGATCGCCGAGCTGGTCGCCGCCGTCCGCACGGTCATGGCCGCCGCACTGCACCAGGGCGGCACGTCCTTCGACAGCCTCTACGTCAACGTCAACGGCGAGAGCGGCTACTTCGACCGCTCGCTGGAGGCGTACGGGCGGCGCGACCTGCCGTGCTCCCGCTGCGGCACCCCCATCAAGCGCGATGCGTTCATGAACCGGTCGTCCTACTCCTGCCCCAGATGCCAGCGACGGCCGCGGCCAGCGCGCTGAGCACCGCGCCCGCCCACATCACCGCGGAGATCGACACGCCGTCCACGAGCCGGCCGCCGGCCAGCGCGCCGAGCGCGATGGAGATGTTGAACGCGCCGACGAAGAGCGCCGTGCCCAGCTCGCCGCCGCCGGCCCGCATGATCCACAGCTGCAGGGTCACCCCGACGCCGCCGTAGCCGAGGCCCCACACCACCAGCACGAGCAGCGGCAGGCCGATCAGCGGCAGCGCGGCCGTGGCCAGGGCCATGAGGACGGCCAGCGTGATCAGGACCGGCTGGGGATTCCTGGCCGCCCTGGCGCCCGCGGCGAAGTTGCCGAGCACGCCCGCGGCCCCGTACACCAGCAGCACCGTGCTGACGAGGCCGGGACCGGCGTGCGCGACCTGCTCCAGGAACGGCCGGAGGTAGGTGTAGGCCGCGAAGTGGCCGGACACGATCAGGACGGTCAGCAGGAGGACGACCTTGAGCGGGCCGGAGAGCCAGGCACGGCGCGGTTCGGCGGCGCCGGCAGGGGCGGGCGTGGCGGGCTCCTGCGGCAGTGGCGGCAGCGTCGTGGCCAGGAGCGCCAGCAGGGCGAGAGCCAGCACCCCCATCGCGGCGAAAGCGCTGCGCCACCCCGCGAACGACGAGACGAACGCCGCCACTGGCACTCCCAGCACCGACGCCACCGACACCCCGGCCAGGATGATCGACGTGGCCCGCCCGACGTGCTGTTCCGGCACCAGGCGCACGCCGAGGCCGGCCGCGAAGGCCCAGAACCCGCCGATGCTCACCCCCGTCAGCACCCGGGCCGCCAGCATGACCGGGTAGGCGGACGCCAGCGCGCCCGCCAGGTTGGCCACCGCCAGCAGCGCCATCAGACCCAGCAGCACGGATCGCCGGTCCAGCCGCCGGGAGATGATCGCCAGCACGGGCGCGGCGATCGCGGCGACCAGCCCGGGCGCCGACATCATCAGCCCGGCCGTGCCGGCGGACACGCCGAGATCGGCGGCGATCGAGGTCAGCAGGCCGACCGGCAGCATCTCGCTGGTCACGATGGTGAAGGTGCCCACCGCGACCGACGTCACGGCGAGCCAGCGGGCCCGTACAGGGGCGGAAACAAGCGTTGTCATGCCCCTCAGCGTTCTCCCAGGCCTCGGCGGGAACAATGGCGAAGGCCGAAGGCTTGGTTTAGGTGAGCTAAGCGATCGAGCGGAGGTGGGGATGGAGTTCAGGGAGCTGGAGTGCTTCGTGGTCCTCAGCGAGGAGTTGCACTTCGCGCGTACGGCCGAGCGCCTTTATCTGTCGCCGGGCCGGGTGAGTCAGCTCATGCGCGCCCTGGAGACCAGGATCGGCGGCCGGCTCTTCCACCGGACCAGCCGCCGCGTGTCCCTGACGCCTCTGGGCGAGCGTTTCCTCGCCGAGCTGCGGCCCGCTTACGACGGGCTCGCGACCGCCGTGGGCCGCGCCAAGGCGGCCGCCCGCGAGGTGACGGGGGTGATCAGGGTCGGCTTCCTGGCCACGCCCACGGACGTCGTCACGGGCAGCGTACGGGCCTTCGAACGCCGCCACCCCGGGTGCGCGGCGGAACTGGTGGAGATCCCGCTCTCGGACCCCTTCAGCAAGCTGCGGGCCGGGCAGGTGGACATCGCGTTCACGCTGCTGCCGGTGGACGAGCCCGACCTGGGGACCGGCGTGGGCCTGAACCGGGTCCCCTACGAGCTCGGCCTCTCCACGCGGCATCCCTGGGCGACCCGCGGGAGCATCGGCGTGGAGGAGCTCGCGGATGTGCCGCTGATCGGCTTGGAGGGCCCGGCCCCGCGCTGGTGGCGCGAGCGCGCCGCACCCTCCGTGACCCCTTCGGGGCGTACGATCCCCCTGGTCGGCACGGTCGCCACTTCCCAGGAGGGCCTGACCCAGGTGGCGCTCAACCGGGGTGGCATGCTGTTCTGCACCCCCACGGCCGCCCACCACAGGCGCCCCGACGTCGCCTTCGTCCCCGTCACCGGGCTGCCGCCGTCGATCTTGGGCCTGGCCTGGGTGAAGGCGGCGGAGACGGCCGCGGTCAGGGCGTTCGGCGAGGCCGCGGCCGGGCAAGCGCTCGGAGTGGCGGCCCTGGTCGCCTGAGCAGGAGGAAAAATGCCGGAACAGACGGAGAACGCCAGACTGACGGCCTGGGTACGGGGCAGGGTGCAAGGGGTGGGGTTCCGCTGGTGGACCCGGGCCCGCGCCCTGGAGCTGGGCCTGGCCGGATGGGCGCGCAACACCGAGGACGGCAGGGTGGAGGTGGTCGCCGAGGGGCCGCGTGAGCACTGCGTCAAGCTGCTGGAGCAGCTCAGGGGTTGCGACACGCCGGGCCGGGTGGATGGAGTAGTGGAACGATGGAGCGAACCCCGAGGTAGTTTGGGCGGGTTTGTGGAGAGGTAGCGCCTTTCGTTAAACGGCTCAAATAGGGTATAGTTGTATGTCGGGAGTGCCCATCAGTAGGGCGCAGCGGTTTGTTCGACTTGACCGCCCACACTGCCGGTGCGACTCTTGTTAGGTACCACGCGCACCCCTCCCGCGGAATAGAAGTGCGCGAACCAGTCTGGTCACTCAGCGTGGAGGACCCTTTACCATGGCGAAGGCTCTACTCGGCCACGTCGGCGGTCCTGACCCTCGGATGGTCTCGGAGATGCGCCGCTTGCAGCAGCGTATCCGGGATCTGGAGGCAGAACTTATCCGACTTCAGGCCACGAATGACGCTCTTGCGGCGCAAACCCGCGACGAAGCGCTAAGTCGCATGCAAGAGCGCGAGCCGGCACTCACCTGAGAGTGATCGGAGCGCAAGACCCAGGGACGTCTCGAAGAGGCGTCCCTTGTTATTTGCCCTGACGACTAAAGCCCTGGTCAAGGCCCTCGCACACTTGTACTTGCCCACGTGGGGCAGTGCGGACCAGTAGGCTTTCCGCAGTTCGTACAGGGAGAAGGGGGCCGCGCTTGTATTTGAAGACCCTCACCCTGCGCGGCTTCAAGTCCTTCGCCTCCGCCACGGCCCTGCGGTTCGAGCCCGGCATCACCTGCGTGGTCGGCCCCAACGGCTCCGGCAAGTCCAACGTCGTCGACGCCCTGGCCTGGGTCATGGGCGAGCACAGCGCCAAGTCGCTGCGCGGCGGCAAGATGGAGGACGTCATCTTCGCCGGCACCTCGTCCCGGCCCCCGCTGGGGCGCGCCGAGGTGACGCTGACCATCGACAACTCCGACGGCGCGCTGCCGATCGACTACACCGAGGTCACGATCAGCCGGCTGATGTTCAGGTCGGGGCAGAGCGAATACGCGATCAACGGTGACACCTGCCGCCTGCTGGACATCCAGGAGCTGCTGTCCGACTCGGGCATCGGCCGCGAGATGCACGTGATCGTCGGGCAGGGCCAGCTCGACGCCGTGCTGCACGCGGGGCCCGAGGACCGGCGGGCGTTCATCGAAGAGGCCGCCGGCGTGCTCAAGCACCGCAAGCGCAAGGAAAAGGCGCTGCGCAAGCTGGATGCCATGCAGGCCAACCTGACCCGGGTCCAGGACCTCGCCACCGAGCTGCGCCGCCAGCTCAAACCGCTGGGCCGGCAGGCGGAGATCGCCCGCAAGGCCGCCGTCATCCAGGCCGACCTGCGCGACGCCAGGCTGCGGCTGCTGGCCGACGACGTGTGCATCCTGCGCACGACGCTGGAGCGCGAGGCCGCCGACGAGGCCGCGATCATGGCCAGGCGCAACCAGGTGGAGACGGAGCTGGCCGAGGCCCAGCAGCGGGAGGCGGCGCTGGAGACCGCCGAGGCCGAGACCCAGCCCAGGCTGACGGCCGCGCAGGAGACCTACTTCCGGCTCTCGTCGCTGCGCGAGCGCATCACCGGCCTGGAGCAGCTCGCCGCCGAGCGCCACCGGCACGCCCTCGACGCCGCCGCCATCGAGCGCCGCGGCCGCGACCCCGAAGACCTCGAACGCGAGGCGGCCGACGTACGCGAGCAGGAGCTGATCCTCAAGGCCGAGCTCGAGCAGGCGCAAGAGCTGCTGGAGGAGGCCGTCCAGCGGCGGGCCGACGGCGAGGCCGAGCTGAGCGCCGAGGAGCGACGGCTCGCACTGGCCGCCAGGGCCGCCGCCGACCGCCGCGAGGGCCTGGCCAAGCTGCGCGGCCAGGTCGATTCCGTACGGAGCCGCGCCCGCGCCGCCGAGGAGGAGATCGGCCGGCTCCAGCAGGCGGTGGCCGACGCGGCCGAACGCGAGCGTCAGGCCAGGGAGGACCTCGAAACCCAGCGGGAGGAGGAGCCTGCCGTCGATCCCGCGCTCGCCGCGGCGCTGGCCACGGCGCAGGCCTTGGTCGAGGAGGCCAAGGCGGTCGCCGACGAGGCGCGGGCCGCCGCGGAGGAGGCCAAGGCGGGCCTGGACGCGCCGCGCGCCGCCCTCCAGGCCGCCAAGTCGGGGGTCGCGACCGCGCGCGCCGCCGACCAGCAGGCGCAGCGGTCGGTGGCCGCTCTGGCCGCTCGCCGGGACGCCCTGGAACTGGGGCTGGCCAAGGGCGACGGCGGCGCGGCGCTGCTGGAGGCGGACCTGGCCGGGGTGCTCGGGCCGCTGGCGGCCGCGATGCAGGTCACGCCGGGGGCCGAGCTGGCGGTGGCGGCGGTCTTGGGGCCGGTCGCCGAGGCGATCACCGTCAAGACCCTGGACACGGCCATCGAAGCGCTCGGCCTGCTCCGCACCCGTGGCGCAGGCCAGGCCACCCTGCTCGTGGCCCTCGCCGACGACGACCACGCGGGTGGAGCCGCGGCCGCCGATGCCGCCGCGGCGCCCGGAGCGCCCGCTGAGCGCCGCGTCGGCGCGGAGGGGGACACCGGGGCCGGGCGCACGCGTACGGCGGCTCCTGAGGGCAGTCAGTGGGCCGCGGAGCTGGTCACCGTTCCCGATCACCTGCGTCCCGCGCTCGATCATGTGCTCGAAGACGTCGCCGTCGTGGCGGACCTGGACGCCGCACGCGCGCTCGTCGAGCGCCACCCCGCTCTGAGAGCCGTCACCAGGGCGGGCGACGTGGTCGGCGCGCACCTGGCCGGCGGCGGGTCCGACGGCGGCACCTCCGTGCTCCAGGTCCGGGCGGCGCTCGACGAGGCCGTCAGGGACCTGGAGGAGGCGGAGGCGAGGGCGGAGGAGACGGCGCTGGCCCTGGACGAGGCGATCAACCAGGAGCAGGCCGCCCAGGCGGCGTTGGAGGCCGCGCAGGCCCAGGTCAACGAGGCCCAGAACGCCGTCACCACTGCCCAGGCCGGCGTGAGCGCCGCCCAAGGCGCCCTCGACCAGGTCAGGGGCCGGCAGCGGGAGGCCGACCAGCGCAATGCCGCGGCCGCCAAGCGGCTCGCCCAGCTCGAAGCCGCCGCCAACGCCGCGCACGACGAGGCCGAACGGCTCGCCAGGAGCGCCACCAAGGCGGAGGAGGCCCGCGCCGAGGGCCTGGAGGAGCTGGCCGAGCTGGAGATCCGCCTGGCCGAGGCCGAATACGCCCAGGAGCTGGAGTCCGAGCCCACCACCGACCTGCGTGACGAGCTGGCGAGCGCCTGCGAGGCCGCCCGGCAGCGCGAGATGGACACCCGCCTGCAGGTGCGCACCGCCGAAGAACGCGTCAAGGGCATCGAGGGCCGCGCCGACGGCCTCATGAGAGCCGCCCAGCGCGAGCGCCACGAACGCGCCCAGGCGGCCGCGCAGCGTGCCAGGCGCAGGCGGCAGGCCGCCGTGGCCGAGGCCGTCAGCAAGGGCGCCAAGCAGGTGCTCAGGGCGCTGGCGACGTCCATCCAGCTCGCCTCCAGGGAACGCGACGAGGCCGACCTCGCCAGGGTCGCCGTGGACGCCGAGCTCAAGCAGGTACGCCTGCGCGTCCGCGAGCTCGGCCAGGAGCTCGACAAGCTGGTCAACCGCGTGCACGGCAGCGAGGTCGCCCGGACCGAGCAGCGGATGCGGCTGGAGCAGCTGGAGCAGCGGGCCATGGAGGAGTTCGGCGTCGACGTCGAGGCCCTGATCTCCGAGTACGGTCCCGAGGTCCCGGTCGCCGGCGACCCGCCGGTCCCATACGTGCGCGAGGAGCAGGAGAAGCGCGCCAGGGCCGCCGAGCGGCAGATGAACCAGCTCGGCAAGGTCAACCCGCTCGCGCTGGAGGAGTTCGCGGCGCTGGAGGAGCGGCACGCGTTCCTCACCTCGCAGCTGGAGGACCTCAAGAAGACCAGACGCGACCTGATGACCGTGGTCAAGGAGGTCGACGACCGGGTGGAGCAGATGTTCGCCTCGGCCTACGCGGACGTGGCCGGTGAGTTCGAGCAGATCTTCACCAGGGTCTTCCCCGGCGGGGAGGGCCGGCTCGTCCTGACCGACCCGAACGACATGCTGACCACCGGCATCGAGGTCGAGGCCAGGCCGCCGGGCAAGAAGGTCAAGCGGCTGTCACTGCTGTCGGGCGGTGAGCGGTCGCTGACCGCGGTGGCGTTCCTGATCTCCATCTTCAAGGCGCGGCCGTCGCCGTTCTACGTGATGGACGAGGTCGAGGCCGCGCTCGACGACACGAACACGCAGCGGCTGCTGACGTTGTTCGAGGAGCTGCGGCAGAGCTCGCAGCTGATCGTCATCACCCACAACAAGCGCACGATGGAGATCGCCGACGCGCTCTACGGCGTGTCGATGCGCGGTGACGGTGTGACGCAAGTGGTCAGCCAGCGGCTGCGAGAGCGCGAGTCCGCCTGATCGGTGCGGCCGAGGCAGGACCCTGCTGGTCCATCTCGGCCGGACGATCTGGAAAACTGACATCTTGTGGAAGGTTATCTCGGCGTCATCGTGATCGTGGTCGTCGTCGCCCTGCTGGCGGTCGGCGGTCTCTTCCTGCTCTTCCGGCCGGGCCGGAAGGTTCCTCCGCCGGTCAAGCCGCCGGAGGCCCCCACGCTTCCCGAGGAAGAGGAGAAGCGGCCCGCGGCGGCGGGTGAGGAGGGCGAGGGCGCGACCACCACGCTCCCGCCGCCGGTCAAGCCCGCCGAACCGGCCGTCGTCAAGCCCGAGATCGAGGTGCCGCCGCCGTCCGCGGGCCGGATGGTGCGGCTGCGCTCGCGGCTGGCGCGCTCGCAGAGCGCGCTCGGGCGCGGCCTGCTGGAGCTGCTCTCCCGCGACCGGCTCGACGACGACGTGTGGGACGAGATCGAGGAGCGCCTGATCACCGCCGACGTGGGCGTCGCGCCGACCCGCGTCATGGTCGACGACCTGCGCACCAAGGTCAAGGTGCTGGGCAGCCGCAGCCCCGCGGAGGTGCGCGGCCTGCTGCGCGAGGAGCTGCTCGCCCAGATCAACCCCGGCCTCGACCGCACGCTGCAGGTGCAGAAGCACGGCGAGCGGCCCGCGGTGGTGCTCGTCGTGGGCGTCAACGGCACCGGCAAGACCACCACCACGGGCAAGCTCGCCCGCGCGCTCATCGGCGACGGCAAGAAGGTCGTGCTCGGCGCGGCCGACACCTTCCGTGCGGCGGCCGCCGACCAGCTCCAGACGTGGGGCGAGCGGGTGGGCGCCGACGTGGTGCGCGGCCCCGAGGCCGGCGACCCGGCCTCCGTGGCCTTCGACGCCACCGCCAAAGGCATCGAGGAGAAGGCCGATGTCGTCATCGTCGACACCGCCGGCCGCCTGCACACCAAGACCGGGCTCATGGACGAGCTCGGCAAGGTCAAGCGGGTCATCGAGAAGAAGGCCACGGTCGACGAGGTGCTGCTCGTGCTCGACGCCACCACGGGCCAGAACGGCATGCGCCAGGCCCAGGTGTTCGCCGAGGTCGTCAACATCACGGGCATCGCGCTGACCAAGCTCGACGGCACGGCCAAGGGCGGCATCGTGATCTCGGTGCAGCGGGAACTGGGCGTTCCGGTCAAGCTGGTGGGGCTCGGTGAGGGGCCGGATGATCTGGCGCCGTTCGATCCCGAAGTGTTCGTGGACGCGATCCTGGGCGATTGACGCTTTCCGGCCACCCGGTAATCACCAACGGAATGGCCCTTACCAGTTAAGCCTTGATCGACGACTTTGCGCTGTGCTGACATGTATCGGTCTAAATGATCGCTTTTTTGGCGAAAGGGCGTCGATGAAGAAGATCGTTGTACACCGGCCCGGAACTGTGAAACCCACGGCCGCGGCCGCGCCCCGGCACAGTGCCTGAATCGGCCGGCGTCTCCTGCGAGACGCCGGCCGTACAGACGATGCCTAATCCGGTCATCCTCAATGCGGACCGCCGCATCGGCGGCCCCTACACGCTCGCCGCCGCGATCCTCGACCTGCTCGTCCCGCAGGCGCTGGAGCGCTGGCCCGAGCTGGTCGCCGCGCACGACATCGAGATCCGCACGGCGGCGCCGCACCTGCGCGACATCGTGCCCGCGCGCCGGCGGTCGCTGGCCGACAGCCTGCCCAGGGCGCAGCGCATCCTCGTGCCCGGCGCCCGCCGCAGCCTCAGGATCGCCAACGGGCTGGCCGAGTTCGTCCGCGACCATCTCGGCCGCGCCGGTGCGCTCGCGCTGACCGTGACCAACCTCGGCGAGGCCGACCACACCGACGCCGAGCTCGTCGCCGTGCTGCGGCGCAGGCTGGACCCGGGGCTCCTGCGGATCGACGAGGGCCCGTCGGCTCCCTGCGTGGGGCCGCTGCCCGCCGACTTCGGCCGCTACCGCGACGAGGGCTTCCACCACGCCATGGCGGAGTCGGGCCTGGAGAGGCTGCGCGGCATGGCCTACCAGGACGATCCCGACGGCTGGCAGCGTCTCCTGCAGCGGGTCGCGGCCGCCCTGGAGGCCATCGAGCGCGAGGACGAGGCCCGCGACCTCTACGACCGGGCCAGGCGGGAGAGCACCGACCCCAAACACCGCGCCACCATCGCCTACGCGACCGCCATGATCCTCGTACGCCACCACGACCCGGCCCGGCGCCACCCCGAAGAGGCCCTGGCCTGGATCAACGAGGCGATCACGATCACCTCCCTGCTGCCCGACCCCCGCGAGCGGGCCTTCCATCTCGGGTTCGACCTCAACGGCAAGGCCCTGGTCGAAGTACGCAGCGGGCGCCACGACGCCGCCATGGACCTGGTCCAGCAGGCCATCGACCTGGCCGAGGCGCACCTGCCGGACGAGCACCCGATCCACCGGCTGGTCCTGTACGCCAACCGGGCCCAGCTCCTGGCCATGGCGGGGCAGGCGGAGCAGGCGCTGGCCGACTACACGCGGGCCATCGAGGCCGACCCCGGCTACCCCGACTATTACCTCGACCGGGGCAACCTGCTGCACGGGCTCGGCAGGACGGAGGCCGCGCTGGCCGACTACGAGACGGTCATGAGGCTGAGCCCGCCCTTCCCTGAGGCGTACTACAACCGGGCCGAGCTGCGCTACGCCACCGGCGACCGCGCGGGCGCCCGCGCCGACCTGGACCACACCCTGGAGCTGGACCCCGACTTCGCGCCCGCCTACGTCAATCGCAGCGGAATCGCGGGGGTGGAAGGGGACTACGAGCTGGCCAGACGGGACGTCGAGCGGGGCTTGGCGCTCGCGCCGCGCGACCCCCACCTGCTGTGCGTGCTCGGGCAGGTGGAGCTGGCCGAGGGCCGGCATCCGGAGGCCCGCGTCGCGTTCGACCAGGCGCTGGAGCTCGCTCCCGACCTGGCGGCGGCCTGGGCGAGCCGGGCCGAGCTGGCCTTCGAAGGCGGCGACAACGCCGCCGCCCTGGCCGACCTGACGCACGCGCTCAAGCTGACGGAGACGGCCGAGCTGCTGTTCAACCGGGCCGTGGTGTACCGGGCCGCGGGCCGGCCCGAGCAGGCCAGGCGGGACCTGCTGAGGGCCGCCGAGCTCGCCCCCGGCGACGACGACGTCAGGCGGGCGCTGGCCGAGACGCCTCTTTAGCGGGATGCGACCGCGGCCGGATCGGCACGACCAGCGGCGTCCCCGCCACGGGATCCTCGATGACCTTGGCGTCCAGCTCGAACACGTCCCCCAGCAGCTCCTCGGTGAGCACCTCGTGCGGGGTGCCCGCCGCGATCACCTTCCCCGCGCGCATGGCCACCAGCCGGTCGGCGTAGCGGGCGGCCAGGTTGAGGTCGTGCAGAACCATGACCACCGTGCGGCCCGCCTCCTGGTGCAGGTGCCGTACGAGCTCGAGCACCTCCACCTGATGCGCCAGGTCCAGGAACGTGGTCGGCTCGTCGAGCAGCAGCAGGTCGGTGCCCTGGGCCAGGGCCATGGAGATCCACGCCCGCTGCCGCTGCCCGCCCGACAGCTCGTCCAGCGGCCGCTCGGCCAGGTCGGCCAGGCCGGTCATGTCCAGCGCCGCGGCCACCGCGCCCTCGTCGTCGGAGGACCACTGCCGGTACCACGTCTGGTGCGGATGCCGGCCCCTGGCCACCAGGTCGGCCACGGTCAGCCCCTCGGGAGCGGTGGGTGCCTGGGGGAGCACACCGAGGATCTTCGCCACTTCGCGGGTGGGGATCTTGTCGATGCGCTTGCCGTCCAGCAGCACCTCCCCGCCCTGGGGCTTGAGCAGGCGCCCGAGCGCGCGGAGCAGGGTGGATTTGCCGCAGCCGTTCGGACCGATGATCGTCGTCACGGTGCCTGCCTCGATGCCGAGGTCGAGCCCGTCGACGACGATGCGGTCGCCGTACCCGAGCTTGACACCGGCGGCCTGCAGTCTCACTTTCGTGCCCTCCAGATCAAGTGGATCAAGTACGGGGCGCCCAGGACGGCGGTGACGATGCCGACGGGCAGTTCGAGCGGAGAGAACGCGGTCCTGGCGATCAGGTCGGCGCCGGTGGTGAGCACGCCGCCCACGACCGCCGAGCACAGCAGCGGCGGCTGCCCCGAGCGGACCAGCCTGAGCGCGATCTGGGGCGAGGCGAGCGCCACGAACGCGATCGGCCCGGCGGAGGCGGTCGCCACGGCGGCCAGCAGCACGGCGGCCAGGATCATCAGCGCGCGCGCCAGGTTCGTCCGGACGCCCAGGGCGGTGACCGTGTCGTCGCCGAAGCGCAGCGCGTCGAGCGAGCGGGTGCCGAGCAGGGTCAGCGGCACCAGCACGGCCAGGGCCAGCGCCGTGGGCGCCACGTGCTCCCAGCCGCGGCCGTTGAGCGAGCCGCTGATCCAGACCATGGCGCGGCTGGTGTCGTTGACGTCGCCGACGGTCAGGAGCCAGAACTTGACGTTGGTGAACACCGCGGCCACGCCGATGCCGACCAGCACCAGGCGGTAGCCGTCCAGGCCGCGCCGCCACGCCAGGCCGTACACGATGGCCGCGCCGATCAGGCCGCCCAGCAGGGCGAGCGCGGGGATGCCCAGGGTGGCCAGCAGGCCGCTGGTGCCGCCGTACACGCTGCCGCTGGCCACCACGCCCGCGACCACCGTGACGGAGGCGCCGGTGGTGACGCCGAGGATCTCGGGACTGGCCAGCGGGTTGCGCGCGATGGACTGGATGATCGCGCCGGACAGCGCCAGCGCGGCGCCGACGAGCGCGCCGGTCAGCGCGCGCGGCAGGCGCAGCTCCATGATGACGAAGTGGGCCGCGCTGCCCGCGTCGAACGTGCCGGTGACCACCTCGGACAGCGTCATCTGGATGTCGCCGATGCGCATGTTCAGGGCCATGAGCAGAGCGAGGAGGGCCAGGCCGGTCACGGTGACGGCGACGCCGCGCAGGCGTACCTGCCAGGACAGGCCGGCGGCGCGCAGGGGAAGTGTGGTCATCACAGGCGCACCGGCTTCCTTCGGCGCACCAGGGCCACGAAGAACGGCGCTCCGATCAGCGCGAGCACCACGCCGACCTCCAGCTCTCCCGGCGGGGCCACCACGCGGCCGATCACGTCGGCGAGCAGCAGCAGCGCCGCGCCGATCAGCCCCGAGTACGGCAGCAGCCACCGGTGGTCGGTGCCCGACAGCGGGCGGGCCAGGTGGGGCACGATCAGGCCGACGAACGACAGGGACCCACAGGCGGCCACCGCCGCGCCCGACAGCAGGGTGACCGCGGCGACGCCGATGGTGCGGGTCATGGCGATGTTCTGGCCGAGGCTCCTGGCCACGTCCTCGCCGAGGGAGAGCGCGTTCAGGCCGGGCGCGTTGACCATGGCGAGGACCAGGCCGGCCAGGATGAACGGCAGCACCTGCCAGACCACGTCGGCGCCCCTGGCCGCGATCGAACCCGCCTGCCAGAACCGGAACACGTCCATCGCCTGCTCGTCCAGCAGGACGATGGCGGAGGTGAGCGCGTACAGGAAAGCGCTGACGGCGGTGCCGGCGAGCGCCAGCGTGACCGGCGTCGGGCCGCCCCTGCCGCCCACCATGCCGAGCGCGAACACCCCGACGCTGGCGATCAGCGCCCCCGCCAGGCCGAACCAGATGTAGACCAGCAGGCTCGAGGCGCCCAGCAGGATGATGGAGGCCACCATCGCGAACGCCGCGCCCTGCGTGACGCCGAGCAGGCCCGGGTCGGCGAGCGGGTTGCGGGTGTGGCCCTGCATGAGCGCCCCGGCCACGCCCAGCGCGACCCCGGCGAGGACCCCTAAGACGGTCCGCGGGATGCGCAGCGAGCGGATGACGATGTCGTTGTCGGTGCCGGCGGGCGCGGTGAGCGCGTGCCAGGCGTCCGCGAGCGGCACCGGCTTGGAGCCGATCGTGATGCTCATCACGACCGCGATCAGCACGGCGGCGAGAAGCGCGGCCAGGAGCGCGATCCGGCGATGACGGATGCCATGGAGGCGCGGCGCGGCGGCGGTTGCGCTCACCCGTATTTCCTCCTCAGCGATTGCCCGATCCCGGTGAAGTATGCCAGCTTAGGCAGGGCTAACCTAATTTAGGTTTGCCTTACTTCTCGAGGAAAGGGATCTGATGAAACCGTTGCGCGCCCTGGTCGGTGCTCTTCTCGTGGCGGGGCTCGCCGCCTGCGGTTCCGCGGAACCCGCCGCCACCACCACCACCGCGGCGTCGGCCGCTGCGCCCTTCAGGACCATCAAGCACGCGATGGGCGAGACGAAGATCCCGGCCCAGCCGAAGCGCGTCGTGGCGCTCGACCAGAGCTTCGTCGACGCGGTGCTCACGCTGGAGACGCCTGTGGTGGGGTACACGACGTACCGGTCGCTCGACGACAAGCTGCCCGAGTACCTGGGAACCGTCGCAGCGGAGTACGGCAAGGAGGCCACCCCGGTCGGCACGCTGGAGCAGCCGAGCCTGGAGAAGATCATGGCGCTCAAGCCCGACCTGATCGTCTCGGCGAAGGTCCGGCACGAGGCCCTGTACGACAAGCTGTCCAAGATCGCGCCGACCGTGTTCAGCGAGACCACCGGAGCCATCTGGAAGGAGAACATCCGGCTCATGGGCCAGGCCCTGGGCAAGGAGCAGCTCGCCGACACCAGGCTCAAGGAATACCAGGACCGGGCGGCCAAGATCGGGGCGTCGATCAAGGAGAAGGAGGGCGAGCTGCCGACGATCTCGATCGTGCGGTTCGCCGGTGAGCCGACGGTCCGGCTGTACGTGGAGAAGTCGTACTCCGGCCTGGTCATGAAGGACGTCGGGTTCCCGCGTCCCGAGGGGCAGCCGACCGTGCAGGACACGATCGCGGTCGACGTGAGCCAGGAGCGGATCCCGGACCTGGACGCCGACCACATCTTCGTCTCC
The DNA here is from genome assembly GCF_052068215.1 of Nonomuraea sp. H19. NCBI lineage: Bacteria > Bacillati > Actinomycetota > Actinomycetes > Streptosporangiales > Streptosporangiaceae > Nonomuraea > Nonomuraea sp. H19. The sequence continues at coordinate 202,644 of NZ_JBQHCV010000005.1, read as the reverse complement.
ACCTACCAGGACCCCTCGGCCGAGGGGCCCAAGGAGAAGTTCGTGAACAACCCGCTGTGGGCCAAGCTCAAGGGGGAAAAGCACGAGGTCGCCGACCCGACGTGGATGACCGCGGTGGGCATCCAGGGCGCGCACTCGATCCTGGACGACGTGGCCAAGTTCTTCGGCGTGGACGCGGCGCGGGGCTAGCCGGGCAGGAACGCGCGTAGTTCCGCCAGATGGGGCTCGATGTCCAGGCCGTGGTCGGTGAGCCACTGCGGGTTGCCGTACGTGCCCCGGTAGCGGTCGCCGCTGTCGCAGATCAGCGTGACGACGCTGCCCTGGTCGCCCGACCGGCGCATCTCCTGGATGAGCTCCACGCAGGCCGCCATGTTCGTGCCCGTGGAACCGCCGACGTCCAGGCCGGTGACCTCGCGCGTCCAGTGCATGGCGGCGATCGACCGGGCGTCGGGTACGGCGATCATGCGGTCGATGACGGACGGCTGGAACGACGGCTCCACGCGGGGGCGGCCGATGCCCTCGATGCGGGAGCCGGGTGCGGTGACGGAGGCGTCGCCGGAGAGCCAGCTCGGGTAGAAGGCCGAGCCCTCGGGGTCGACGACGGCCAGGCGGGTGGGGTGGCGGCGGTAGCGGATGTAGCGGCCGATGGTCGACGACGTGCCGCCGGTGCCCGCCCCGACCACGATCCAGGCGGGCTCGGGGTGCGGCTCCAGCGACATCTGTGAATAGATCGATTCGGCGATGTTGTTGTTGCCGCGCCAGTCGGTGGCCCGCTCGGCGTAGGTGAACTGGTCCATGAAGTGCCCGCCGGTCTCGGCGGCCAGCCGATGAGATTCGTCATAGATCGTGCCGGGATCCGCGACGAGGTGACACTTCCCGCCGTAGAACTCGATGAGATGACACTTCTCCGGTGACGTGGACGCGGGCATGACGGCGATGAACGGCAGGCCCAGCAGGCGGGCGAAGTACGCCTCGCTCACGGCCGTGGATCCGCTGGAGGCCTCCACGACCGTCGTCGTGGGGCCGATCCAGCCGTTGGCCAGGCCGTACAGGAATAGGGAGCGGGCGAGCCGGTGTTTGAGTGAACCGGTTGGGTGCACTGACTCGTCTTTCAAGTAGAGGTTTACTCCCCAGTGCGAGGGAAGCGGAAAGACGTGCAGGTGCGTGTCGCAACTACGGTTGGCGTCGGCTTCGACTTTGCGAATCGCCTCCGCCACCCAGCGACGTGTCCCCGTGTCGTGACGGTCCACGAAATCCATGCGCATACGCTATCGCATGTGACTCTCGCCACTATTACTGCGGAATTGGGTGGTTAGTGTTATGATACTGAGACTTGTCCGGCCGTGGACGTGATCAGGCGCGCCGCGAGCAGATGGACGGAAACCCCTTCTGACCAAGGCGGAAGCTCCCTAACGCATCCCTTAGCTGGGACTTGCCATGATGGGACCGCCGTCAGGCGGCCTGTGCCGAAACTGGGGGATAGCGCAAGGGGGAATGAATGATCACTATGACCGATGAGCAGCGTCAGGACTGGTTCGAGCGCGATGTCGTGCCCGTGACCTCACAGCTGTTCGCTTCCGCCATGCGTTTGACCCGTAACGCCGCAGACGCGGAAGACCTGGTGCAGGAGACGGTCGCCAAGGCGTACACGTCGTACCACCAGTTCCGCGAGGGCACCAACCTCAAGGCTTGGCTGCACCGGATCCTGACCAACAACTTCATCAACGACTACCGGAAGAAGCAGCGCTCGCCCAAGTTGTCCGCCGCCGAGGACATCGAGGACTGGCAGTTGCACGCCGCCGAGTCGCACAGCTCGACCGGCCTGCGGTCGGCCGAGACCGAGGCGCTCGACAGGCTGCCCGACAGCGTCGTGATGAACGCTCTGCGCTCCCTTCCCGAGGACTTCCGCGTCGCGGTCTACCTGGCCGACGTCGAGGGGTTCGCGTACAAGGAGATCGCCGAGCGCATGGGCACGCCCATCGGCACGGTCATGTCCCGGCTGCACCGCGGCCGGCGCCAGCTGCGCGGCATGCTGGAGCAGTACGCCGTCGAGGAGGGCGCGCTCCGGCTCCCCGCCCAGCGCGCCGCCGCCTAGGACCCCATGGAGAGATGAAGGCGGACGCGTAACACGCCGCCTTCCGTGCGCAGCTCCACCAGATCGCAGAGCTGACGACTGATCCAGAGCCCGTATCCCCGAGGGGATTCGGGCTCCGGTGGTATGTAGCCGGGCAAGGGGTCGTCCAGGGCGCCGCCCGGGTCGGTGAGCTCGCAGACGAGCTCCTCGCCGCTCACCCACATCGCGATCGTGCCGTACCCGGCGCCGTGCTCGATGCTGTTCGCGGCGATCTCGGAGACGCTGATGACGAGCGACGTGATCAGATCGCGGTCCATCCCGGCCGCCCTGGCGTAGTCGCCGACGATCCGGCGCAGCCGCTTCAGCTCGTGCCCGGTGAAGTGGATCCTCTCGGCGTCCGGTGCCGGCTCGGGGAGCGGGGCGCGGTCGTCGTTCAGCCTGAACTCGTGGGGCGCGACGAACCGCGTGCTCGCCGCCTCGCCCTGCGCGCCGAGCAGCAGCGGATGGTTCACCGCGTGGAAGTCGAGCACGGCCGGGGGCACGTGGCGCACGTCGTAGAGGCACAACATGATCGACGCCGCCGTGCCGAGCGCGGCGTTCAGCACGGACTCGCAGCGGATGAGCTCCCTGACCTCGCGCTGGCTCCGGCCCTCCCAGAGCGGCTCGCAGATCACGAGGGTACGCCGGCCGCGGGTGTATTCGTGGTAGGCGGCCAGTGTCCGGTACGGGTGGCCGTACCACGCGGCCGAGACCCGGCTGTCGATGTGTCCCGCGTCGCCGCCCAGCGCGTCGGTCAGCAGGGCGAGCTTGGCCGGGCAGGTGATCACCAGCACCCGCCGGCCCTCGTCCAGTGCGGCCCGCACGCGCGGCACGGTCAGCTCCAGAAAGGCGGCATGGGAGTCGTACGGCACCGCAACGTGCCGCAGACCCTCGCCATCGGTACGTGCCCGCTCTGGGTGCACGGGCGAAACGTAGCAAGCGCTTGCGGGGCTATGCAACGGCTATCAGGGCCACCGCGCCCAACGCGCAGGCCACGCCGGCCACCTGGATGCCCTGCAGCCGCTCTCCGAGGACCTGCCTGGCCAGCAGCAGGGTGCTGGCGGGGTAGAGCGAGACCAGCACGGCGACCAGGCTCAGCAGCCCCTGACGCTGCGCAAGCAGGAAGAGGACGTTGGCCGCCATGTCGAGCACGCCCGCCGCCACGATGATGTGCAGGGAGCCCGCGCTCGGGCGCAGCGTACGCCGGGTGACGAGGGCCACCAGAGCCACCGTGGTGACCGAGGACAGTCTCGCCCCGACCAGCGGCCACAGGCCCGCGTCCGACGGCGCCATGGCGAGCAGGATGAAGAACCCGCCGAACCCGGCGCCGGCGGCCAGCGAGGTCAGCAGGGAGCCGGGGGAAGTGCTCCCGCCCGCGGACCGGTCCTGGCTGACCAGCAGCACCGAGCCCAGTGCCAGCACCACGCCCGCCAGCGCCCAGAACGCCGGTCGCTCGCCCGTCGCCAGCCCGAACACCACCGGCAGCGCCGCCGAGGTCACCGCCGTCGTCGGCGCCACCACGGACATGACGCCGGTGGCCAGCGCCCGGTAGAACAGCACCAGCCCGGCGGCGCCGGACAGCCCGGCGGCCAGCCCCCAGAGCAGTGCGCGGTCGCTGAACACGCCCGGCAGCAGCGGGAGTAAAACCAGGATCAGCGCCAGCCCGGCGATCTGCGACAGCACGACGACCGAGAGCACCTGGCTGCGTTTGGCGGCCAGCCCGCCGAAGAAGTCGGCCGTGCCGTACACGACCGCACAGGCGGTCGCCAGGATCACTGCAACCATCGCTCACTCCTTAAGTTCAATGCGTTGCACTCCTAGTACAACACACTGAGTGCAACACAGTGCAAATCAGATTCACTACACTGCACTGTCATGGAGGATCCAGCCCTGATCAATCAGGCCATCGCCAACAACGTCCGCTTCCAGCGCTCGCATCGAGGGCTGACGCTGGACCAGCTCGCCGCCAGGTCAGGCGTGAGCCGCGGGATGCTCGTCCAGGTGGAGCAGGGCCGGACGAACCCCAGCGTCTCCACGCTCACCCGGATCGCCTCCGCCCTGGGCGTCACCGTGGCCAGACTGGTCGAGGTCTCCGACGTCCCCATGGTGCGGGTCGTGGACAAGTCGGACGTGGTCACGTTCCACCAGGGCCAGGTGCAGGCCCGCCTGCTCGTCGGCGCGGACTCGCCGATGATCCTTGAGCTGTGGGACTGGCGGCTGGCGCCGGGGGAGCACCACGACGGCGACGCCCATCCGCCGGGCACCCGCGAGATGCTGACCGTGCTGGACGGGGAGCTGACGCTCACGGTCTATGGCAAGAGCCACGTGATCGGCAAGGACGACGCGGTGCTCTTCACCGCCGATCGGCCCCACCGCTATGCCAACCTGGGCAACGAGGAGCTCAGGCTGGTGATGGTGGTCGCCGAGCCACGCGAGGCGTCGGACCAATAACGGCGAATGCCCGCCGGAGCACGCACCGGAGTCTCATGATTACTCCATGTCTTGGACGGCTGTTGCCCGTTGTTTGGGTACATCCCTGGTGTACGGCGAAACGTCGGCAGGGGGTGGCGTGTGAGTGAGGCCCGGGCGGCGACGGAGAAGCTCCAGGTAGAGCTCCATGGTCTCGGCGTCACCAGCGCGTACGAGGTGGGCGACGACGCGACCATCTCGGTATGGATCAGCCTGGTCGTGCGCTATAGGGATGGTTTTTACCGCTGGCAGGAAGGACCGGTGAAACGTCGGCATCTGGGTACGGATCCGGCTGGATGTGCCATACGCGTGGCGCGCCGCTATCAGGAACTGCAGGCCGATATCCCACTCTGGTGGGACGACCTGGTCAGGGAATTGCGGGGGAAACCGGCCCAGGACTATCCATAGGCCCCCGCATGCGGCGCTCCGGGGGGAAGCATGCGCGTATGGGCCTTGCCGCTGGCCCTGCTCGCCCTGGTGGCCTGCGTCACCTACTCGGTGGCGCACCACCGGCGGGCCGAACCGGTCCTGCCGCTCAGGCCGGTCAGCATCGATCCCGCCACGCTGGCCAAGCGGCTGGCGTCCCTGCAGGCCGGCTGGCCGCGCAGCCGCAAGTTCGACTGCGCGCGGATCAAGTGCGTGGCCCTGACCTTCGACGACGGCCCGGGTGAGCACACCGACCGGCTGCTGGACATGCTGAGCCAGCGTGCGGCCAGGGCCACGTTCTTCGTCATCGGGCAGATGGTCGCCGCCGACGAGGGCGGCCACACCGTCCGCCGGATCGTGGCGGAGGGCCACGAGATCGCCAACCACTCCTGGAGCCACCCGCCGCTGGCCGAGCTGCCGCGCGAGGCGGTCCGGCGTGAGCTCGCCGACACCCAGAAGATCGTCGAGCAGATCACCGGGATACGGATGCGGATGATGCGCCCGCCGTTCGGGTCCACGGACGACGGCGTCGCCGCCGTGACCCGTAGCGAGGGGCTGGCCCAGATCATGTGGAACGTCGACACCTTCGACTGGCGCGACCGGGCGGCCTCCCGCGTGGTCCATCGGGCGAGCGAGGCCAAACCCGGCTCCATCGTCCTGCTGCACGACATCCACCGCAGCACCGTGGACGCCGTGCCCGAGGTGCTCGATCGGCTCAGCAGGAAGGGCTACACGTTCGTCACCGTTTCCGAGTTGTACGGCAAGACGCTCGCGGCGGGCCGGACGTACACGGAGCGATGATCGGTTTCTCGGGCAGTGGGTCCGGCGTGGCACCCTTACGACATGGGTTTCACCGGTTTCCCCGACGAGGCGTTCATCTTCTACGAGGGTCTCGAGGCGGACAACTCGAAGACGTACTTCACCCGGAACAAGCACCTCTACGAGGAGGCCGTGCGGGCGCCCATGCTGGCACTCACCGACGAGCTGGCCGCCGAGTTCGGGTCCGCGCAGCTCTTCCGGCCCTATCGCGACGTGCGCTTCGCCAAGGACAAATCGCCTTACAAGACGCACCAGGGGGCCTTCGTCGACCTGATGCCGGGCATCGGGTTCTACGTCGAGATCAGCGCCTCCGGGCTCTTCATGGCGGGCGGCTTCTACACGCAGGCGTCCGACCAGATCGCCCGCTACCGGGCCGCGGTGGACGGTGACCTCACCGGCAAGCCGCTGTCGGCCATCACCGACGCGCTGGTGGCGGCGGGTTACGACCTGCTGGGGGAGCGGCTGAAGACCAAGCCGCGGGGGTTCAGCGAGGACCATCCGCGCATCGAGCTGCTGCGGCACAAGTCCCTTTACGCGGGTGCGCGGTTCGAGCCGGAGCCCTGGGTGCACACGGCGGAGGTGCGCACGCGCGTGGAGCACGCCTGGCGCGCCTTCGGCCCCCTGGTGGAGTGGCTGTGCACACATGTACGGGGGAGCGAACTGCCCCGCCGCTGACCCCACCGCGGCGTCAGCGGGGGGCGCTGGTCACCTGGTCGCCCTTGAGGATGCGGTCCACGGTCTGTCCCGCCGCCGAGCTCGCCGCCGTCGTCCCCGCCGCCAGCACGAGGGCCAGCGTCGGCGCCGCCAGGCTGCGAACGCTGCGCAGGTTGCGCACCCGCGCCCACGGCTCGTCGGCCAGGTGCATGATCCGCCACTCCCAGAACAGGCCGAGCCCGATGCACACCATCATCACCTGCCCCACCACGATCGCCACCACCTGCGTCTTGTCGAACGCCCCGACATCCGGTTCCACCAGCGTCGAGAGGTAGCCGGACAACTCGGTCAGCAGGGCGGCGGCGGTGAGGTGCAGGGCCTTGGTCATCGGCTGGGTGCCGCGGATGCGCGGGTAGAAGTAGCCGAAGAGGAAGCCGAACGCGGGCAGCGTGATCAGGTAGCGCCCGTCGAAGATGAAGCTGGTCAGGTCCACCCCTTCCGGCAGGCCGTACACGACGGTGAAGGGCAGGCTCAGCAGCAGGCTGACGGTGAAGCCGTGCACGCCGTTGTACCAGGGCGTGCACGCGGCGGCCGTGGCGAACGCGGTCTCCGGATGCCGGCCGTGCTCGCGCAGGGCCGCCTCCAAGGCGTGCCGCTGCTCGTCGAAGTCGGCCATCGACAGGTCCCCGGCGCCGATCCTGCCCCGCCCGATGCGGTAGAGCTCCTGCTCGGCCACGAGCAGCAGCCGCTTGTGGATGGCGGCCCTGATGAGCCGGCGGTGCTCCTCCGGCGTGGCGGGCTCGGCGATCGCCACGTCCGGCCCGGTGAGCAGCCAGCGGGCGGTCGCCCAGGCCACGATCGAGGTGATGGCCAGCAGCGGCAGCGGTACGTCGATGTCGGCCAGCGTCGTGCTGCCGCCCGGCGTGATGTAGAGCACCATCAGCACGGCGATCATCGTGGACTCGGCGACCGGGTTGCCGATCGCGGCCAGTTGCCCACCGAGCCGCCTGAGCCGCAGCACCAGCATCACGAACCCGAGCAGGAGCAGCCCGAGCACCCCGCGCACGATCGGGTCGAGGGGCAGGCTGCCGATCCTCGGCACCGGCTGGGACACGGCCAGGCTCCACGACCCGGCGTCCAGCCATTCGGTCGGCCAGCCCTGCACCAGCAGGCTCACGAACACGGCCACCACGACCGCGGTGCGGCTCCACTGCTTGGTCGCCACGGCCACGGCGCCGATCGGGATCATCGCCCAGCCCAGCCCCAGGACCAGGCGGATGCTGTCGGGCGGGTACACCCCGGCCAGCAGCGCCCGTAACCACAGCGCCAGCGCCAGCAGCCCGATCGCGGCCTCCGCCGACAGCACGGCCAGCCGTACGATCACCGGCCGGACCCCCAGATCGACGCTCAACGCGACCGCCGACCCGGCCGCGGCGAGCGCGGCCACCGCCCCGCCGGCGAGCAGGGCCGGCCCGGACAGCTGCCCGTGCAGCCACGACCAGATCAGCATGCCGAGCCCGACGAGCAGGCCGAGGCCGGTCACGATCAGCAGGTCGCGGGTGGTCCACGGCGGGCTGGTGGGCAGCACCCGCCCGGCGTGCCGCAGCACGAGAGCGGGTACGGCGACGAAGAGGATCACGTACGCGACCGGCGACCACTCCTTGGCGAACAGCGGGATCAGCAACGAGGGCGCCGCCAGCCCGAGCCCGATGGCCAGCTCCCTGTTGGGCAGCCGCTCCCAGAACCCCCGGCCGAGCGAGCGCAGCAGGAAGGCGACCAGCGCGACCGCGGTGAGCACGCCGAGCGCGGTGGCCCACGAGAAGTCCTCCGCGACCACCACGTCGGGGAACCCGTAGGAGTCCGGCGCCAGCGTCATGCTCACCGGGTAGGCCCCGATGGGGAACTCCACCCGCTCCTCCTGCTCCCGCTTCGGTGTGATCCCCTCCTGCCGCAGCACGGTCCACTCGCCGGGCACCACCGCGATCGAGCGCGAGGTGACGATCAAGGGGGAGGCGTTGGGGGCGGAGAAGTCCAGCTTCAGCAGCTCCTCCATCTCGACCTGGCGCAGCAGCTTCACCGTGAAGGCGGCCGTGGTGCCCTGGGGGTCGGAGACGAGGATCGGCGCCAGTCGCGTCGTGGGCGCCAGGCCGGGCCCGTCCACCTTGACGGCGCCGAAAACGGCGTCCGTGGCCTGCTGGAGCGTGTCGGGGAAGCCGCCGCCCTGACGTAACGCCTCGATGAGCGGGTCCTTGCGGGCCAGCTGGAGCCGGTGGACGACGGTCACCTTGACCTGGCGCTGGCGCGGGTCGATCCGGCCTTCTGGGACCGGATCCAGGTCGTTCTCGTCCGCCCTGGTGATGAGGACCTCGGTGGTGGCCTTGCGGGCCCAGCGCACGAGGGGGTCGGCGCGGGTGGCGGCGGCCACCCACGGGTTGGGCGCTGCGGCGCTCTTAGGCGGCGCAGGCCCCGCTACCGGTCTGGCTGCGACGGTGCACCAAACGATCGCCCCCAATGACACCAACGCCAGCCCGAACGCGATCGTCATCCGGAGCTTTCCCACAATGTGGATGATTCTCCGGCATGCCCGAATGTTCTATCTCATGGGGTCACGGTGTGATTACAGCTATTCCCATGACAACTTTTCTTTACAGCCCGACCCGGGAGCCGCCCATGTATCGCACATGGCAGCACGCGGCCGCGGGCCGCCGCTTACTCCCCGCACTTACACGAAGGCCGCGCTTTGCCGGCAAATATGTCGGCAAAGCGCGGCCCGGTGAAACTTCAATCAGGCACGCTTGGCGCGGGCGGCGGCGCGGCCTCGGGTGGCGGCGTCGAGCACGACCTTGCGGATGCGTACGGCCTCGGGCGTGATCTCCACGCACTCGTCCTCGCGGATGAACTCCAGCGCCTGCTCCAGGGAGAGCACCCGCGGCGGGATCACCTTCTCGGTCTCCTCGCTGGTGGAGGAGCGCATGTTGGTGAGCTTCTTCTCCTTGGTGATGTTCACGTCCATGTCGTCGGAGCGGGAGTTCTCGCCGACGATCATGCCTTCGTAGACCTCGGTCGTCGGTGAGACGAACAGCGTGCCGCGCTCCTGCAGGTTGAGCATGGCGAACGCGGTCACGGGACCGGACCGGTCGGCCACCAGGGAGCCGTTGTTGCGGGTGCGCAGCTCGCCGAACCACGGCTCGTAGGAGTCGAACACGTGGTGCACCAGGCCGGTGCCGCGCGTCTCGGTGAGGAATTCGGTACGGAAGCCGATCAGGCCGCGGGCCGGGACCACGAACTCCATCCGGATCCAGCCGGTGCCGTGGTTGGTCATGTGCTCCATGCGGCCCTTGCGCACGGCAAGGAGCTGCGTGACCGCGCCGAGGTATTCCTCGGGGCAGTCGACCGTCAGGCGCTCGACCGGCTCGTGCACCTTGCCGTCGATGACCTTGGTGACCACCTGCGGCTTGCCGACGGTCAGTTCGTAGCCCTCGCGGCGCATCTGCTCGACCAGGATGGCCAGCGCCAGCTCGCCACGGCCCTGCACCTCCCAGGCGTCGGGCCGGTCGGTCGGCAGCACGCGCAGCGACACGTTGCCGACGAGCTCCTTCTCGAGGCGGTCCTTGACCATGCGGGCGGTGACCTTCGAGCCCTTGACCTTGCCGACCAGCGGCGAGGTGTTGGTGCCGATGGTCATCGAGATGGCCGGCTCGTCCACGGTGATCAGCGGCAGCGGGCGCGGGTCCTCGGGGTCGGCCAGCGTCTCGCCGATCATGATCTCGGGGATGCCCGCGATGGCGATGATGTCGCCGGGGCCGGCCTCCTCGGCCGGCTTGCGCTCCAGAGCCTCGGTCATGAGCAGCTCGGTGATCTTGACGCGCTGGATCGTGCCGTCGGTGCGGCACCAGGCCACCTGCTGGCCCTTGCGCAGGACGCCCTGGTGGATCCGGCACAGCGCGATGCGGCCGAGGTAGGAGGAGGCGTCGAGGTTGGTGACGTGGGCCTGCAGCGGCGCGTTGGGGTCGTAGGTCGGGGCCGGGATGGTCGACTTGATGATGTCGAACAGCGGCTCAAGATCCTCGGAGTCGGGCATGCCACCGTCTGCGGGACGGTTCAGCGAGGCCCGGCCCGCCTTCGCGGAGGCGTAGACGATCGGGAAGTCGATCTGCTCCTCGGTGGCGTCGAGGTCCATGAAGAGCTCGTAGACCTCGTCCACGACCTCCTTGATGCGGGCGTCGGGGCGGTCGACCTTGTTGATGCACAGGATGACGGGCATCTTGGCGGCGAAGGCCTTACGCAGCACGAACCGGGTCTGCGGCAGCGGCCCCTCCGAGGCGTCCACCAGCAGCACGACGCCGTCGACCATGGACAGGCCGCGCTCGACCTCGCCGCCGAAGTCGGCGTGGCCGGGGGTGTCGATGATGTTCAGGGTCATGCCGCCGTGCTGGACCGCGGTGTTCTTCGCGAGGATGGTGATCCCCTTCTCGCGCTCCAGGTCGTTGGAGTCCATAACGCGGTCGTCGACGTCCTGGTTGGCGCGGAATGCCCCGGACTGCCAGAGCATGGCGTCGACCAGCGTGGTCTTGCCATGGTCGACGTGCGCGATGATCGCGATGTTCCGCAGGTCGTCGCGGCTGTTCAAAGGCATGATGACGTCTCGCTCTGTGTCGTGGGGGCGGCCGCGCGAAGTCGCGACTACTTAAGTCTAGTTGATCCCCCCTAATGGCAGGAGCGGGACGAAGCGCCGCACGGCGGGTCGCCGCAGGTAGCGGGGGCGCACCTACATAGTCGGTTGCACAATTGTGCGCATGGCAAGCCCGGGCGTGGTCCCTACATTGTCGGCATGACCTGGACAGAGCTGGTTATGGCCGCGGCGCCGACGAAGGGAGACCAGCCGGCGGTGAGCGACGTCAGAACCGGCGAGGTGGTGTCGTACTCGGCTTTCGTGAGACGGGTCACTCGCGCCGCGGCGGGGCTGCGCCGCCAGGGCCTGCGGTTCGGCGAGCGCGTGCTCGTCAACGTACCGCTCGGCGCGTCGCTGCCGGTCGCGGTCCACTCCGTGGCCTGGGCGGGCGGGGTGGCGGTGCTCGGGGCCGCCGGCACGGCCCGAATGATGATCACCCAGCGCGACCACGACCCCGCGGCGGCGAAGGTGGAGCGGGTCTTCTCGTTCCTGCCGGCGCCGGGCGCCACGCCGTTCGGCGATTTGCTGAACAGCGGCGCCCTCGAGTTCGGCCCGCTGGCGGGGCCGGCGATCGCGCCCGACGGCAGGCGGGTGCTCGACCACGACGAGCTGGCCGCCGACCTGCGCAGGGTGGCCGCGCGGCTGGTGATCGGCAAGGACGACGTCGTGATCAACGCGGCCAGCGGCGTTTTCCGCGGCCTGCGGGTGGTCGACCTGGCCATGATGTCCGGCGCCCATGTCGTGATCGCCCACGAGCCGAGCCTGGTCGGCTGCCGGGTGCTGGCCCAGGAGCGCCGCGCCACTCTGGTCGTGGCGCCCTACGACGTGGCCAGAAGGCTGCTCGGCGACCCGGTCCTCCGCGTCATCGACGAAAGGGCAGTGGTGAGTTCGCTCGGCATGTGAGACTGTGAAAAAAGTGTGATCCATCCGCGACGCAGGGTGACCACATGCCACAACCCCCCAGGCACAACCTTCCAGCAGAGCCCAACAGGTTCGTGGGCCGCGAACGCGATCTCGACGACCTGTGCGCGCTCGTCGCCGAGAATCGCGTGGTGACGTTGTGCGGGGTCGGCGGCATCGGCAAGACCCGGCTGGCCCTGAGGGTGGCCGCGGGCTTGGTGCCCGCCTATCCCGACGGCGTCTGGCTGGTGGAGCTGGCCAGGTTCGGCCGCGCCGAGCTGGTCGTGCCGGAGATCGCCCGCGTGCTGGGGATGAGCGAGGAGGCCGGCAGGCCGCTGTTCGACACCGTGACGGCCAGGCTGCGTGGCCTGCGCTGCCTGCTGCTGCTCGACAACTGCGAGCACCTGGTCGACACGTGCGCCGAGGTGACGGCCAGGCTGGTGGCCGACTGCCCGCGGCTGAGCGTCATGACCACCAGCAGGGAGCCGCTGCGCATCGCGAGCGAGCTGATCTGGCGGGTTCCGCCGCTCGAGCTCCCCGACGCGGACAGCGACGACGCCGAGAGCGCCGACGCCGAGTCCGTGCAGCTCTTCATGGATCGGGCGACGGCCGCGGGCACCAGGCTGGGCCCTGGCAGCCTGCCCGACATCGTCCGCCTGTGCCAGGCGCTCGACGGGCTGCCGCTGGCGCTGGAGCTGGCCGCGGCCCGCACGAGCCTGCTCAGCCCCGGCCAGATCGCCGACCGCATCGACGATCGCTTCTCGCTGCTCACCACGGGCGGCCGCACCGCCCCCGCCCGGCAGCGCACGTTACTGGCCGCCGTCGAGTGGAGCTACGACCTGCTCTCGGCCAAGGAGCAGGTGCTGCTGCGCCGGCTGTCGGTGTTCGCCGGCGGTTTCGACCTGGACCTGGCCGAGCAGGTCTGCGTGGAGCGGCCCATCTCGCGGGCGCAGATCGTGGACCTGCTCGGCGGCCTGGTGGACAAGTCGCTGGTGCTGTGCGACGAGAGCCGCACACGCTACTGGCTGCCGGAGACCATCAAGCGCTACGCGCTCGAGCGCCTGGAGCAGGCCGGCGAGCGCGAGGTCCTGCGCGAGCGGCATCTCGACGTGATCTGCCGGCTGCAGGAACGACATTTCGTGACGGAGATGATCGAGTCCGGCGTGCCGTGGCGGGAGCGGCTGCGGGCGCTGACCGCCAGCAAGAGCCTGCTGGACGACCGGCGGGTGGCGCTCGACTGGGCGGCCGAGTCCGGCAACGTACCGCTGGGCCTGCGCCTGTGCACCACGAGCACGGGACTGCTGCCGATCGTCGGCAACCTGACGGGGATCGTCGCCTGGATCGAGCGGCTGCTCTCGCTCGACCTGACGCACGTGCCGGACGAGCAGATCGCGCAGGCCAAGGCGTACCTCTCCTACGGGCTGGAGGCGCGCGACGAGCTGGGCCGCTCGCTGGAGGTGGCCGAGCAGAGCCTGGCGGGACTGTCGCCGGACAACGAGTGGGTGCGCTGCGGCATGCACAGCCTCATGGTCGTGGTGCTGCTGCGCATGGGCCGGGCCGACGAGGCGGTGCGCCACGCGGAGGAGGGCCTGGCCCGCGCCACCCGTTCGGGCGACGCGTGGAACCAGGCAGCGGGCCTGGCCGGGCTGTCGGCGGTGGCGCTGACCCGCGGCCGGCTGCGCGAGGCGCAGCGGCTCGGTGAGGAGGCGCTCGCCCGGGCGCGTCAGCACGGCCACCGCTGGATCATGGCCAGGGCCGCGGCCCAGCTCGGCGCGGTGGCCGAGGCACGCGGCGACCTGGTGACGGCCAAGGCCCAATACGAGATGGCCGTCCCCTGGCTGCGGGAGCTGGACGGCGACGCCGACCTGGCGCGCTGCCTGGCCAGGATCGGCCGGGTGGCGGCGATGCTGCACGAGTTCGGCACCGCCAGGGAACGGCTGGCCGCGAGCCTGGCGCTGAGCAGAGGGGCCGGGCAGCGTCAGAGCGTGGCCCGCTGCCTGGCGGGGCTGTCGGTGCTGGCGGAGCACGAAGGCGACCTGGAGGGCGCGGTGCTGGCCGCCGCGGCGGCGACCACGCTCCGCGAGTCGATCGGGCAGCACTCGGCCACGATCAGGATCGAGGAGCTGCTCGGCCGGGCCCGCGCCAAGCTGGGCGAGGGCCGCACGGCCGCGTTGTGGTCGCGGGGCCGCGTGATGAGCCCCGACGACGCCGCGCGCCACGTGCTGGAGGGCAAGCGGCCGGCGCCGCGGGGGCCCGTGGCCGCCGAGCCCGCCAAACACTCGCTGCTGACCGCCCGCGAGCAGGAGATCGCGAGCCTGCTCACCCGCGGGCTGTCCAACCGCGCCATCGCCGAAGAGCTGGTGATCAGTCCCGCCACGGTTGCCCGGCATATTGCCAACATCATGGAGAAACTTGGCTATACATCGCGGGCGCAGATCGCAGTATGGGCGGCCGAGCGCACCTCGCGCTCTTCTGCATAGGGATCTACATATTTCGCCCCATGTACGCATGGGAAGCCCTCCCTACGGTGGGCCCCATGGATGGGCGCATCGTCATCGTGGACTCGGGCACGGGCCTGAGGCTCACCGAGGAGCAGCTGGACGAGAGGTCCGCCGTCGCGATCGTCCAGCTGCGGCGCAGGGGAGTGCGGCCGGGCGACACCGTGCTCATCTGCCTGCCCGTCGGCCCTGATCTGCTGGTGGCGACCGACGCGGTGATCGCGGCGGGCGGCGTCGCCTGGCCGGTGTCCGCCCATCTCGACACGGACGTGCTCAGGGACCACATCAGGGACAGCGGCGCCCGCGTGCTGATCTCCGACCTGCCGCAGGCGCTCGAGGCGGCGGAGGAGTCCTGCGTACGGATCGTCATGAGCGTCGCGGACCTCAGCGCTCTGCGAAATTAAGCTCATATACATGCCCTTCGCACCACACTTCCCCGTCATGCTCAGGACCGAGGACGGGGTCCGCATCGACGCCGCGCACACGCCCTCCACCCGTACGGACGTGGGGATCGTCATGGCCCACGGCTTCACCGGGTCCTGGCGGGAGCGTGCCGCGCGCCGCATCGCGCACGTGCTCAGCGAGTACGGCGGCGTGCTCGCGTTCGACTTCCGCGGCCACGGCCGCTCCGGCGGCGAGACGACCGTCGGCGACCGGGAGATCCTCGACGTGGCGGCCGCCGTGCGGCACGCCCGCGTGGTCGGCTACTCGAAGATCGCGGTCGTGGGCTTCTCCATGGGCGCGGCGGTGGCCGTACGGCATGCGGGGTTGCGCGGCGGGGTGGACGCGGTGGCGGCGGTGAGCGGCCCGGCCCGCTGGTACTACCGGGGCACCAAGCCGATGCGCCAGGTGCACTGGGCGATCGAGCAGCCGTTCGGGCGGTGGGCGGCCAGGGTGGCCAAGCGCACCAAGATCGCTCGCGGCCGGTGGGACCCGATCCCGATGCCGCCCCACGAGGCCGCCGCGCTCGTCTCGCCGGCCCCGCTGCTGATCGTCCACGGGGACGCCGACATGTTCTTCCCGCTGGATCACGCCCATCAGTTGTACGACGGCGCCCGCGAGCCCAAGGAGCTGTGGATCGAGTCCGGATACGGTCACGCGGAGTCCGCGGCGTCCCCCGAGCTCATCCGCCGAATCGGCAAATGGATCTCTTCGAACTTTTCCTGAGTAATACGCGTCTACCTAGGGCGGATGGAAGAGAACCGCCGGGAGAAAGTCCCTGGGGAAGGAAACCGTCGATGCGGTGGACGTGGGACATACTTCAGTAGTCGGGCGGTAGCCCAGCGTCGCGGGGGCGCTGGGTGCACGTCCTGTGATGACCAGGGCCCCGCGTCAGGCGCGGGGCCCTGGTCGTCGGCCTTGGGAGGCGGCTCAGCCCAGCCGGGCGATCGACTTGTACTCCAGATAGCCCTGCAGGCCCTCGGGGCCCAGCTCGCGGCCGACGCCGCTGGCCTTGTAGCCGCCGAAGGGCGCGTTGGTCTCCAGCATGAAGCAGTTGACGCCGTAGGTGCCGGCGCGAACCTGGCGGGCCACGTCCATGCCGTGCTCGGTGTCGGCCGTCCACACCGTGCCGGCCAGGCCGTAGTCGCTGTCGTTGGCGATGCGGACGGCGTCCGCCTCGTCCTCGTACGGGATCACGACCAGGACCGGCCCGAAGATCTCCTCGCGGGCGACGCGCATGTCGTTGCCGACATTGGCGAAGACGGTGGGGGCGACGTACCAGCCGCGGTCGTGGGGCCGGTCCAGGCCGCCGACGACGACCTTGGCGCCCTCGTCCATGCCGATCTTGATGTAGCCCTCGACCCGGTCCTGCTGCCGCTTGGCCACGAGCGGGCCGATGCCGGTGGCCGGGTCGGCGGGGTCGCCGACGGGCTGCGAGGTGACCATGCCGGCGACGGCCTCGACGACCTCGTCGTAGCGGTTGCGCGAGGCCAGGATGCGCGTCTGCGCCACGCAGGCCTGCCCGTTGTTCATGAGCGAGGCCAGCGACAGGAAACCCATGCTGGCGGCCAGGTCGGCGTCGTCGAGGATGATCGCCGCGGACTTGCCGCCCAGCTCCAGGCTGACCCGCTTGAGCTGCTCGCCGCAGATGGCCCCGATGCGCCGGCCCGCCGCCGTCGAGCCGGTGAAGGCCACCTTGTCCACGCCGGCGTGCGAGACGAGGTGCTCGCCGGCCTCGCGGCCCCCGGGCACGATGTTGAGCACTCCGGCCGGCAGGCCCGCCTCGGCCGCCCATTCGGCCAGCAGGTACGCGTCCAGCGGCGTCTCAGGCGCCGGCTTGAGCACGATCGTGCAGCCGGCCAGCAGCGCGGGCGCCACCTTCGTCATCGTGACGAACTGCGGGACGTTCCACGGCACCACGGCCGCCACCACGCCCACGGGCTCGCGCCGCACCGTGACCGGGCCGAACAGCCCGGGCCGCTGCTCCTCCTGCTTGTACGTTTTGCCGAGCTCGGCGTAGTACTGCAGCATGCCGAGCGGCTGCGGCGCCTGCGCGAGGTTGGAGAACGTGATCGGCGAACCCATCTCCTCCGTGATGAGCGCGGCCATCTCGCCCTGCCGCTCGTTGTAGATCGCGGCCAGCCGGCTGATCACCTCGGCCCGCTCGGCGAACGTCATGCGCGGCCACGGCCCGCGGTCGAACGCCTCGCGGGCGGCCGCGACCGCGCGGTCCATGTCGGCGGCCGTGCCGTCCGGCACCCGGCCGACGACTTCCTCGGTGTGCGGGGAGATGACGTCGATCGTTCCCGTGCCCGCTGGGGCCACCCATTCGCCCCCGATGAACAGCGTGTCGTGCTGGCGCATGTCGTGAGCCTCCTGCCGACCGAATGCTTGCTTGCCTGGCGAACGTCCCAAGGCGACCGAACCATGTTCTGCCCATCCACGCAAGAGCGCCGCGCTCGCGCGCGGGTCATGCCTCCCCAAAAGCGGACAAAATGCAAGAAACTTCATCAAAGGTGCAGCAGTTCTGGCGTTCGGATGACAGAGATCAAGATCATCTTCTATAGTTTCGGTCCGTCTATGAGGGGAGGGGGCGGGTGTGAGAACCGGGCGGTTCGCCGTTCTTGTCGCCGTCCTCGCCGGGCTGCTCGCGATCCCCGCCCCGCAGTCCGCGGCGGCCGCTCCTTCCCCCGCTGAGCTGCGCAAACTCACCAAGCAGGCGGATCAGCTCAACAAGCTCTACCGGGGACAGATCCAGAGCCTGGAGGAGATCAGGGTCCAGGCCAAGAAGGCCACCGACACCTCCAGCGGCCTGGAGGCCAAGCTCAAGGCCGCGCAGAGCGACGTGGCGCGCATCGCGCAGACCGCTTACATGGTGGGCCCGATCGACGGGCTGCGACTCCTCACCACCCAGGTCGAGCCGCACCAGGTGCTGGGGCAGGCCGCCAACATGACCTACATGGCCAACGAGCGGACCGAGCGCGTCAAGAGCATCCAGAAGCTGATCGAGAAGTCCAAAGAGGCCAAGATCGAGGCCAGTGACAAGATCCAGAAGCTGAAGAAGGAAATCAAGGTCATGCAGGGCAAGCGCCGCGAGATCGAGCGCCTGCTCAACAAGTACGGCTTCCAGGAGCCCGGCGGCGCGGACGGGCTGACGCCGCGCATGGTCTCGGTGCGCGCCGAGATCATGCAGAACTTCCCCATGAGGTACGGCGTCGGCTGCCTGCGCCCCGGCGACCCCGGCGAGCACGGCAAGGGCCGGGCCTGCGACTTCATGATGTCCAGAGGCGGCACCATGGCCGCCGGGGCCGACGGGGCCAACGGGGACGCCCTGGCCGACTGGCTCATCAAGAACGGCGCCAGGCTCGGTGTGATGTACATCATCTGGAAGCAGCGCTACTACGACATCCGGTCAGGGGGCGGCTGGGATCCGATGTCGGACCGCGGCGGGGTGACGGCCAACCACTACGACCACGTTCACGTGTCGGTCTTCTGAGCTTCGAGAAACTCCTTCAGCCAGGCGTACGACGCCTTCGGGGTGCGGCGCTGGGTCTCGAAGTCCACGTGGACCAGGCCGAAGCGCTGGTGGTAGCCCTCGGCCCACTCGAAGTTGTCCAGCAGGGACCAGACGAAATAGCCGCGTACGTCCACGCCCTCGGCCATGGCCCGGCGCATCGCCGCGATGTGGCCCTCCAAGTACGCGATGCGGGCCTGGTCCTCGATCCGGCCGTCGGCGGTGACCACGTCGTGTTGCGAGCAGCCGTTCTCGGTGATGTAGATGGGCGGGAGCGCGGTGGCGTACCTGGCCTTGAGGCCGGTCAGGAGCTCGCGCAGGCCGTCGGGGACGACCGGCCAGCCGAAGGCGGTGGTGGGGTGGCCGGTGATGCCGGCGTCCTCGAAGGGGAGTCCCTCGGCTGCCGGGGCCGTGATCCGGGTGGGGTTGTAGTAGTTGATGCCCAGAGCGTCGATCGGTGTGGAGATGATCTGCAGGTCGCCGTCGCGGAGGAAGTCCAGGGCAGGGGTGTACGCCGACAGATCCGGGTATTCGCCGATGAGTACGGGGTCGTTGAACAGGCGGTTGTGCAGGACGTCGTAGGCGTCGGCGGCCTTGAGGTCGGGCTCCTCCTGCGAGGCGGGCCAGACCGGGGTGCAGTTGTTGGTGATCGCCACCTGGCGGGCGCCGGCCGCTCGCAGGGCCTGCGTGGCCAGGCCGTGGGCCAGGAGTTGGTGGTGGGCGGACGGGAGGGCCCCGGTCAGGAGGGCCTGGCCGGGGGCGTGGATGCCCATGGCGTAGCCGAAGGCCATGTGGACGAAGGGCTCGTTCAGGGTGATCCACAGGGGGACGCGGTCGGCCAGGCGGTCCGCGACGATGGCGGCGTACTCGGCGAACATTTCCGATATTTCACGATTCAGCCACCCACCGCGGTCCTCCAGCGGCTGCGGCAGGTCCCAGTGGAACAGCGTCGGCACCGGCTGGATGCCCTGCTCGCACAGGGCGTCCACGAGCCGGTCGTAGAAGTCGAGGCCCTGGGGATTGAGGGCGCCCGTGCCGAGCGGCTGGACGCGCGGCCAGGCGATCGAGAAGCGGTAGGCGTTCACGCCGAGGCCGGACATCAGAGCGACGTCCTCCCGCCAGCGGTGGTAGTGGTCGCACGCCACGTCGCCGGTGTGCCCGTCCCTGGTGCGGCCGGGCTCGTGCGCGAAGGTGTCCCAGATGGACGCGCCCCTGTCGTCCTCCTGGGCCGCGCCCTCGATCTGGTACGCGGCCGTGGCCGTACCCCATAGGAACATCACGGGCTCCCTGCTGTTATGCGAGTTTGGCTCATGTTAACTGGGTCCCGTGTGACTCCCTTTATCCGCCGGGCATACGCCAAGATGGGGGCATGACGAGTATCTTGCGCCGCCGTCCCGCCCAACGCCGCAGCGTGGAGCGGGTGGAGCGGATGCTCGACGAGTGCGCGCTGCTGCTCGACGAGATCGGATACGAGGCGATGACCACGAAAGAGGTCGCGCGCCGGGCCGAGGTGCCGATCGGCACGTTCTACCAGTTCTTCCACGACAAACTGGGGCTGGTGCGGGCGCTGGCGCTGCGCAACCTGGAGGCGTTCCTCGAACGGATCAGCGAGCGCTTCGCCGCGGCCGACCTCAGGCACTGGACCGAGCTCGTCGACCTGGCCATCGACGAGTTCGTCGACATGAAACGCGGCACGCCGGGGTTCGCCGTGGTGGACTTCGGCGAGGTGCTCACCGCGCCCGGCGGGCCCGCCATCCCGGGCACCAAGCGGGTGCTCGACGGCATCCAGGACAACAGCGCGGTGGTGGCCGACCGGCTGCGGGCCCTCATCCAGGAGCTCCTGGACGCGCCCGCGGGGCCGGGGCTCGACCGGGCGCTGGTGGTGGCGGTCGAGGCCACGGACGCGGTGCTCAAACTCGCCTTCCGAGCCGATCCTCGGGGGGACGCGGAGCTGATCGCCGAGTGCAAACACCTGGTCCGCCGCTATCTGACCCCCCACCTCCCATAACCGCCTCGCCGGGCCGGTCGGCGCGCTGTCCGGCCCGGGAGGCCGCGTGCCGGGATCAGCGCGCCGCGTCCAGGCGGGTTCGCAGTTCCGGGTCCAGCTTGAGGCCGGCGGCGCCGATGGCCTCCTCCAGCTGGGCCATCGTCGAGACCCCGACGATGGGGACGATGCCGTCGGCCATCAGCCAGGCCAGCACCACCTGGTTCGGCGTGGCCCCCAGCTCGCCGGCGACCTCGCGCAGGACGGCGAGGCGGCGGGTCGTTCCCGGATGGTCGTAGATCTCCGCGATCGGCCGGTCGGGACGCGTGTAGGCGCCGAACATCAGCGTGTTGTACGCCCACAGCGTCATGTCCGGTTCGGCGGCCAGGTAGTCCAGCATCTCGTCCGACACCAGCGTGTGCCCCGCCTCCGCCAGTTCCGTGAACGGCCGGGGCCGGAGGTAGGTGTGCCGCAGCTGCACGTACGTGTAGGGCATCCAGCCACGCACCGCCGACAGGTTCCTGGCCCGCTCCAGTCGCCAGGCCGCGATGTTGCTGGCGCCCAACCGGCGTACCTTGCCCTGCTGGGCCAGGTCGTCGAACGCCCCCAGGGTCTCCTCCAGCGGGACGGACCGGTCCTCGATGTGCGACCAGTACAGATCGATGTAATCCGTGCCCAACCGCCGCAGGCTGCCCTCCGCGGCCCTGGCGATGGCGGGCGCGGACAGGCCCTCGGCGGAGGCCAGGGTGGTGTCGCCGGCCACGGTCGGCCGGGCCCCGGCCTTGGTGCTGATGAAGATCTGGTCCCGGTTGCCGCGAGCGGCCAGCCAGGCGCCGACGGCCTGCTCGCTCTCGTCGCCCGAGCGGCCCGCGACCCAGAACGGGTAGTTGTTGGCCGTGTCGAGCATGGTTCCGCCCGCCTCGTGGAAGCGGTCCAGGATGGCGAAGGTGTCCTTCAGATCGACGCTGGTGCCGAAGGGGATCGTGCCGAGTGCGATGTTCATGCCCCCGACTTTGAGAGCTGGAGCGCACTCCATGTCAATCGGTTGACCTGGAGTGCGCTCCAGGTGAAAAACTGGTCGCGTGAGCGTGTACACACCTGCGGAAGCCGTCGAGGAAACCGGCTTCAGCCTCGACACCCTGCGTTACTACGAGAAGATCGGCCTGCTGGAGCGCGTGGACCGGAACGCGGCCGGGCAGCGCAGGTTCAGCGAGGAGGACATCGGCTGGCTCGGCACGCTGCGCTGCCTGCGTGACACGGGCATGCCCATCGCCACGATGCTGCGCTTCGCCGAGCTCGTACGCGCGGGGGACCACACGATCCGGGACCGGATCAAGCTGCTGGAGGAGCACGACCAGCACGTCCAGGCGCAGATCGCGAACCTCGCCGAGCGCCAGCGCTACATCCAGACCAAGATTTCCTACTACCGCAGGGTTCTCTAGCTCGGTCTTTGCGGTCCGGCCGGTAAACCAAGATCCATGGCCGGATCGCGGAACGGGCGGATCGACGTCTCGCTGCGCCGTGTCGCCGTGCTCTGCGCGACGATGCTGTTCACCCTGCTGGCGCACATCACGGTCGTCCAGGCGTTCGGCTCGTACACACTCAACGCCGACCGCAGGAACGAGCGGCCGCTGATCGCCAGGTTCGACCATCCGCGCGGCGACATCCTCACCTACGACGGCACGACCATCGCCACGAGCCGCCCGGCGGGCGAGGGCCCGTACCTCTACCAGAGGGTCTACAGGCACGGCGAGATCTACGCCCCGGTCACCGGCCACCTGGCGCTGTATCGCGCCACCGGCATCGAGCAGGCGCAGAACGCGGTGCTGTCCGGCGACGACGCCAAGGTCAAGGTCCGCTCGCTGCTCAGAGCCGGCGCCGCCCAGGGGGCCGACGTCCGGCTGACGATCAGCGACCGTGCGCAGCGGGTGGCGTACCGGGGCCTCGAAGAGAAAGGGATCCCCGGCGCGGTCGTGGCCATCAACCCGGCCACGGGCGCGATCCTGGCGCTGGCCACGTACCCGTCGTACGACCCGAACGCCTTCACGACCTTCGACCGGGCGCGGCTCGCCGCGGTGAGCGGGCGGCTCGGGCAGGACCCGGCGCAGCCCATGCTGAACCGGGCTCTGCACCGGTCGTATCCGCCGGGGCCCACGTTCAAGCTGGTGACCACAGCGGCGGCGCTGGCCTCCGGCGAGTACGCCCCGGCGAGCCTGCTCGACGCCCCTGCGCGGCTGCGGCTGCCGGGCACCTCGGTGGTCGTGCGCAACGCCGCCGGCTGCCGTGACGCGCATCCGACACTCCTGTACGCCTTCCAGGTCTCGTGCGACACCGCGTTCGCCCGCATCGGGCTGCAGCTCGGCCAGGACATCCTGCGGGATCAGGCGGAGGCGTTCGGGTTCAACGCGGCGGGGCTGACGATCCCGCTGGCCACGACGCCGAGCCGGTATCCGCCGGCCATGTCCCGCGCCCAGACGGCACTGTCGGCCATCGGGCGGCACGACACCCGCGCGACGCCGCTGATGATCGCCATGCTGTCGGCGGCGGTGGCCAACGACGGGGTGCTGATGCGGCCGTACCTGGTGGAGGAGGTACGACTGCCGGACGGCTCGGTCATCAACCGCGCCGGCCCCACGCCCTACCGGACCGCCCTTCCTCCCATGCTGGCCAAGCATCTGGCGGCGATGATGACCACGGTGACGCATTCGGGCGGCGCGGGTACGGGCGCGGCCATCCCGGGGATGGAGGTGGCCGCGAAGACCGCGGACTCGGGCATGGAGCAGCACGCGCTCCTCACGGCCTTCGCGCCGGCGGACAAGCCGGAGGTGGCGGTGGGGGTCGTGCTGGAGCATCCGGGCGCCCGGGCCGAGGCCGTGGCGCCCATCGCACGGGCCGTGATCGAGGCCGCTCTGTCGTGACGGGCTTTCTCCTCGACGTTGTACACAAATCGCCGCATGGGCGGCCGAGCACCGCTGAGCCGTCTACACATTGCCGCGCCTGCCGCGTACATCCTCGAATGGCCATGTCAGTGCATGTGCACACGCCATCTGCACGCCTACCGTTCTTCCTGTGATCGATCGGATCGCGCGCCAGGGCGCCGAGCCGATCGACCGTGGACGTCACGCGTCCGTGCGGGGCTGGGCCTCTTCGGAGGGGTGGAGGTCCGGCTCTGGGCGCGTGACAGCGGGCTCGAGTCGCGCAGGGCTCGGGCCCGCCCGCACGTCTCGACGGCGGGCGCGCTCAAGGGCTGGCCAGATGGACCAGCGGCTCGCCGCGCACGTAGCGGGCCACGTCCGCGGCCACGATCGCGGCCGCCTTCATCGCCGTCTCCTTGCTGGCCCCGGCCAGGTGCGGGGTCATCACCAGGTTCGGCACGGCGAGCAGGCGCGAGCCGGGCGGGATGGGCTCCTCGGGGAAGACGTCCATCGCCGCGCCGAACAGATGGCCCGACTCCAGCGCGTCGCACAGGGCGTCGTAGTCGAGCAGCGCGCCCCGGGCGCAGTTGACCAGGACCGAGCCCTCGGGCATGGCGGCGATCTCGGCCGCGCCGATCATGCCGACGGTCTCCGGGGTGGCACGGGCGTGCAGGGAGACGAAGCGGGAGCGGGCCAGCAGTTCGGTCAGCTCCACGCGGCCGGGCACGTCGACGTACGGGTCGTGGACGAGGACGTCCGCGCCGAAGCCCTCCAGCATGCGGGCCACGCGGCGGCCGATCGCGCCGTAGCCGACCAGGCCGACCATGTTCCCCTCCAGCTCGGGGCCGACGTTGTCGTACATGTAGTAGTCGCCCCGCCACACGCCGCCGGCCAGGTCGGCGTGCGTCTGGGGGATCCTGCGGGTGGCGGCCAGGAGCATGGCCAGGGTGTGCTCGGCGGTGGCCACCGCGTTGCGGCCGGGCGCGTAGGTGACCGCGACCCCGGCATGGGCGGCCGCCTCCAGGTTGGCGTTCACCGGCCCGCCCCGGCTCACGCAGAACAGCCGCAGGTCGGGGGAGGCGTCCAGGACCCGCTTGGTCAGGGGAGCCATCTGCGTCACGCAGACCTCGACGCCGCGCAGTGCCTCGATCAGCTCGTCCTCCACGTCCGACGCCTCGTCCACCTCACCCACCCGGCCGAACGGCTCTAGCGGCCACGGCAGCGTCAGCTCGCGGATGTCCACCTCGCCGGGGACCGCGCTCTTGAGCGCGTCGACGAGCAGGCGGTTCTGGACGAAGTGGTCGCCTGCGGCAAGGACTCGGATGGTCAACGAACGGCTCCAATCGGGGAGTTGTACTGCAGCAGCGCGGCCCGCCCGGTGCCGCCGAGCTCCGGCAGGCGCAGCCGGGTCAGCGCGCAGTTGTCCAGCCGGGGGAAGAGCCGCCGGTATTCGCCGAGCGGCACGCCGATCAGCCGGCACAGGGCGAGCCTGATGGCGGTCGTGTGCGCGACCACCAGCACCCGCCCGTCGCGGTGGGCGGCGGCGATGTCGTGCAGCGCGGCGACGAACCGGTCGGCGGCCTGATGCGGGTTCTCACCGCCCGGGAGCGGGTTCTCCGCCGGATCGGCCTCGAACGCGGCGCGCGCCTCCGGGAAGCGGGCCGCCATCTCGGCCGAGGTCAGCCCCTCGCCCTCGCCGAAGTCCAGCTCCCGCAGCCGCGGGTCGGTCTGGAGCTCCACGCCCGCCTTGGCGGCGCCGGCCGCGGCGGTGATCCGGGCCCGGCTGAGCGTGGAGGACCAGACGGCCACCAGGCCCGCTTGACCGGCCCACTCGGCGAGCTGGACGGCCTGCTCCCGGCCGCGCGGGGTCAGCTCCACGTCGCTGACGCCGGCGTAGCGGTTCTCGGCGTGCCAGACGGTCTCGCCGTGGCGTACGAGCTCGAGGTCGGTCATCGAGCGGTCCTCTCGCGGGCGTGTTGTGCGGCGTTTTCCGGGAGCCAGCCCCGCCGCGCCAGTTCGGCGACGAAACGCAGGTACGGCTCGCGCAGGTCGGCGCCCGACGGCTCGACCACCGCGCTGGTCCTGATCATCCGGCCGGCGTCGCCGGACGCGAGGACGGCCATGCCCAGCGCGGGCTCGGCGTTCTCCCGCAGAGTCACGGGACGTCCCAGGACGTCCGCGCGAAGCCGGGTCCAGTAGGCGCTCCTGGTGGCGCCGCCGGTCAGGATGATCTCGCCGTCCACGGGGGCGCCGAGCAGGTCCAGGTAGTCGAAGCAGAGGCGCTCCACGAAGGCCGCCCCCAGTAAGATCGCCGCGTAACGCTCCACGTCGTCGGCCGGGGTGCCGAGCGTGAAGCCCTCCGCCTCAGGGGCGGCGAAGGGGAAGCGCTCGCCGCGCGAGACGAGCGGGTAGGTCACGGGAGCGGAACGAGCGGCGGACGGGCCGGAGCGGGCGGCCTGGGCGCTGAGCGCGTCGAGGTCGCGGCCGGGCAGATCGCGGGACAGGACGCCGGCGCCCGTGCTCGACGCGCCGCCCGGCAGCCACGAGCCGTCCGGCGCGCGATGCGAGTACACCACTCCCAGCGGGTCGTGGATCAGCTCCTTCGTCACGCCCTTGAGCACCAGCGTGGTGCCCAGCACCGAGTTCCAGCTCCCCACCCGCAGCGCACCCGCCCCGAGCTGGGCCGCGCACCCATCGGTGGTCCCGGCGATCACCGGCGTGCCCGCGGGGATGCCGGTGATCTCGGCGGCCTCCGCGCACACCGTGCCGAGCCGGCTGCCCGGCCGCACGACCTCCGGGAGCATCCCCGCCGGAAGCAGCTCCAGCACCTCAGGAGGCCAGCGCTCCTCGATCAGGTCCACGCCGGTCTTGAGCGCGTTGCTGAGGTCGGTGGCCACATCATGTCCGACCAGCCGCCGGTTCACGAAGTCGCTCTGGTGCGCCAGCCGGGCCCCGGCCGGAGCGTCGCGGAGCAGCCACAGCAGCTTCGGCAGTGCCCAGTTGGGCTGCATGCGCCGGTAGCCGAGCCGCTCCCACACGACCGCGCCCACCTCGTTGGCTCGCTCGGCGTCGGCCCGCCGATCGTCGTACATGAGCGCCGGGGTCAGAGCGCGTCCGACGGCGTCGGTGAGCAGGATCGTTCCAGAGGTCGCCGCCACCGCCACGCCCGCCACCCGCTCGGCCGGAACGTCGCGAAGCGCCTCCCGGGTGGCCGCGGCCAGCTCCCGCCACCACTGCTCGGGGTCCTGCTCGTGCCGGGGCCCGTCCCGGTGGCTGGTGAGCGGCCGGCCGGCCGCGCCGAGCACCTCGCCGTCGCCGGTGACGGCGAGCGCCCGCACGCTCTGCGTCCCGAGATCGATGCCGATCCACACGCTCATGTACGGCCTCGCATCCCGGCCAGCAGCGGCCACGAACCGGCATTGGCCGCGCGCAACGTGAGGAAGTCGGCGAACAGCCCGGCATAAAGGGCCTGGCGGCCGGGGTCGGGCTCGACCGCGTCGCGCAGACGTACATGCTCAGCGGCCGCGGCCGCGATGGACGGCGCGGCCCCCGTCGTGGCCAGCCCCACCAGGTACGCCCCACGCGCCCCCACCTCGGCGTCGGCCGAGCGGCGCACCTGCAGCCCTGTCACGTCGGCGATCATCCCGAGCCAGGCGGCGCTGGCGGACCCGCCCCCGCACACCCGCAGCTCGGTCGGCGCGGATCCGGTGGCCGTCAGGCAGTCGTGGATGACCATCGTGAGCCCTTCGAGCACCGCCCGCGCGATGTGCTCGCGCCCGTGCTCGAACGACAGCCCGAGCAACGACCCCCTGGCCAGCGGATCGGAGAACGGCGCCCGCTCGCCGGCGGGCGACAGGTAGGGCAGGAACGCCAGCCCGCCCGCGCCCGGCGCGCTGCGCAGGGCCAGATCGCCCAGCTCGGCCGGGTCGCGCAGGCCCAGCAGGCGGCACGTCCACTGCACCACCTCGGTGCCGGCGAAGGTCGGGAAGGCCCGCAGGTAGCCGCCGGGCAGCGCGATCGTGACGCCGATCGGCTCGCCGTCCAGGCCGGGGGAGTCGACGACGACCTCGGTGCACAGCGTGGTGCCGAGGATGCCGCACGCCTGCCCGGCCCGCACCGCGCCCGCGCCCAGCGCCGTCGCGACGATGTCGTACGGAGCCATCACGACCGGGGTCCCGGCGGGCAGCCCGAGCGACTCGGAGGCTTCGGCGGCCAGCTCGGCGACCGGGCAGGACCGGACCGGGGGCAGCAGCCGCTCGGCCCACTCCAGGCCGAACATGGCCATCAGCTCCGGTGAGTACGCCCGCGCGCGCAGGTCCATGAACGGCGCCGAGGCGTCCGACTCCTCCGCCACCAGCTCCCCGGTGAGCCGGGAGAAGATCCATCCGCCGCAGGTGAGCATGGCGGCCGACCGGTCGAGCCGTTCGGGGTCGTTGGCCCGCAGCCAGGTCAGGATCGCGTGCGCCAGCCCGGAGGCCGCCGAGGAGCCGTTGACCCGGAACGCCGCCGCGGCCGGCCCCTCGCGCGTCCAGGCGGCCACGGTCTCGGCCGCGCGGGCGTCGTTCCAGAGGATCGCGGGACCGGTCGGCGCGCCGCTGGCGTCGACCAGCCAGCAGCCGTCGCCCTGCGCCGTGACCGCCACGAAGTCCACCGTGCCGCCCATCGGGCCGTCCGTCGGGCCCACCTGGGCCGCGACCTCGCGTACCGTGGCCGCGACCGCGTCCCAGACCGCGCCCATGTCCTGCTCGGCATGGCCGGGCGCGGGCCGCGAGACGACGGTCTCGCGCCTGGCGACGACCGCTTCCACGCCCGCCGCGTCGTACCCGACCGCCTTGATGACCGTGGTCCCCACGTCCACGCAGATGATCGCCATCATGCCCTGCCGTGGGAGGTCCTCGACCGGCGCGACACGGAGTCGACGATCACCGCCAGCAGCAGCACCGCCCCCGTCACCACGAACCTGATCGAGGAGTCCAGGTTCAGCAGCGTCAGGCCGCTGGAGATCGACTGGATCACGATGATCCCGAGCAGCGCGCCGAACGCCGTGCCGCGCCCGCCGAACAGGCTCGTCCCGCCGATCACGGCCGCGGCGATCGCGTTGAGGTTGACGTCGCCCGCGCCGCTGCTCTGGTTGGCCGCCGCGAGCCGGGCCGCGGCCAGGATGCCGCCGACCGCCGCGAACGTCGAGCACAGCACGAACACCGAGGTGTAGATCGCCTTGACGTTGATGCCCGCCCGGCGCGCGGCCTCCACATTGCCGCCCACGGCGTAGACGGCCCGGCCCCACTTCGTCCGCGACAGCAGGTAGTGCATGATCAGCACGAGCGCCACGAAGAAGACGAACATCCAGCCCACGCCGCGCGTCTGGCCGAGGTACCACACCACGAACGCCAGCACCGCCAGCAGCGCCACGCTCCTGACCGCCAGCGCGGCGGTGCTCCTGGCCGACAGCCCGGCCGTGCGGCGCTGCCGCGCGTACAGGTAGCCGGTGGCGAACAGCCAGATCGCGGCGATCACCGCGAAGGTGTACGACAGCCAGGCCGGTACGAAGTCGAGCTGCGCGAAGTTCACCAGCCCCGAGTCGAACGGCAGGTTGATCGACCCCTTGGTGCCCAGCACGTACAGCTGCAGCCCGAGAAAGGCCAGCAGGCCGGCCAGCGTGATCACGAAGCTCGGCACGCCGAACCTGT
This sequence comes from Nonomuraea sp. H19, assembly GCF_052068215.1. Lineage (NCBI taxonomy): Bacteria > Bacillati > Actinomycetota > Actinomycetes > Streptosporangiales > Streptosporangiaceae > Nonomuraea > Nonomuraea sp. H19. The sequence continues at coordinate 173,549 of NZ_JBQHCV010000005.1, read as the reverse complement.
TGAACAGCTGCCCGTACACCCACCCGATCACCGCGCCCATGATCACCGAGGCCGCGATCGCCACCCAGACCGGCAGCCCTTCGCTGACGAAGAGCACCGCGAGCACCGCGCCCGACAGCCCGCTGACCGAGCCGACCGACAGGTCGATCTGCCCCACGAGCAGCACGCACACGATGCCGAGCGCGATGATGCCGACGGCGGCGGACTCGAGGGTGAGGTTCACCAGGTTCGCGCTGGACAGGAAGATCGGGTTGAGGATCTGCAGCACCGTCCAGATGACCACGAGCCCGACCACGACGGGGATGACGCCGAGGTCGCCGCCGCGGGCCCGCTCGACCACGTCGGCGACCGCGCCGCGCAACCCGTCGCGGTCCTGGAGCCGCTCGTCCTGGCGGTCGGTTGTCACAGCCGTCATGACGACACTCCTTTTCGCGCCCGCCTGGACACCACGTTGTCGGTGGCGCCGGTGATGGCGGCGATGATGTCCTCGGTGGAGACCTCGCCCACGTCGAACAGCCCGTTGTTGCGGCCCAGCCGCAGCACCGCGACCTTGTCGGCGACGGCCCGCACGTCCGCCATGTTGTGGCTGACCATGATGACGCCCAGGCCGTTCTCGCGCAGCCGCTCGACCAGGTTGAGCACCTCGGCCGTCTGCGCCACGCCGAGGGCGGCGGTGGGCTCGTCGAGGATGATGACCTTCGGATCGCCGAGCAGCGACCTGGCGATGGCGACGGTCTGCCGCTGGCCGCCCGACAGCGCCGCGACCGGCACCCGCACACTCGGGATCTTGGCGGACAGCTGGCGGAGCAGCTCCCACGAGCGGGTCTCCATGGCCACTTCGTTCAGCCGCAGCGGGCGGAGCTCCTGGCCGAGGAACAGGTTCTGGATGACGTTGAGGTTTTCGCACAGCGCCAGGTCCTGGAAGACCGTGGCGATGCCGAGCTTGTGCGCCGCGGCCGGGGTCGGGATCTCGACCCCGCGGCCCTCGAACGTGATCGTCCCCGAATCCGGCGGGTGCACGCCCGACAGGATCTTGACCAGCGTCGACTTGCCCGCGCCGTTGTCCCCGACGACGGCCACGACCTGGCCCGCGGCCACGTCGAGGTCGATGCCGGTGAGCGCGGCCACAGCGCCGAAGGTCTTGCTGATCCCGCGGAGGGAAAGGACGTTCATCACTTGATCCCGAGTTCGGCGCAGCCCTTGGCGTATTCGCCGGTGCACACCTCACTTGCCTTCATGATGCCGCTGTCGAACAGCACTTCCTTGATGTTCTCCTTGGTGACGACCGTGGGGACGAACAGCTCGGACGGCGTGTTGTAGAGCGTGGTCTTGCCGGCCGGCTTCTTGGTCTGCATGAACTCCCACGCCGTGTTCGCCGCCGCCTCGGCCACGATCTTGATCGGCTTGGAGATCGTGTTGTACTGGTCGCCCGAGATGATGCGCTGCGCGGCGGCCACCTCGGCGTCGTTGCCGGTGACCGGCGGCACCTTCACGCCCGCGGCCTTGAACGCGGCGATCGAGCCGCCGCCCGTGCCGTCGTTGGCCGCGACCACGCCGACGATCTGGTCCTTGAATTGCGTGATCTGGCCGCTCACCCAGGTCTGGGCTTTCTCCGGCTGCCAGTCGGGGGTGTCGTACTCGGCCAGCAGCTTGAAGCCGCTCGGGTCGATGGCGCTGTGGATGCCCTTCTTGATCAAACCGGCCGCCGCGTCGGTGGGGGAGCCGTTGACCTCCAGGATCCCGCCCTCGGCCTTCTCCGCCTTGAGGTGGTCGACCAGGGACTGGGCGATCATCTGGCCGATCTTCTCGTTGTCGAACGAGATGTAGTAGTCGGCGGGCGTGGCCGGGATCGGCCGGTCGTAGGCGATGACCGGCACCTGCTGGGACTGCGCCGTCTTGACGATGGTGGCCGCGGCGGCGGAGTCGACGGGGTCGATCACGATGGCCTTGACGCCCTGGGCGAGCGCGGAGTTGGCCTGTTGCTGCTGCTTGGCGGCGTCGGAGTCGGCGTTCTGGTAGATCACCTCGCAGCTCGGGCACAGCTGCTTCATCCTGGCCTCGAACAGCGGTTTGTCCTGCAACTCGTATCGGGTCGAGGCGAGGTCGGGCATGAGGAAGGCGACCTTGGCGTTCTCCAGGTTGCCGCCGCCGCTGGTGCTCCCGCCGGCGGCGCCGGAGCCCGAGCCGCACGCGGCCAGCACCGAGGCTGCGAGCACTGCCACTGCGGCGAACGCGGGGGTCCGCATCTTAGCTCTGTTCACGGGTTCGTTCCTCACTCGCTACGTCCTCGCGGGACGGATTGATCACGCTCGCTGCCCCCGAGACATGGGGATGCCCCTCACTGAGGGGCACGCCCTGTGGTGCGGCTCACGTTACCTCGCGTGCGGAAACATTGTCCAGAAAAAATGTTCAGAGCTGGCGAGCGGCTGCAACCAGGCCCTCCGCGGTCGGCACGTCGGTGACGAGCTGATTGAAGTAGCCGCCCTTGGCGCCGGCCACGATCGACAGCACCTTCTCCGCCCCCACCGCGACCGCGATCACGGCGGGGATGCGGCGCAGCTCCTCCAGCTTCGTGGCCACCAGCCGCTCGCTGCCCGGATAGGTGACCGGGGCGCCGTCGCGGTCGTAGACGCGCATGCACACGTCGCCCACGGCCTGGCGCAGGCTGTCGGCGTCGCGGGGCATGAGCGCGGGCATCAGCTGCCGCATCAGCGGCGCCGAGCCGACGCCGACGATGGCGCACTTGGCGTGCGCCCACAGGTCCATCACGCGGCGCACGGACGGCTCGTGCTGCAGCGAGTAGAACAGCTCGGGCCCCGGCAGCGCGGGCGCGTAGAGGTAGGCGGGCACGCCGCCGACGCGTTCGGCCAGGATGCGGGTGGTCTCGTTGGTCTGGAACCAGGGCTGGGGCTCCTCCTGGCCGCCCACCGCGGGCGCGATCGTGACGCCGGGGTGTTGGCCGAGCCCCTCGCGGGCGCACTCGTAGACCGTGGTGCCCGACGAGACCAGCACGACGTCGCCCGACTCCAGCCCCACCGCGGCCAGCGCGCGGGCCATGCCCGGCGCCAGCCACGGGCCCAGCGCCGGACCGCTCACCTTGGGCACCAGGTAGACGCGCTGCAGCTGGAGCGCCTGCGCGACCTCGTCGGCCAGCGGGCCGTCCGCCATCGTGGCCGGGCGGTGCACCCTGATCTCGACGATGCCCTGCTTGCGGGCCTCGGTGAGCAGCCGGCTCACGGTCGCCCTGGAGACGCCGAGCCGCTTGGCGATGTCGCCCTGGGTGGCGTCCTCCATGTAGTACTGCTGCGCCGCCGCGTACATCAGCTCAACCGGGAACCTGGCCTGCGCGTCTGGGGCGACGTCGGCGGCATTCATGAGCGCGCTCCTGGAATCGCTATCTGTGAACATATTTGCAGAACTGATGCGCAATCACTATAGCTTCGCGCCGGCCGGGGATAAGGCTAACGGGCGATCAAGGCGTCGCCCAGCCTCGTGCGGGCGTACAGGACGCTGCGTCCGATGCGGGTGCCGGCGATCAGTCCGGTCCTGCGCAGTGCCGCCACATGGCCGCCCGTGGTGCCCACGCTCTGCCCGAGCAGCGCCGCGAGCTGCGTGGTGGTGGCGGGCTCGGTCAGCTCGGCCAGGATGCGGGCGCGGCTGCGGCCGATCAGCCCCGACAGGTCGGCGTCCGGTACGGGCGGCGCGGCCGCGATGCCCCTGGCGGGATAGACCAGCGCGTACGGCCAGGCGTCCGTCAGGTAGGCGCCGACGGCGCCGGTGAACGCCGAGGGCAGGAAGAGCAGCCCCTTGCCGCCGAGCCGGTGCGTGCCGCTGTGGTGCATCTCGACCTCGATCCGGCCACCGCGCCGCCAGTGGACCCGAGGGCTGAGATCCTCCAGCGCCGCCGCCCAGCCGTAGGCCGCCAGCCGTCCCGCCCGCTGCGCCACGTCCCGCTGCAGGGTCGCCCGCAGGCGCGGCCATTCGTGGGCGAGGATCTCCGTCCACAGTGCCTCGTATGCCTCCGCGAAGCGCTCCACCACGTGCGGCCCCAGCAGCAGCTCCCGGACCGGACCCGGCACCGGCGGGCGCCGGGCCAGCACCCTGGCGATCTCCGCGTGCGCCTGCTCCAGCGGCGTCGCCCGCATGGCGGCCAGCTCTGCCTCGAACGGCACGTCCACCGCCGTCGGGGGAGGGGCGATGAAGTCGACATTCGCGTCCCCCTTGTTGCCGCTGACCACCGCGGCGGCCCGCAGGGCGGGGTGCGCGCGTTCCAGCAGCCGGTACGTCTCCCGCCACCGCGCCGCCCACCGCCCGTGCACGCCCGCCTCCAGGCGGCCCGCCAGCACCCACTGCGCGTGCATGGTCTCGACCAGCGGCGAGATCGCGAACCTGCTGGTCACGAGGTCCTGCGGAGTGACCTCGATGATTGCCACCACCTTTCGGTTATATCCGAAAAAGTCGCGCGATCGGGGGTTGGTCTCCAGCATCGGGACCGTGAAAGGCGCGACGTTCGGCGAGGTGTTCGCCGTCAGGGAGTTCCGGGTGCTGTTCGGCAGCTTCGCGCTGCTGATCGGCGGGGACGTGATCAAAATGCTGGCCCTGTCCGTGCTGGTGTACGCGCGGACCGGCTCTCCCGGCCTGTCGGCGGCCGCCTACATGGCCGGCTGGCTGCCGTTCATCTTCGGCGGGCTGTTCCTGCTGTCGCTGGCCGACCGGGTGTCGCCGCGGGCCCTGATGGTGGTGGGCGAGCTGGTCAGGGCGGTGACGTGCCTGCTGCTGGCGTACGCGGGGCTGCCGGTGTGGGCGATGCTGGCCCTGGTGCTGGTCACCGGGCTGTTCTCGCCGGTGTTCTTCGCCGCGCGGGCGGCCATGCTGCCCGAGGTGCTGCCCGGGGACGCGTACGTGCTGGGGCGCTCGGTGCTCAACGTCGCCTCCGCGAGCGCGCAGATCGTCGGGCTGGCGGCCGGCGGCGCGGTCCTGGCCTTCGCCGGAGCCTCCGGGGCGCTGGCCGCCACCGCCGGCCTGTCGGTCGTGGCCGCCGTGGTGCTCCGGGCCGGGCTCCCGTTCCGGCCGGCCAGGGGCGCGACCGGGTCCGGCGCGGTACGCGAGACGCTGCGGGTGAACCGGCGATTGCTGGCCGACGGGCGGGTACGCGGCCTGCTGCTGGCCGGCTGGCTCCCCTGCGTGTGCCTGGCCGGAGCGGAGGCCATGGTCGTTCCTTACCTGGGCGGGCAGGGCCAGGCCGGTGTGGTGCTGGCGGCGGCCGCGGCCGGTATGGCGGCCGGCGAGTTCGCGGTGGGCCGATTCGCGGCACCGGAGTTGCGCGAGCGGCTGTCGCTGCCGCTGGCGGTGCTGCTCGGCGTCCCTTGGGTGGGCTTCGCGCTCGGGCCGGGAATCGCATGGGCGGCGGTGCTGGCCGCGACGGCAACCGCCGGCCTGTCGTACCAGCTCGGCCTGCAGCGGCGGTTCGTGGACGCGGCGCCGGAGGAGGTGCGCGGACAGGCGTTCGGCCTGCAGTCGGCCGGTCTGATGACGGGTCAGGCGGCCGGCGCGGCGCTGGTCGGGGCACTGGGCGAGGTGATCGGCCCCGGACCGGCGATAGCGGTCGCGGGCGGCGGGGGCATCCTGGTAGCGCTGGCGCTGGCCGGCGTGCTGCGCCCGTCGCCCGCGACTCAACCGGCGCCCCGCTGAGGCGAACGGTGAGCGGCTAAAAAGGATTGAGCTCGCCCGAGCCGCGGGGGATGAGCCGGACCGGGAGCTGGATGTGCTCGGGCGGACCCACGTCCCCCCGCAGCCGCCGGAACAGCAGCTCCGCCGCCACCTTCCCCATCCAGGCCGGATCCTGCGCCACCACGGTCACCCCCGGATCGAGCAGGTCGGCCAGTTCGAAGTCGTCGAACCCGACCAGCGCCACCCGCCGCCCCGCCAGCGCCCGCAGCGCGGTCACGGTGTACCGGCCGTTGCCGGTGAACACCGCGGAAGGCGGATGGGCCAGGGTGAACATCCGGGCCAGATCCTCGCTGACCGCCTCCAGCGACCGCGGTCGCATCGACACCAGCCGCGGATCGAACAGCCCGCCCAGGGCCTCACGGTAGCCGCGCAGCCGCTCGGCGGCCGTGTAGATCGCCGGATCGTCCCCCAGGAAGGCGATCCGGTGGTGGCCGTGACCGAGCAGATGGCGGATCGCCTGCTCGGCCCCGCCCGCGTTGTCCGCGAGCACGGTGTCCCCGTCCAGCCCCGCCCCCGGCGGCCGGTCCGCGAACACCACCTTCGTCCCCTCCTCGAGCTCGGGACGCAAGTACGTGTGATCGTCCCCGGCGGGCACCATGATCAGCCCGTCCACCCGGCGCGCGCAGAACGTCGCGACCAGCTCCCGCTCCCTGCGGGGCTCCTCGCCCGACGAGCCGCTCAGCAGGAGGCAGCCGTGGCCGATGACCACATCCTCCACGGCCCGGCTCAAACCGGCGTAGAACGGGTCCGCGACGTCCTCGATGACCAGCCCGATGGTGGCGGTCCGCCCCCTGCGCAGCACCCGCGCGCTCTCGTTGCGGCTGTAGCCCAGCCGCTCGATGGCCGCCCGCACCCGCTCGGCGGTGGCCGGGTGCACACCCGGCTCGTCGTTCACGACGCGCGAGACGGTCTTGAGCGCCACGCCCGCCGCCGTCGCGACGTCCTTCATCGTCGGTCTCACGCCAGGATCATGTCCTACCCAGCCCAGGTAGACAACGTTGTCAGGGGCTATGCGACAGTGGTCACCTATGTCGTTGCGTTCTGGCGTGCTCGTGGCCGGGTTCGTGCTGGCCGCCCTCAACCTGCGCCCGGCCATCGCGGGCGTCTCCCCGTTGCTCGATGAGATCATGAACGACCTGGGCCTCTCGCCCGCGGGCGGCGGCGCGATCACCACGGTCATGGTGGTCTGCCTGGGCGTGTTCGCTCCCGTGGCGCCGCTGCTCGCGCGCCGCATCGGGCTCGACCGCACGCTGCTGGCGGGGCTGCTCGTCATCGCCGCGGGCGTGGCGCTGCGCGGCCTCGACGGCGCCCCCATGCTCTACCTCGGCTCCGCCCTCGCCGCCATCGCGATCGCCGTCATGAACGTCGCCATGCCCGGCGTCGTCAAGCAGCACTTCCCGGCCCGGGTCAACCTCCTGACCGGCGTCTACGTCGCCGCCGCGGTGGGCGGAGCGGCCACCGCCTCGGCGCTGATGGTCCCGCTCGAACACACCACCGGCTACGGCTGGCGCGGCGTCTCCGCCCTGCTGGCCGTGCCCGCGCTGCTCGGGGCGTTGCTCTGGCTCCCGCAGGCCCTGGGCAAGCAGGCCGGGCCGCAGAACGGGCCCAGGCCGTACGGGATGGTGCTGCGCAGCCGCGTGACCTGGTACGTGACGGCGCTGATGGGCCTGCAGTCGCTCACTTTCTACGTCATGCTGGCCTGGCTGCCGACGATCTACCTGGACGCCGGCCTGCCTGCCGACCAGGCGGGCTACCTGCTCAGCCTGACGAACCTGGTCCAGGTGGGAGCCTCCCTGGCGGTCCCCGTGCTGGCCGGGCGGCGGGCCTCGCAGGTGCCGTACGTGGTCGGCGCGGGCCTGCTCACCGTCCTCGGCTACCTCGGCGTGCTGCTGGCCCCGACGACCGTCCCGTGGCTGTGGATGATCGTGCTCGGCATCGGCCAGGGCGCCTCGTTCGCGCTGGCCCTGCTGATCATCGCGTTGCGCCCCGCCGACCCCGCCGCGGTGACCGCGCTGTCGGCCGTGGCCCAGTCCGTCGGCTACGTGGTCGCGGCGCTCGGGCCGGTGCTGTTCGGATATCTCGGGCAGGTGTCCGGAGGTTGGACGGTGCCCCTGGTGGCGGTGCTGGGGGTGCTCATGGTGCAGATCCTGGCGGGGTGGCGCGCCGGACGTCCTGCTACCTTAGGTAAGCCTAACTTTTAGGAGGGTGTTCCAGCGTGCTGACCGAGACACTCCAGCGCATGGCCGACGCGCGCGGCGGGGTGATCGGGGTCGAACCAGGCCTCGTCATCGAGCCCGACGCGAGCTGGACGCCGGTCGCGGAGCTGCCGCGGCAGCCGTACACCCTGCTGAAGGAGCTGATGGACGAGACGGCCGGGCGCTGGAACGCGCCCCGCCACGTCGGCGCGGCGCTGTTCTGGAAGACCTACGGATACTGGCACACGCTGCCGATGGCGCTCGGCTGGGCGCTCGACGGGCGGGTGCCGATCATGCGGCTGGCGGAGACGTACTTCAAGGTGTCCGACGCCGGGGTCACGATCGCCGCCACCCGCGTCAGCTGGGCCTCCGGCGCCCGCGCGATCGGCGACGCGCTCGAGGAGTCGCAGCGGCCGCTGGTCGAGGCCATCAACGCGCTGGCCAAGGTCGGCGAACGGACGCTGTGGGGCTCCACGGCCGAGGCCATCGCGCACCCGCTGACCTCCATCGTCCCCGGCGACTACATGCGGCTGCTGAAAGAGATCGGCAGGCCGGTCGACGGGCTCATCGAGCCCGTCGGCGACGGCTACTTCCGCAGGACCTGCTGCCTGTGGATCACGCTGCCCGACGTGGAGCCCTGCGGGAGCTGCTGCGTGCTCAGGCCACAGCGTCGTCCAGCGGCCTCAGCTCGTCCGCGTAGCTGACCGAGACGCGGCGCATGACGCCCGTGCCGTCGATCGAGTATTGCCCGAGCCGCCACAGCGGCGGCGAGTAGGCGTGGATCGAGATGCTGTCGTCCACCGCGCCGGTGAGCCGGTGGATGTGGTCGGGCCCGAACGCGAACGACTGTCCCTCCGGCACCACCGTCTCCAGGTGCTCGCCGCCGATGCGCGGGTTGCTCTCCAGCAGCGCGCCCCGCACCACGTGGACGGCTCCTGAGGAGATGTCGTGGTCGTGCCAGCCCGTGTCGTCCTGGGGGCGCCAGCACAGCAGCCAGACGTCCACGTACGCGTCGCGGTAGAGCGAGGCGTAGTGCCGCCCGCCGTCCTCTGGGAACTCCACCAGGTCGCGCCACTCCTCCGGGTGGGCGGCCAGGTCGTTGACCAGGTCGCGCAGCTCGCGCCGGTCGAGCGCGCGCTCGGGGAGGCGAGCGCAGACGCCCCCGTCCTTGATCTGATCGGTGCTCACGTACGAGTCTCCCTCCCTGTTCAATGGCCTCACTCCGTTCGGCGGGCTCGGTCGCCCGACGCCGCCGCCTTCCCCCGCTCTGGTCGCTTCGCTCCCGGCGCTCCTCCAGGCGCCGGCACTCCCACCCTGCTCATTGCCTCACTCCGTTCGGCGAGCTCGGTCGCCCGACGCCGCCGCCTTCCCCCGCTCTGGTCGCTTCGCTCCCGGCGCTCCTCCAGGCGCCGGCACTCCCACCCTGCTCATTGCCTCACTCCGTTCGGCGAGCTCGGTCGCCCGACGCCGCCGCCTTCCCCCGCTCTGGTCGCTTCGCTCCCGGCGCTCCTCCAGGCGCCGGCACTCCCTCGCCTGCTCATGGCCTCAGTCCGTTGCTCTGGTCGCTGCGCTCCCGCCGCTCCTCCAGGCACCGGTACTCCCTCGCCAGTAGCCGACGGGGGTTGGTGTCGCGGATGGCGTGGGCCGCCGCGGCGCCGAGGCCGGGGTCCGGTGCGGTGCCGTAGGGGGCGTCGGAGCCGTTGACGACGACGTCGATGCCCAGCTCGCGGACGATGGCGTCGATCGCGCGCGGGCCGTACGAGGAGGTCTCCACGAAGAAGTCCCGGTCAACCAGCCCGCGCCCGGCGCCGCCCCTGGCGATCAGGCGCTCGGAGTGCAGCGGCGCCAGCCCGGCCAGCAGCGCGAAGCACACCCGCAGCCGCGGGTGCCTGGGCCTGACGACGGCGTGGAAGTAGTGCCAGGCGGCGTGCATCTGCTGCACGTACGGCACCAGCGCGGGCCACCACGCCGGCCCGCCCGTGGTGGCCTTCGCCGGGCCCGGGTGCACGAACAGCGGCAGGTCCCGGTCGGTGAGAACCTCCAGGAGCCGGTCGTCGGGCACGGCGGTCGCGGGGATCTGCAGCCCGGCGAAGCCGCGGTCGAGGTCCTCGGCCAGGCGTTCGGGATCGGGCTCGCTGAGGCACGTGGCCGCCCACGCGCCGAAGGGCTCGCCCAGGGCCAGGGCGCCGTCGTGGTAGGCGTCGAGCAGTGGCAGGCACTCCTCGGGCGGCAGGAACTCGATCCCCAAGGGGCTCGAGAGCGACACCAGCACCAGCTCCAGACCGGTGGTGTCGCGCTGCTCGTGGTCGGCGGGATTCACCTGGTACGGCGGCTCGCCGTCGAGGATCAGCGTCCAGCCGTCGAGGCAGGGGGGCGTGGTGCGGGCACGCAGCGCCTCGACGAACGAGCCGGTCCACAAGTGCTGATGCACGTCGATGCCCACGGTCACCCACCCCCTATTTCCTACTAGTATTACAGGTAAACCTGCTGGGCTGCGACATTCGATTCTGAACCGCTTCAGTGATACGGTTCAGTGAACCGCTTCACCTGAGCACTTGTCAACGGCTCGCCCGCCGCAGCCGCACCACCACCGCCGACACCGTCGGCGCCCGCTCCAGCTCGGCCGGCGCGGCTTTTGACGGTGCAACCCAATAGGCTGGCGGCATGCCTCGCAAGAGAGCGACGATCCGTGAGGTGGCTCAGGCCACAGGCCTGTCACCCGCGGCCGTCTCCTACGCGCTACGCGGTCTGCAGGTCTCCGAGGAGACGATGGAGCGGGTCCGGGCCGCTGCGGCCGAGCTGGGCTACGAGGCCGATCCCATCGCCAGGGCGCTGGCCAGCGGGCGCACCGGCATGATCGGGCTGCTGTGCGGGTCGCTGGAGGACCTGTGGCAGCAGTCGCTGGCGGTCGGCATCAGCAGGGGCCTGCGGGAGAAGGACCGCTACGCCCTCATCCTCGACGCTGTCGGCGATCCCGCCAGGGAGCGGGTCCTCGCCCAGCAGCTACGCGACCAGCGCGTGGACGGCATGATCGTGCAGCCGATCGATCCCGCCGCGGCCTTCTGGCCGGAGCTGTGCGAGTCGGTGCCGGTGGTCGCGATCGGCGACTCGCTCGCGGGCACGGCCGGGGAGGTGATCTTCGACAACCGGCGCGGGGTCACGCTGGCGCTGGAGCACCTGCGGGCGCAGGGCCACCACCGCATCGCCGTCCTCACCTCGACCAAGGCCAGCACGCCCGACCGCCCCGCCGACGTGCACGTCACCGCCGAGGCCGACCGCCTGGGCCTGGACATCGAGGTCACCACCGCGTCCCACGGCCTGGCCGGTGCCACCTCGGCCGCCCGCGAGCTCTTGGAGGGGCGGAGGCCGAGCGCGGTGTTCTGCTTCGCCGACTCGATCGCGTACGGCGTCTACGCGGCCGCGCAGGAGCTGGGCCTGTCGATTCCGGGCGACGTGTCCGTCATGGGCTATGACGACCATCCGATGTCCGGGCTGCTCACGCCCGGGTTGACGACGGTCGACTGGGACATCGACGGCATCGTCCGGGCGGCGGTGCGGCTCATCTCGGCGGCGGCCGACGGCGGCACCCGCAGGCGCCGCGTCGTCCAGGCCCCCACGCTGCGCGAACGCGGCTCGATCGCCCGCCTGTCCTGATCGGCAGCCTTCCGTCGCTTCGGTCCCCCCGCCGTCTCTCGTCGCGCTCAGGCTGCTTCGGTGCCCCGATCCAGCTCAGTTGCCGCGGTCACGCCGGCGGCGAAGCGTGTGGCGGTCAGGGCGCCGGCGTGGCTCCGCCGGGCGTGTGCAGGGCGCGGCGCGACTCCTCCAGGTCCTCGGTGAGAGGGCGGTCCAGGGGCGAGGCGTGGAGTGCCCGGGTGGCGGCGGCCCGCTCGCAGGCCAGCACGATCTCCAAGGGCTCCAGGCAGCGCAGGGCGTGGCGGGCCGCCTGGGTGGCGAAGCTGGCATGATCCTCCGCGCCCCGTGAGATCACCGCGGTGCCCGTCGTCACCGGGGTCGCGAGGTGGCGCAGCTCGGCCAGGGCGTCCTGGGCCACGTACTCCAGGATCAGCGCCCCCGAGGCGCCCGGCCGGTCGCCGAGGAAGGACTGGCGGCCGGTGTAGGCCGGGTCCATGAGGGTGGCCAGGCGGGCCGTGCTGAGCTGGGCGGTCTGCGCGAGCGCGGCCCGCAGGGCGTCCAGCGCCAGCGCCACCGGGGCGCCGTGGAAGTTGCCGTTGTGCCAGGCCACGGAGCCGGAGATGAGCGGGTTCTCGGTCGCGGCGTTGAGGTCGATCTCGACGACGGCGGTGGCGCGGCTGAGCAGGTCTACGGCGGCGCCGTGCACCTGGGGGAAGGCGCGGAAGCCGTACGGGTCCTGGATGCGGGGGGCCTGCTCCTGGGCGATCAGGCCGCGCAGGCGGGCGGCGACGGCGGCCTGGCCGGGGTGGGGGCGGGCCTCGTGCACGTCGGCGGCCAGCGGCTCGGCCGAGGCCGACACGGCGGTGAACGACCGGGCGGCGACGTCGATGGCGGCTTCGAGCAGCAGGCCGAGGCGGTGGCAGGCGATCGCGGCGTCGGCCAGCGTGGCGGCCCCCGAGCTGATGAACGGCAGCGCGTCGCTCGACGCGAGCGGGTAGCGGGGACCCGGAAGGTCCTCGCCGGATCCGGCGACCGGCGGTTCCTCGTCGGGGGTGGGGCTGTCGGCCTCACGGCGCCAGGGGAGCTCGCCGAGCAGGCACAGGGCGGTGATGGCCAGGGCCGGCAGGTCGCCGGTGCCGATGGCCCCGTACATCCTGATCGGCGGCGTGAAACCACCGTTGACCGCGTCGGCCAGCACCGGAATGACCGCCGGGTCGATGCCGGAGCCGCCCGCGAGGAGCTGGTTGAGCCGGACGGCGAGCATCGCCCTGGCACGGGCGGGCTCTATGAGCGGCCCCGCCCCGCACGCGTGGCTGCGCAGCAGGTCGAGGCCGGGGGCGAAGAGCGCGATGTCTCTGTTGGCGCCGACGCCGGTGCTCCGGCCGTACAGGGGCCTCGTCAGGTCTCGCGCGGCAGCCCACGCGGCCTGGGCCCGATCCGGGGAAGAGATCGTGACCCGGGTCCCGGCATACCCCACCTCGTGGACCTGCGCGCAGGTCAGGCCTGCACCGTCGAGCAGCACCATGGTCGGTCAGTCGTTGTCGGGGATGAACAGGCCGAGCAGCCAGCTCACCACGCTGATGATGATCGCGCCCCAGAACGCGGCCGGGTAGAAGTTGTCGACCTGGAAGGGGATGTCCAGCTCGCCGGCGATCCAGCTCGTCAGGAGCAGCATGACCGCGTTGATCACGAGCAGGAACAGGCCCAGGGTCAGGACGATGATCGCGCAGCCCAGCGCCTTGACGAGGGGCTTGACGATCGCGTTCACGATGCCGAAGATCAGCGCCACGACCAGCAGGACGCCCCAGTATCTGGCCGTGTTGGCCGGGGTGTTGACCTCGATCCCGGGGACGAACTGGATGGCCACCCACAGGGCCACTGCCGCCGCGATGGTTCTGATGATGAATCTCACGCTGCTTGATCCTCCCACTTGAGCTCGACGCTGCGATAGAGGCGCACGCACTACGATTCCCGGTCGTCACGCTTCGTAGTCGCCGGTTATGGCCACCCAACGCGGGGAAGAGCGTGCAGGGGGAGGGAGCGAGATGGATGCGAACGGGCTCGAGTCGCTGCCGGCGCATGAGTTGCACGATCGGGCGGTGCGCTATGCCGTACGCCACGGGGACCTGGGGTTCCTGTGGGACCTGCTGAAGGTGATCCCGGCCGCCGAGGCCGCCAGCGGTCACGCCAACGAGAGCGCCAACGACCTCAGCAAGGTCTCGGCGCTGCTCAGCGATGCCCTCGCGGCCGGGGAGGGCGAGCTCGGCGAGGCGCTGCGCCCGATCTACATCGAGTATCTGCGACGGCATCCCGACGCCTGAGCCCGCCCGAAGGCTCAGCCCGCCAGCCTGGCCTCCGCACCGTAGTGGTCGGCGAAGCCCGGCGTGCTCACCTCCTTGCCGTCCCGAGTAATGATCATGGTCTGGTACGGGTTCGACTCGGCGAGATCGGCGGCGAAGCGCCGGGCCAGGACGGGGCCCATGGCGTAGATCGCGGTGGCGTACGCGTCGGCCAGCCCCAGGTCGGGGCCGATCACGGTGACCGCGCCCAGCCCCTGCTGGACCTTGCCGGTGCGCGGGTCGACCACGGGCGCGCCGCCCGAGGTGGCGATGCCGAGGTCGTTGGCGAAGACGACCTTGCGGATGACGTCCAGGCGCGGGTCCCGGATGCCGATGCGCCAGCGCCGGCCGGGGGCGGCCGAGCCGCGTACCCGGATGTCGTTGCCCGCGGTGATGCGGTGGTCGCCCGCGCCCGCGTTGGACAGGGCGCGCGACAGCCGCTCCAGCGCCCAGCCCTTGATGTAGCCGGAGGGGTCGATGACGCCGTTGATGCGGGCCTCGAACCAGCCGCCGGTGGCCTCGCTGAGCTCCTCACAGCGGTGCAGGACCTCGATGAGCTCCGGGATCTGCCGGATGGTCTGGCCGCGGTTGAGCCGGCCGACCTGGCTGTCCTCCTTGACGGGACTGAAGGTGTCATCCACCCACCTCAGCCAGGCGAATGCGTCATCCAGCAGGGGGGTCAGCTCGCGCTGAGGGAGAGCCGTGCGGATGTCCACGCTGACCGGCATGCCCATGATCATTTCGACACGGGCGGTTCCGGGGAAAATCGTCACCTTGCCTCCTTGTCCGCAGCCCACCGTTGCAGATGAGGCGTAAATTCCGGCTAAACCTTTTGGCCTGATTTGAAATGAATCTGTGATCTGGGGACCGCAAGGCGTGACAGGGCGCCGCCTACATACCGCTTGAACTGGCGCGGGCCGGCCACCACCACGTCGCGCTCGGCGATGTCAGGAATTTGGCGACTCAGGCCGGAGGCGCTCAGCCGCTCCTTGGCTCGCGGGTCATGCTCCTCGCCGACGACGAGGATGAGCCCGTAGCGGGCCTCCAGATCGCGGAGCTCCTCCGTGACGCGCTCGGCCCGGTAGACGGCCACCGTGTCCCGGGCGCCGGCCAGGCGGGTTCGCAGCGCGGCCGGGTCCAGGCCGGTGGCGATCAGCAGCGAGCCCCGGGTCTCCTGGGGGACCTGGTGGCTCCAGACCGCCATCACGGCCGCCATCGCGTACAGGATGAGCGCGCCCACGCGGCTCAGGTTCGTCACGTACGCCGTCGAGGCGAACTGGTGCGCCACCAGCAGGGCGCCGGCCAGATAGCCGCCGAGCCGCAACCGCTGCCTGGCCTCTTCGGTGCGCAGGTAGTCGGCGGCCTTGACACTGAGGAAGCCGAGCCCGACGAGCAGCGCCGCGGCGGCGTAGGCGGTGGGGGTCCACGGGTAGCCGAAGCCCGGGTGGATCGCACCGAACTCGGCTACCGCGACCCCGCACCAGAACAGGACGGGACCATGATTCGCATTCACCTCGCTAGCCATGTCGACCACGATCCTGAATGAAGATGAAAGGTTCCTGAGTACTCCTGAGAAATCTCGTTAATGAATGCGCCGCGGGCTCCGCAGGCCCGGCGGCGGGGCGGCCGGTTCCGTGTCGGTAAAGTCTCGAACATGGCTAACGTGCGTGTTGAGCGGACTGAAGACGGCGGATTCCGGGCCACGAACGCTCGCGGCGCCGAGGTGCGGATGGGCGGCGGCGACGAGGACGGGGTGTTCACGCCGGTGGAGCTGCTGCTGGCCGCGGTGGGTGGCTGCAACATCGTGACGGTCGAGCCGCTCACCGCCAAGCGCGGTCACCGGCTGATCCGGCTGGCCATGACGGTCCAGTCGGAGAAGGCCGAGCCGAACAAGCTCGGCCCGGTGACGGTCACATACGACGTCGAGCTGCCGTCGGAGCAGGCCGACGAGGTGTTCCGGGCGGTGGCCGGGCGGGTGCACGAGAAGTACTGCACGGTGAGCAGGTCCCTGGAGGAGGGTACTGAGGTTCGGTTGGAGCTTCCCTAGTCGGATTAAACAGATATTCGACCCCGTTATGACGCGACCGTTACATAGGGCTCGGTAACGTTGTAGCAGGTCAGGGGCACTGCAACTGGCCGAGGACCTTCACCGATGCGGACGCGGAGGGGGACCGCGGTCCGCGAGTGCGGGACCGCCGACGCTTTTGGGGGAAAGCGTCGGCCTGGACCGCCGCCGATCGGGCCGGGCAGCTTTGGGGGAACTGCCCGGCCCGATCTATGCGTATCCTCCAGTTCCGTGAAAAGAGTTCTCATCGATTGCGACCCCGGCATCGACGACGCCCTTGCTCTGGCCCTGGCGGCCGGCTCCCCCGATGCCCTGGACGTGGTTGGTGTCACCACGGTAGGTGGGAACGTCGATCTCGAGCTGACCACGGCGAACGCGCTGGCGCTCAGGGAGTTTCTCCAGCTCGGCGATGTCCCGGTGACGCCGGGCAGCGCCGGGGCCCTGATGCGGGGCACCGTCCGGGCCGCTCACGTGCACGGCGTCACCGGTCTCGGCGACGTGGTCCTGCCCGCGCCCGTGCGCGAGCCGTCCAAGGGGCACGCCGTCGACTTCATCCTGGACACCCTGCGGGCCGCCCCCGGCGAGATCACGCTGGTGGCCGTGGGGCCGCTGACGAACGTCGCCCTCGCCGTACGCAGGGATCCGCGCGTCGTGGAGTGGGCCCGCGACCTCGTCATCATGGGCGGCTCCTACACGCGCGGCAACCACAACCCGGCGGCCGAGTTCAACATGCTGGCCGACCCCGAGGCGGCCGCGATCGTCTTCGACGCCGGGTGGACGGTGAAGATGCTGGGCCTGGACGTGACGCTGTCGGCCGTGGTGACCTCCGACGTCCTGGACCGGATGCGGCCGCTCGGCAGGCTGTCGGAGCTGCTGGTGCCGGGCGCGCAGTCGTACGGGATGGTGACGGCCGAGGGCGGACCGGCCATCCATGACGCGTGCGCGGTGGCGTACGTGCTGGATCCTTCCCTTTTCACCTGCGTTCCCGCGGTGGTGAACGTGGAGACGGCCGGCACGTATACCCGTGGCATGACGGTGACGGACTTCAAGGTCGGCGACCGGCAGGCGAACGCACTGGTGGCGACCACGCTGGATGTGAAGCGGTTCTGGGATCTGGTGGTGGGGGCGTACGAGAGGCTGGCCGCCCGGCTCGGCTGATGTGCGTGGGCAGTGCTCGGCGACTGATAGAGTTACACCCGTTGCGCCGCTAGCTCAGTTGGTTAGAGCAGCTGACTCTTAATCAGCGGGTCCGGGGTTCGAGTCCCTGGCGGCGCACCACCAGAAAACCCCAGGTCGATTCGGCCTGGGGTTTTCTTCATGAGGATTCCTGCAGGCGGCGGATCATGGCCTGCTTGGCCAGGGAGAACTCGTCATCCGTCAGCACGCCGGAGCGGTGCAGCTCGCCCAGCTCGGCCAGACGGCGCAGGACGGCGTCGTGCATGTCGTCCGAGCCCGGCGGAGGAGGGGGCGGGAGCTCGGGCACGTTGCGCGGCAGGCGGGCCAGCACGGCCGCGGCGACCAGGGCCGTCGTGCCGCCGAAGCGCTGGATGCCCCACGAGACGCAGCGCGGGTCCTTCTGCGGCGGCTGGGCCGGGCCCTCGCCCTTGATCCGTAAGCGCAGCGTCCCGTAGCCCATGCCGGACTGCGGCTTCCACTCCACGCCCACCAGATCCGACAGCGGGAACTCCTGCGGCCCCGCCCGCTCCTTCTCCGTGCTGGCGAAACCGGTCCATTCCAGGCGTACGCGCTCGCCGTCGAAGATCGCCGTGCCGTCGCCGGCCGTGGCCGAGATCGGCACGGACGGGCCGGGCATGAGGTAATCCTCGCAGGGGCCGGTCGGCGTCTGGTAGACCAGCAGCGTGTCGCGGATCTCGTCGGCGAAATATTCGGCCGCGCCGGCGCGCGTCTTCGGGACGGCCAGCCGGTACGGGTCCGCGGGCGCCCCCAGCATCCCCGCGACCGCGTCGTGCAGCGGATCGGCCCCCTTGCGCAGGCGCAGGCGTACGTGCCCGCCCTTGCGCGCCGGCTCGAACGCCACGCCCGCGATGGCTTCGAGCGGCACCGTCACCTCGCCCAGGGTCCTGCGCAGCTCGTGCACGTCCTTGCCGCTGCTGGGCACGATGCGCAGAATTTCGCCCGTGAACGTCCAGGAGCCGTCGGGGACGGCGATCTCGGCCATATTGTCAGCCTAAGACATGAGGAGCAGGATGGAGATCTTCACGAGCTGGACGTCGTGGAAGCAGGCCGAAGGCCCGCTGGCCAAGGCGCTCCCGGCGGAGACCGTCGACGCGTTGCGCGAGGCGGTGGAGTTCGCCGGCCGCTGGCACGGGGTGCAGCAGCGGCCGACCGGGCGGCCTTACCTGGAGCATCTGCTGGAGGCGCTGGAGGTGGCCGTGGCCGGCGCCGGGGTGCGCGATCGGGACGTGCTGGTGGCGATCGTGCTGCACGACGTGCTGGAGGACACGCCGTGCACCGAGCAGGAGATCGCGCGGCGGTTCGGGGCGCGCGTGGCGGAGCTCGTGCGGTGGGCGACCAAGCCCCGCGGCGCCGCCAAAGCCGACTACCTCGGCTCCCTCGTCAAGGCGCCGCCGCAGGCCGTGCTGGTGAAGCTGGCCGACCGGGCGAGCAACGTGCAGGAGCTGCAGCGGATGCCGTGGCGGTTCCAGCGCCGCTACTACCTGGAGACCGTCGCGTACATCATGCCGCTGGCCGGGGCCCACCCCTGGTTCGCGCAGTGGTACGCGGAGTGGCGCCGGCTCTGGCGGCGCGTGGAGCGCTGGCCCGCCTGATGCTCCGTGTCTAACTCTTCAACCGGGCCAGGCGGTTGCGTACGCCGTCGAAGTGGGCGGTGACGGCGGCGGTGGCGGCCGGTCCGTCACCGGCCAGGACGGCCGTGTAGATGTCGCGGTGCCGCTTGGCCACGTCCCCCGGCGGCTCGTCGGGAGTCCCGAGGTGGTCACGCAGCTGGTAGTAGACGTCCCAGAACGCCCCCAGGAGCTGGCTCACGAGCGGGTTGCCCAGCGGCCGGTAGAGCAGGTCGTGGAAGAGCCGGTCGGTCTCCGGGGAGACCAGGCCCTCCTCGGCCTCGGCGTCCATCCGGGCGATCACGTCGGCGACCGGGGTCAGGTCGGCCTTCGGCTCCAGGTGGATGAGGCGCTCTACGAGGCCGCGCTCCAGGATCTCGCGGATCTCGACGAGGTGCGCCAGGTGGTTCTTGCCGTTCTGGAGCGTGATGCGGCTGTGGAAGGCCAGCTCGTCCACCAGCCCGGCCAGCGACATCCGGCCCACGAACATGCCGAAGCCGTGGCGGATGTCGACGATGCCGACCGCCTGCAGGGCCTTGAGCGCCTCCCTGATCGAGTTGCGGCTGACCTGGAGCTCTTCCATGAGCTCGGACTCGGTCGGCAGCGGATCCCCGGCCACCAGCCCGCGCCGGACGATCAGGTCCTTGACGCCCTCCTGGGCCTCCACGGCGCGGCTGGGCCGGGCCGGACGCGAGACAGCGGTCATGAAATGTCCCCTTCTGAAAGGTACTTACGTAACATTCCGGAAACCTTCTGTTGACCTCAAGCAGGCCCGGCATCTAGCGTCCACTTTACGCACAAGATAGGACATGGGATGTCCCACGTTCTACGTGGGATGACAGCCATGAACCCTCCAGGAGGCATCCGTGAGCTCTGAGTTCAGCCGCCGTGACTTCCTGCGTTACAGCGGAGCGACGGGTGCGGCGACGTTCATCGCGGCCACCCTCTCCGCCTGTTCCGGAGGTCCGGCCTCGACCGGCTCGGTCGGCGCCGGCTCCAACAAGGACCTGATCACCGCCGTCATCGGCTACGGCAACGACCAGAGCTGGGACCCGACGCAGACCGCGTCGGCGTTCGCGATGGCCGGGATCAGCCACATCTACGAGGGCCTGCTCGACACCGACCCGATCACGCGCGAGCCGTACCCGGCGCTGGCGTCGGCGCTGCCCACCGACCTGAACGCCACCTCGTGGAAGTTCACGCTGCGCGAGGGCGCCAAGTGGCACGACGGGCAGCCGGTCACCGCCGACGATGTGATCTTCACCTACGAGCGCGTCCTCGACCCCGAGGCGAACGTGCTGGTCGGCAACTTCTTCAAGTCCTGGCTGCAGGAGGTGAAGAAGATCGACGACAGGACCGTCGAGTTAGTCTTCAAGTTCCCGTTCCCGGACGCCGCGCCCCGGCTGACGATCGCGAAGATCATGCCGAAGCACGTGTTCAGCCAGGCGGGGGCGTGGGACCAGGCCAAGAGCGGCAAGACGGTGGGCTCGGGACCGTACAAGATGGTCCAGCACAACCCCAAGTCCAACACCTCCTTCGAGGCGTTCGACGGCTACAACGGCCCGCGCCCGGCCACGGTCAAGAAGATGAACTGGCTGACCATCGTGGACGCCGCGGCCCGCGTCGCCAAGATCTCCGGCGGCTCGGCCGAGGCGCAGATCGCCGACAACATCCCGTACGCGAACGTCGAGCAGCTCAAGCAGCAGGGCCTGACGGTCGAGGGCGGCAAGGGCATGAACCACATGTTCCTGATGTTCAACACGGGCGCGAAGCCGTTCGGCGACGTACGGGTGCGCCAGGCGCTGCACTACGCGATCGACAAGCAGAAGATGATCGACGTGGCGCTCAAGGGCCACGGCACGGCCTCCAGTTCCTTCCTCAACGAGGGCCACCCCGACCACAAGCGGGCCTCGGTCGTCTACGACTACGACCCGGAGAAGGCCAAGGCCCTGCTCAAAGAGGCGGGCGTGAGCAACCTGACGATCAACCTCATGGCCGTCAACGTGAGCTGGATCGCCGACTGCCTGCCCACCATCGCCGCCTCCTGGGAGGCCATCGGCGTCAAGACCACGCTGGAGCCGCAGGACACGGCCGCGTTGTTCACCAAGATGGACCAGTTCCAGGACTACCAGGTGGTCGCCGCGGCCTCGAACCCCAACCAGTTCGGCATGGACGCCGACCTGATCCTGCACTACAACTACGTGCCCGGCGGCCTGTGGATGAAGTACAGCCACTTCGACGGCAGCGACGACGCCAAGAAGCTGTTCGCGATGATGGACGAGGCCAGCAAGGAAACGGACAAGGCCAAGAGATCCGAGCTGATCCACAAATATCTGGATCTGGTGGCCGAGCTGGCCGTGC
Source organism: Nonomuraea sp. H19 (assembly GCF_052068215.1). Classification (NCBI taxonomy): domain Bacteria; kingdom Bacillati; phylum Actinomycetota; class Actinomycetes; order Streptosporangiales; family Streptosporangiaceae; genus Nonomuraea; species Nonomuraea sp. H19. The sequence continues at coordinate 152,422 of NZ_JBQHCV010000005.1, read as the reverse complement.
TCTACCCGGTCGTGCACAACGAGCTGATGACTGCCTGGGAACCGAAGAAGCTGTCCGGCATCCGCGCCCAGCCGTACCCCGGCATCAACCTGCTGCAGGCCAAGAGGACATGACGTTCGTCGCCAGGATGCTGCTGCGGCGGCTCCTCATCCTGATCCCCGTGCTGCTCGGGGTGGTCGCGTTCGTCTTCATCGTGATGCGCTTCTCCAACAGCAAACCCGAGTACGCCTACTTCCAGGGCGCGAACCCGACCCCCGAGCAGATCCACCAGTTCCAGCTCGAGAACGGCCTGCTGGACCCGATGCCGATCCGCTACGTCCGTTTCGTGGCCGATCTGGCGCAGGGCGACATGGGCACCAGCGTGCTCACCAAGAAGCCGGTGCTGGAGTCCGTGACGACCGCGCTGCCGCTGACGCTGCAGCTCACGTTCCTCGGTCTGGCCGTGGCGGTCGTGCTGGCGCTGGTGTTCGGCGTGACGGCGGCGCTGTTCCGCGACCGCTGGCCCGACGAGGTGATCCGCGTGGTGTCGCTGATCGGGGTGGCGGCGCCGCCGTTCTGGCTGGCGCTGCTGATGATCCAGTATCTGGCCGTCGGCGAGGGCCTGTTCCCGACGGGCGGCTACATCAACCCGGCGGACTCGACCACCGGCTGGCTGCAGTCGATGACGCTGCCCGCTCTGTCGCTGTCGCTGCCGATCGCGGCGCAGCTCACCCGCATCATCCGCACCTCCATGGTGGAGGAGCTGGACCGGGACTACGTGCGTACCGCGATCGGCAGCGGCCTGCCGCCGATCGTCGTGATCGGCCGCAACGTGCTGCGCAACGCCCTGATCACCCCGCTGACCGTGCTCGGCCTGCGTATCGGCTACCTGATCGGCGGCACCGTGGTCATCGAGACCATCTACGGCCTGCCCGGCATGGGTCAGCTCATGATCAACGCGGTGCGCGACGGCGATCCGGCCGTCGTCCAGGGCGTGGTGCTCACCATCGCGGTCGGCTTCATGGTCGTCAACCTGGTCGTGGACGTTCTCTACCTGTTGGTCAACCCCCGCCTCAGGAGTGCCGCATGAGACGTGGACTGACGGAGCGCCTGGCCCGGCCGGGCATGCGGTTCCGCAGGCTGAAGCCCTTGTCGTGGGTGGCGGTCGGCATCGTCGCCGTCGTCGTGCTGGCCGCACTGCTCGCGCCGTGGATCGCGCCGCACTCGCCGTACTTCCAGGAGGCCGCCGGCGGCGGCCCGTCCGCCGCGCACTGGATGGGCCTGGACAGCGCCAACCGCGACATCCTCTCCAGGCTCCTGTACGGCGCCCGCTGGTCCCTGATCATCGGCCTCGGCGCGACCGGGCTCGCCCTGGTGGCCGGGGCGATCGTCGGCGCGGTCGCGGCCACCTCGCGGCGCGCCGTGGACGAGACCATCATGCGCCTGCTCGACGTGGTCATGGCCTTCCCCGGCATCGCGCTGGCGGCCGTGCTGGTGGCGGTGTTCGGCGGCAGCATCCCGGTGCTGGTCATGGCCATGGCCTTCCTCTACATGCCGTCCGTGGCCCGGGTCGTGCGGGCCAACGTGCTCGCCCAGTACGGCGAGGACTACGTGGCCGCCGAGCGGATCATCGGTGCCCGCACGCCGCACATCCTCATCAAGCATGTCGCGATCAACTGCGCGGCACCGGTGCTGGTGTTCTGCACGGTGATGGTGGCCGACGCGATCGTGTTCGAGGCGTCGCTGTCGTTCATCGGCGCCGGCGTACGCCCCCCGAACCCCTCCTGGGGCAGCGTCATCGCCGACGGCAAGAACATGGTCCTGCTCGGCGGCTGGTGGGCCACGGTCTTCCCCGGCCTGCTGATCCTGATCACCGTGCTGGCGCTGAACATCCTGTCGGAGGGCGTCTCCGACGCCTGGGCCGCGCCCGCCGCCCGCAAGGCCCCGGTGAAAAGGGAGGAGGACGCGTTCGAGCGGGCCCAGCCGGGCTCCGGCAAGATCGTAGAACTGCCGGGGCTGGCCGAGGCCGCGCGCCGGCTGGCCGAACGCGCCCGCCCGCTCCCGCAGGGCCCGCCGATCCTGGCGGTGGAGCGGTTGCGCATCGGGTTCACCGAGGGCGTGGACATCGTCGACGGCATCGGCTTCGAGGTACGCCCTGGAGAGGTGCTCGGCCTGGTCGGCGAGTCCGGCTGCGGCAAGTCGCTGACCGCGCTGACCATCATGGGCCTGCAGCCCCGCGACGCCCGCGTCAGCGGGCACGTCCGCTTCGACCAGCGCGAGCTGCTCGCCCTGTCGCGCGGCGCCCGCCGCCGGCTGCTCGGTCACGAGATGGCGATGATCTACCAGGACGCGCTGTCCTCGCTGAACCCGGCCATGACCATCAAGGCCCAGCTCAAGCAGCTCACCCGGCGCGGCGGCCGGCGTACCCCGGCCGAGCTGCTGGAACTGGTGGGCCTCGACGCGCGCCGCACCCTGTCGGCCTACCCGCACGAGCTGTCGGGCGGGCAGCGGCAGCGGGTGCTGATCGCCATGGCGCTGTCGCGCGAGCCGAAGCTGATCGTCGCCGACGAGCCCACCACCGCGCTCGACGTGACCGTCCAGGCACAGGTGATCGAGCTGCTGCTGCGGCTGCGCGAAGAGCTCGGATTCGCGCTGATCCTCGTTTCGCACGACCTCGCGCTGGTCGCCGACGTCACCGACCGCGTGGTCGTCATGTACGGCGGCCAGATCGTCGAGACCGGCGCCACCGCGACCCTGGTCGGCGCACCCGCCCACCACTACGCCCGCGGCCTGCTCGGCTCGGTGCTGTCCCTGGAGTCGGGGGCCGAGCGGCTCACCCAGATCCCCGGCGTGGTGCCGGCCCCGGCCGACTTCCCGCCCGGCTGCCGCTTCGCCGACCGGTGCCCGATGGCCACGGACGTGTGCCGTACCGAGACTCCGGTGCTGGAAGGCGACGTCACTCATCTGGTGGCCTGCCACCATCCGGCCACGGGAGAGGGAGCGAAGGCGGACTCGACCCATGAAGGGGGAGAGGGAGCCAAGACCCGTGAAGCGGGAGCGGACGCGGCCCATGAGACAGCGGGGAGCGAGCGGCGTGCTTGAGCTGAAGGACGTGCACGTGGTGCACAAGGGCCGTTCGGGCGGGGTGTTCTCGCGTGACCGCGTCTACGCGCTGACCGCCGCCGATCTCACCATCGAGCCCGGCGAGACCGTCGGCGTCGTGGGCGAGTCGGGCTGCGGCAAGTCCACGCTGGCCAAGGTGCTGGTGGGGCTGCAGCGGCCGACCTCGGGCACGGTGGTCTTCCGCGGCCAGGACCTGTGGGCGATCAAGGAGCCCGAGCGGCGGGCGCTGATCGGTTCGAGCGTCGGGATGGTCTTCCAGGACCCGTCCACGGCGCTCAACCGGCGCCTGCCCGTCAGGCAGGTGCTGCGCGACCCGCTCAACGTGCACCGGCGCGGCACCCCGGCCGAGCGCGACGCCCGCGTACGCGAACTGCTCGATCTCGTCGGCCTGCCGCCGAGCGCCGCCGACGCGCTGCCCGGCCAGTTGTCCGGCGGGCAGCGCCAACGGGTGGCCGTGGCCAGGGCGCTCGCGCTCGAACCCGACCTGCTCATCGCCGACGAGCCCACCAGCGCCCTCGATGTGTCGGTCCGCGCGCAGATCCTCAACCTGCTGCTCGACCTGAAGGAACGGCTCGGGCTCGCGCTGGTGTTCGTCTCGCACGACATCCAGACGGTGCGAAGGATGAGCGACCGCGTGGTCACCATGTACCTCGGCCGGATCGTCGAACAGGCGCCGGCGCAGGCCGTGCCGCTGGGGGCGCGGCACCCGTACACGCGGGCGCTGTTCTCGGCGACCCCCGGCCTGATCTCGCCCATCAACCCCATCCCGCTCGTGGGCGCGGTGCCCTCGGCCACCAGGCCGCCGAGCGGCTGCCCGTTCCGCACCCGGTGCTGGCGGGCAGACCACGTTTGCGCCGCGGAGATGCCCGCCGCGGACACCGTCGAGGACCACCTCTTCCACTGCCACCACCCGGTGGCGGCGGGAGCGACCGATGTAGAGCTGATCCAGGAGCGCGCATGACTTTGACCGGTGTCATCCCCCCGGTTTGCACCCCGATGACCCCCGACTACGAGGTGGACGCGGCCTCTCTCACCCGGCTGGTGGATCATCTGCTGGCGGGCGGGGTGGACGCGCTGTTCGTGCTCGGATCGTCGTCGGAGGTGGCGTACCTGACGGACGCGCAGCGGCGGGTGGTGCTGGACACCGTGGTCGGGCACGTGGGCGGGCAGGTGCCGGTGCTGGCCGGGGTGATCGACATGACCACGCCGCGGGTGCTCGAGCACGCGCGGACCGCGGTCGAGGCCGGCGCGGCCGGGCTGGTGGCGACCGCGCCGTTCTACACGCGCACGCACCCGGACGAGATCCGTACGCACTTCCGCGCCATCGCCGCCCGCGGCGGACTCCCGGTCTACGCCTACGACCTGCCGGTTTCCGTGCACCTCAAACTGGACGCCGACCTGCTGCTCGGGCTGGCCGCCGAGGGCGTGCTGGCCGGAGTCAAGGACTCCAGCGGCGACGACGGCGGCCTGCGGCAGGTCATCCTGGGGCGCGAGGCGCCGTTCAGCGTGCTGACCGGGTCCGAGGTGACCGTGGACTCGGCGCTCTGGATGGGCGCCGACGGCGTGGTCCCCGGGCTGGGCAACGTGGACCCGCACGGCTACGCCGAGCTCTACCGCTGCGCCTCCCGCGGCGACTGGGAGGCGGCGAGGGCGGAGCAGGAGCGCCTGGTCAGGCTGTTCGACATCGTCCGGGTCGGTGGCACGCGCATGGGCGGCAGCTCATCGGGCCTCGGAGCGTTCAAGGCCGCACTGCACCTGCGCGGTGTCATCGACTGCCCGATCACCGCGCTCCCGCAGATCCCCCTGAACGACGACGAGATCGGCCGGATCGGCAAGCTCCTGGCGTCCGCCGGGCTGCTCTGATCCCGGACCCGGCCTGTCAGGCGGGGCTGGCCAGATGGGCGACGTCCTTCGCGCCGTCCTCGATCAGCTTCGCCGCCAGATTGGACAGCGCCCGCCCGGCGGCCAGCTCGTCCCCGATCCCCGGCACGGGCCGGTCGCTCGGGTTGCGGCGGGCGTGCCCCACGCTCTCGTGCCGCTTGCCGTCCGCGGTGAACAGCACCGCTGTTGCCGTGGTCAGGGCGTCGTCGTCGTCCTCACTGATCCAGATCTGTATGTTCCACTGTTTGTAGTCCATGACGACCTCCTCACACTTCCGAGCCTCCTCCTGTGAGGCGCGGAGGTAAAGGTCAGGCCCCCAGGCCGGCTACCGGCGCGACCTTGGCCAGCCACGCCGCGGCCTCGTCCGCCGGCAGGATCCGGCGCACGCGGATGGCGGGCCGCATCATCGGATAGATCCGGCCCGGGGTCCACGACCGCTCGTACGGCGGCGGATCGAGGACGACGACGCGTACCCCGTCCAGGCGTGGGATGTCGGCCGGGCGGCCTTCGTTCCAGATCCACTTGCCGTTCGCGTCCACAAGGTTGAACTGCCCACGCACCGGCGCGGCATCCCTGTCCACCTGCCCTTCCGTGGCGGCCAGGACCCAGCTCGGGTCGGGGCGCACGCCGTCGAGCAGCCCGTCGGCGTCCGGGCCGCTCAGCGCGTCGGCCAGCAGCGTGTGGAGCTGGAAGTTGTCGCCGATCCCGCCGATCACGACCTCGTAGCCGCGCCCGGTCGGCCGGTGCAGCACGATCAGCCGCTCGTCGTCGAGCACCCGCAGCAGGCCCGCGAGGAACTCCAGGTCCGCGCGCTCGTCCAGCACCGACCCGAGAGCCGCGATCAGCCGCTCGCGGCCCGGCAGTGCGGTCCTGACCCGCGGCGACAGCTGCAGGATCGACATGACGGGCAGGGCCCGCAGGTACGCGCACGTCCACGCCTCGGTCAGCGCGACCGCCTGCTCGCGGGTGAGAGCCGCGCTCGTGAGGCGGTCGATCACCGGGGCCCAGTCGTGGTCGTCGTCCACGGGCTCGGGCGGCTCCTCGCCGGTGGCCGTCCGCCAGGTCGCGGCGAACCTGCCGGCCAGTTCCAGGCAGTCGCCCAGCCCGGTCACCAGCGGCTCGGTCACCGGCGCCGGATCGGCGCCGCGCTCGGCCAGCGCGCCGCAGAGCACGCCCAGGCGCGCGCCGATCAGCGGTGGTACCCGCTCGAACAGATCCCCGAGCCGCGTCAGCGCGGCCGACAGCGCCGGCTGCTCGGCGGCTTGGGCGGCGGCGTAGAGCCGGGGCAGGACGTCGAAGAAGCGCGCGGGGTCCCGATCCTCCGCGGCTTGGAAGAGTTCGTCGAGAAGTTGATCGAGCACCCCGGCAGGTTATGACATTACGGGTGACGTACGGCGCTCTTTGGGCGTAAAGCCGGTTACGGGCGGTGGTCCTTCGGGTTGCGCCGCCAAGCTGCTGAAAACCGCCTGATCACCTGCTCACGCCGTCGGCGGGCCGGCGCAACAGGCTCAGGTCGGCGCGCCGGGGCAGGCTCTCCCAGTCGCCCTGCGAGGTCACCGCGAACGCCCCCGCCGCGCACGCCGTGCTGAGCCGCTCCTCGGGCTCCGCCGCGGCCAGCCAGTCCGCCAGCCACCCGGCCGCGAAGGCGTCCCCGGCCCCCACGGAGTCCACCTCGGTCACCCGGTACGGCTCCGCCCGCCGTACCTCGCCTTCGGACAGCTCCAGGGCGCCCTGCGCGCCGAGCTTGACCAGCACGTGCCGGGGCCCGCGGGCCGCCAGCGCGTGGGCCAGCTCGACCGGGCCCGCCGCGTCGGCTATCAGCCGGCCCTCCGCCTCGGTCGCGAACAGCACGTCCACGTCGCCCACCGTCTTGCGCAGCCATGCCCCCGCCTCCTCGGGCGTCCACAGCGCCCTGCGGTAGTTGACGTCGAGTGAGACGAGCACCCCGGCGGCCCGCGCCGTGGCGATCGCGTGCCGTACGGCGTCGCGCGCCGAGTCCGACAGCGCGGGTGTGATCGCGGAGACGTGCAGCACCCGGGCCGACCCGATGAGCTCCGGGTCGAGGTCGGCGGCCGACAACCGGGAGCCCGCGCTGTCCTTGCGGTAATAGCGCACGTCGATGAGGTCGGCGGTGCGCCTGCCCTTGATCATCAGCCCGGTGGGCGCGTCGGGGTCGGGGATGGCGCGCACGTCCACGCCTTCCCCGGCGAGGGTCGAGCGGATCAGGTCGCCGAACTCGTCGGCTCCCACCCTGCCCACCCACGTCGCGCTGTGGCCGAGCCGGGCCACGCCGATCGCGACGTTGGACTCGGCGCCGCCCAGGCCCAGGTCGAAGTCGCGGGCGAAGCGCAGCGGCCCGGTGCGGCGGGCGGCGAACAGGGCCATGGTCTCACCGAAGGTCACCAGATCGGTCATCGGTTCGGGCTACCCAGCTTTCTCGAGATCCGCGCCGCCGCCCCGGCCACCACCGGCCCCAGCTCGCGCACGCGCGCGGCGGTGATCCGCGAGGTGAGCCCGGAGACGGAGATGGCCGCGGAGACCGCGTCATTGTGGTTGAAGATCGGTGCGGCGACACAGCGCACCTCGGGTTCGTTCTCCCGGTCGTCCACCGCGTAGCCGCGGCGCCTGATCGCCGCCAGCTCGGCGCGCAGCCGCTCTGGGTCGGTGATCGTGTGCTTGGTCCTCGGTTCGAGCACCAGCTCGGCGATCGCCTCGTCCGGTTGCCAGGCCAGGATGGCCTTGCCGACCGCGGTGGCGTGGACCGGGCCCCGGCTGCCGATGCGCGAGGCCATGCGGACGTTGGCCGAGTTCTCCACCTTGTCGATGTAGACGACGTGCGGCGGGTCGTACACGACCAGATGCACGGTCTCGCGGACCTCGCTCATCAGCCGGTGTGACTCCTCGGCCGCCACCGCGCGCAGGTCGAGCGTGGCCAGGTATGCCTGGCCGAGCCGGAGCGTGCCGTGGCCCAGCCGGTACGCCCCTGTCTTGCGGTCGCGTTCGAGGAGTCTGGCCTCGATGAGCGGCACGCTCAGCCGCAGCACCGTGCTCTTGGACAGCTCCAGCGCCTCGGCCAGCTGCGTCAGCGACAGGCCCGTGTGCTCGCGGACGTGGTCGAGCACGGCCAGCGCCCGTCTGAGCGAGGAGGACTGGTTGCGTTCGGGCACGAGTGCCAACATACCTCCTGAAACGCACATGCAACACGGAGTTTTGCATTGCACAACAAGCAATTACGAACCTTCCCGGCTCCTGCGCGGATTCCTAGTGTCTGCGACCAGGAGGTTTACTGTGAAGTTTCTTTACTTTGGCGCGGCCGGAACCGCGCTGATCGCGCTGACCGCATGCGCTCCCTCGACCGCCCCGGCCGGAGGCGGCGCCGACGAGAAGACCGGGACGCTTCGCGTGTGGCTCTTCGACGAGCCCAACCGCGCCCCGAAGGACAAGGTCATCAATGAGGCGATCAAGGAGTTCACCGCCGCCCACGCCGAGGTGAAGGTCGAGGTGAGCTACGTCCCGACCACGCCGGCCCGGCACGAGAAGTTCAAGGGCGCCTTCAACGACCCGGCCAGCTCGCCGGACGTCGCCGAATACGGCAACACCGATCTCGCCGAGTACGCCGCCGCCGGCGGCTTCGCCGACCTCACGGCCGACCTCAAGGGCCAGGACATGACGCCCGAGCTCCTCCAGTCGGCGGCCGTGGACGGCAAACAGTACGGCCTGCCGTGGTTCATCGGCGTCCGCGCCCTCTACTACCGCACCGACGTCTTCGACGAACTCGGTCTCAAGCCGCCCACGTCGATCGGCGAGCTGACGGAGACCGCCCGCACGATCCGCAAGAAGAAGCCCGACCTGTACGGCATGGCCGTCGGCGGCGAGAACACCTTCGGCGCCCTGCCCTTCGTCTGGGACGCCGGCGGCGACATCACCTCGCTGGACTCGGCCGAGTCGCGCAAGGGCGTGAAGGCGTACACGGACCTGCTGACGGACGAGATCTGCCCGCCGCAGGCGTGCGTGTCGCTCACCGGCGGCAAGACGGTCGAGCTGTTCGCCGGCGGCAAGGCCGCGATGGGCATCGGGGGCAACTTCAACCGCTCGGCGATGGACGCGGGCGCGGCGGCCGGCAAGTACGCGGTGGTGCCGCTGCCCGGCTCCGCCAAGGGCTCGATCGCGCCGGCCTTCGCCGGGGGCAACAACCTGGGCGTCATGAAGAACGTCCAGCATCGGACACTCGCCGTGGACTTCGTCAAGCTGCTCGGGAGCAAGGCGTACCAGATCAAGATGTACGAGGCCATGGGCAACCTGCCGACGCTGACCGCGGCGCGTGAGGAGATCGCGGCCAAGGACGCCTTCCTCAAGCCGTTCCTGGACACGGTCGCCAAGGGCACCAAGTTCGTGCCCATCGACCCCGCCTGGGTGAAGATCGACAACGGCAAGGTCATCCCCACGATGCTGCAGAAGATCGCCACCGGCCAGGCCACCGTGGACGAGGCCACCACCGAGGCGGCCACGGCCGTCAAGGCGGCCTTCGGGCAGTCGTGACGGCGGTGGCTCTGACCGGGCGTCACGTGCGGGAACGGGCACGGCGCGGGCGGGCTCGGCCCTGGCTCTACCTGCTGCCCGCGGCGGCCGTGCTCGTGCCCATGTTCGGCTACCCGGTGTACATGCTGGGCCTGCTGTCGGTCTTCGACTACCGGCAGGCCCAGGTCAGCGGCGGGCAGCCGAGCACGTTCGTCGGCTTCGGCAACTACGCGGCGCTGCTCGGCGACACCCGGTTCTGGGAGGTGCTGGCGCAGACCGTGGGTTTCGCGGTGGCGCTCGTGGTGTCCACCCTGGCCGTCGGTGCGGCGCTGGCGGTGCTGCTGACCAGAGTGGGCCCGGTGCCGAGAATGGCGCTGTCACTGGCCGCGCTGGGGGCGTGGGCGGCGCCCGCGATGACCGGCTCGACCGTGTGGATGTTCCTGTTCGACGCCGACCTCGGGCTGGTCAACCAGGTGCTCGGGCTCGACGGCTTCAACTGGTTCTACGACCGATGGATCACGTTCGGGGTGGTCGGCGCGACCATCGTGTGGCACTCGTTCCCGCTGGTGATGGTGACGCTCTACGCGGGCATCCAGGCCATCCCGGTCTCCGTGCTGGAGGCTGCGGCGCTCGACGGGGCCTCCGCGTGGGGCACGTTCTGGAAGATCATCGTGCCGATGCTGCGCCCCCTGATCACCATCGTCGTCATCCAGTCGGTCATCTGGGACTTCAAGGTGTTCACGCAGATCTACGTCATGACCAACGGCGGAGGCGTCGCCGGTCAGAACACCGTGCTGAACGTGTACGCGTACCAGACGGCCTTCGGCTCCTCCGAATACGGTCTCGGCTCGGCCATCGCCGTCGTCATGACGCTCATCCTGCTCGCCGTCACCCTGCTCTACATCCGTGCGCTCTATCGCAGTGGGGAGCGACTTTGAGTAACCGCCTCCTGCCCAACGCCGTGGCGCTGGTCGTCGCCTTCGTCACCGCGTTCCCGCTCTACTGGATGGTGCTGTCGGCGCTCAAGCCCGACGGCGAGATCCAGTCGCTCGACGTCGAACCGTGGACCCTGCACCCGACCCTGGACAACTTCGTCCGGGTGCTGACCGGCGAGGGCTTCGGCCGCTACCTGCTCAACAGCGCGGGCGTGGCGCTCTCCGTGGTCGTGCTCTCGGCCGGGGTCGCCTTCCTCGCCGCCGTGGCCGTGACCAGGTTCGCCTTCCGGCTCAGGACCACCGTGCTGATCATGTTCCTGATCGCGCAGATGGTCCCCGTCGAAGCTCTGACCATCCCGCTGTTCTTCGTCGTCAGGGACCTCGGGCTGCTCAACACGCTGGCCTCGCTGGTGCTGGTGCAGCTGGCGTTCACGCTGCCGTTCGCGATCTGGATGATGCGCGGATTCGTCGCCGCCGTGCCCGAGGCGCTGGAAGAGGCGGCCATGATCGACGGAGCCGGGCGCGCGACCGTGCTGTGGCGCATCGTGTTCCCGCTGGTCGCCCCCGGGCTCGTGGCGACCAGCGTGTTCTCCTTCATCACGGCCTGGAACGACTTCATCTTCGCCAGGACCTTCATCATCTCGGCCAAGGACAACCAGACCCTGCCCGCGGCGCTGCTCGTCTTCTTCAAGCCGGACGAGAACGACTGGGGCGGGATCATGGCGGCCTCGACGCTGATGACGATCCCAGTCCTGATCTTCTTCGTGGCGGTGCAGCGGCGGCTGATGTCAGGACTCGGTGGGGCGGTCAAGGACTGAAATAACCGGTCGAACTCGTCGGCCCGCCCGGTGGCGGCGCCACAGAAGTCAGGGGATTACTCCCAGTAGGAGGGGGTGTATGACATACCGTAACCGTACGACTGCTCACTGACATTCCCTGAGGCCTTTGCACGTCAGGATCCGTCATCCATCACCCCCTGCTGTCAGGGCTTGGAGGGGCCGTCGAGGACGGAGATTTCGTGCTTGTCGTCCGGCGCCAGGAATTCCAGCAGCCGCAGCCCTTCCGCCTCCACCTCCTCCAGGACCCGGATCGGCGCCCACCGGTGGATGTTGAGCGTTGAGACGCCCTTGGCCCGGGTGACCGTCCAGTCCCCGGCAGTGAACCCGTCCACCAGGATGGCGCGTGGCACCACGTTGGTGCCCATGAAGCCCCGCAGCGCGGCCGCCCCGGTCTCGCTGATGACCCTGGACCGGTCGGCGTGCGACAGGAACAGGTTGTCGAAGTCGTACATCAGCCGCACCGGAGCCGGCACGTCCGCGTCGGGCCGTACGGCGTCCGGCAGGTCGTACAGCGTCCGCCCCGCCTCGTCCCTGAACCGCACCAGGTCCAGCGACTCCACCACCTCGCCCAGCCGCGTCAGTCCCGACCACGTCTGCACGTCCTGCACCGACGCGGGCCCGAACGCCGCCAGATAGCGTCGCACCAGCTCGGCGGTCGTCATCGGGGGCGCCTCGAAGCCCAGCCAGGACTCCGCACTCGTGTGCGCGATCGGCCCGCTCTTGCCCCACACCCCGCGCGGCGGCACCTGGACCAGCGGCACCAGCCACCGAACGCCCTGGCCGAGCGCGTGCGGGTCGTTCGACGGCCACCGTTCGGCCAGCTCCCGCCCCAGCTCGGCGAACGTCATCGGCCGCGCCTCCACCAGCTCCCGCCCGGCCGCCGCCAGCTCGTCCAGGTCCACCCCCGCCAGCCGCTTGCCGTACGTCGTCCTGGTCATGCGCTCGGTGACGACCTGCAGCAGCGGCCGCATGGCCAGGCAGTCGCGGGCGGTGACGAGGTGGATGGTGGAGCGCTGCAACGCGATCCGGACCAGCGCGCGCGACAACAGCAGATCGGCGGCGTCGGCGGGCTTGAAGCCCGCGATACGGCTCCACAGGCCGGTGTACCAGGTGTGCGGGGTCTGCGCCTGCAACCCGCCGAGGTGCTCCACGACGTCCGCGACGCCCTGGTCGGTGCGGCGCAGCAGGAACTGCCGGTCGAGCGTGGCCCGGTTGAGCGCCCGGCGGCTGATGAGGGGATCCATGGCTCCAAAGGTAGGGGCTATTGCGGCCGGTCCCGGGCCGCAATAGCCCCAAGGTCACCGGCGGATCGCCGGCTCGTGGTCTCTTAACGCCGGATGGTACGGGCGTCCGCGTACTCTCTGAGGAACTCGTCCCACGCGGTGTGCTGGGCGAGCTGGAGATCCGCGTAGTAGCGGGAGATCGTCCGCTCCATCGGGAAATACGCGCTCAGACCGCCGCACCCCTCCACCTTCTGGCCCAGATGGCCCTCCTGGATCACGAATCCGCCCGGGCTGTGGATGGCCAGCAGCTTGTCGGCCACCGAGGCCAGCGTCGGATCCGTACGCGAGTCGGCGACCAGCGCCAGGCAGAGCGTGCGCAGGTCGACCAGCGAGCGGTCGAAGTGGAAGCGGGTGGCCACCGACTGGACGCTGTCCACGACCGACCGGTTGGCGTGCACCTGCTGCCGCAGGCCGCCGGCGAGCGACTCGAACTCCCGCATGAACTCCTCGATCCGCGTCGCGTCGACCGCGCACTGCGTGACGGTCTGCTGGGAGCCGCGGTAGGACTTGACGTACTCCTCGACGATGATCCGCCCGAGCTCCCTGGCGTCCATGCCGGGCTCGGCGGCCATGGCGGAGACGATCTCGGTGTACGGCCAGCCCTCGTTCGGCTCCAGTTCCTCGGAGCCCACCACGATGCCGACGTGCTCGCGGATCTCGTAGCAGACCTCGAGGTTGCTCATGAGGCAGGCGTCCATGCCCACCAGGTCGATCGGCCTGCCGAGGTCCTCGTGAACCTGCTTCATGACGTTGCGCAGCTCGATGGTGTCCAGCGAGTGCAGCGTGCCGTCGTCGGTGGCGATGGCGCGCTCCTGCGCGCTGGGCAGTTTCAGCACCTCTTCCAGCGACTTCGTGAACACCGCCTTGGTGATCGCCGGGGTCTCCGTGAGTCTGGCCAGCTCGGAGAACGCCGGTTCTTCGGCCATGGCCATGCGGGCGGTGCGGCGGACGTACCCGGTCTCGACGTCGCGCCTGACCCGGCGGCCCCTGACCTGGGTGTAGAGCTGGTCGAGGTCGTCGGGGGTCCAGCCGCCGCCGTGGTTCCAGATCACCAGCGCGTACCGCCTGGCCGGGGCCCGCCCGGCGGCCCAGCGGACGAACCGCAGCAGCGTGCGCGGGTCGCCGGAGTCCGTGGGCGGCAGCTCCTCGACCAGGTCGGGGGCGCCGCCGGGGGTGATCTCCAGGTATTTGGCCCGGCCGCCGGCGTTCTGCTGCTTGACGAACGCGGTGATCCGTACCCCGTTGTGGGCGGGTACGGCGCGCAGCTCCTCCAGGTCGCGTCCCGCGGCGTCGGACAGGTTGTTGTTGCCGGCCATGTAGACCATGAAGTTCCACTCGGCCTGCTCGGCCGGGCGTTGATCGGCGGTCAGGGTGGCCGGCTGCGAGATCTCCCCGAGCGCCCGCCACGTGCCGGGGTCCGCCACGCCGTCGGCGGGCAGGCCCTCGCGTTGCTGGAGGTTGAGCAGGGCTCCGTACGTGGAGGCGCCGAAGTACCCGTCGGCCCGCAGGCGGTAGCCGCGGGCGCGCAGCAGCTCCTGCAGCCGCCTGACCTCTTCTCCTCTGCTGCCGAGTCGCAGCGTGGGCCCGGCCATCAGTCCGCGGCCCAGTGGAAGGTGAAGCACTTGGCATCCGGCGACAGATCGCCGGTCGGGAGGATGTACATCGGGGTGTGGACGCCGAACATCTTGGCCTTCCACAGCACGATGCCGCCACCGGTCTGCACCGACCTGGAGTCGAAGCTCGCGAACGTCTCGCCGCCGGTCTCGACGAAGCAGATCTGCCGGCCGCTGTCGTCGGTGACCTGGACGCCCTTCCACCACAGGCCGTGCGGCGCCATGCTGACGCGCACCTCCGTGGTGCCGGGCGGCGCGGGGGTCTCGGTCAGGTAGACTACGTCGCCGTCGCGCAGCCGGTGCGCGTTGACGAGGTCGTTCCTGCTGATCCTGATGAGCTGCAGCAGGCCGCGCCCGGGCATCGGCTCGTAGTGGACGGGCGAGCGATGGTCGCCGTGCACGATGGCGAGCAGCTCAGGCAGCGAAGAGATGATCGCGGGCAGCGCCGCCTGCAGGATGGGACCGAAGTAGCGCTGGTTGAGCTCCCTGTCGGTGACGCGTACGGGGTGCGCCGCTCGGGCACCGTGCATGGTCTGGAGCAGCCCCGGCAGCACCTGCATCATGATCGGCGTGATGGTGCCGATGAGCTGCGGCACGAACTGCGTCAAGCGCTCGTCCTCGTTCTGGTCGGTCTCCGACTTCGGCGGGCCGAACGAGAGCAACTGCTCCACCAGCGGCGGGGTGATGGCCTGGACGACGGGCATGAGTACGGCGGCGACGTCCATGAACGACCGGTCGGCCGCCGACCGGACGTAGGCCTCAGGGAAACGCGGTGGGTACTCCACGGGCCGGTGCTCCATCCCGGGCCCGGTCGGCGGCTGTTGCGAAGGTGCGCCGAATTGCTCTGCTGCCTGGTGGGCCAATTGGAGGCCCTGGAGGATCGTGGGGAACAGCACGTTGAGAATCCGTGCCTCCGTTCCGCGCTGCTCCTCTGCGATGTAGGACGGCATGATGGTCTCCTGGCGTTGGGGGCACGTTGTGCACCTACGGGGACGTTATGAACGCGCCTTGCCGCGAGCATCAGGGAACGCCCTGGGGATAACCCCGGGGCAGGACCCTAACGAGAACAGGACCCGACTCGGGTCAGCCAGGCACTGGACGGTCGCCGGACCAAGGCACACCATGAGTTGGTCCAGGGGGTGAGTCCATGACAACCCGCGTCCTTCGCAACGGAACCGCACGCTCTCGCGACGAACACTTCGTCGGTCGCTGCCGCGAGCTGGCGGTGCTCCACGCCCAGCTCGGCCGCGCCTGTGAGGGCCGGTCGAGTCTGGTGGTGCTGGAGGGGCCGGCGGGAATAGGGAAGACGGCGCTGGCCGGCGAGTTCCTGCCCGCGATCGAGAACGCGATCGTGCTGGACGTGAGCGGCGAGGAAGGGGAGGCCGAGCTGCCGTACGGCGTGCTGGGCCAGCTCGCGGCGCAGGCGCAGTCCTTACCCGAGGTGCTGGCCCACCTGCCGGGACCTGGGGCGGCCGCGCAGCCGGATCCCCTCGTGGTCGGCGCGGCCCTGCTGGAGCTGCTCGGCCGGCTCCAGCGCACCGCGCCCGTCGTCATCGCGATCGACGGGGCGGGGTGGGCGGACCTGCCGTCGCTGCGGGCGCTGACGTTCGCGCTGCGGCGGCTGCGTACCGACCGGGTGCTCGCCATCGTGATCATCAGGGAGAGCGACGATGCCCGGCTGCCCGAGGGGCTGCGCCGGCTGCTGCGCGGCAGCGCCGCGCTCCGGCTGCCGCTCGGCGGGATGAGCGCGCGCGAGCTGCAGGCGCTCAGCGCCCGGCTCGGTCCGGTACGCCTGACGCCCCAGGCCGCCGAGCGGCTGCACGAGCACACCAAGGGCGTCCCGTTGCACGCCCGAGCGCTGCTCCAGCAGGTACGCGCCGAGACCCTGGCCGACGTGGACGCCCCGCTGCCCGCGCCGCGCGCCCTCACCGCGCTCGTCCTCGATCAGCTCGGCCGGTGCGGCACAGCGGCGCAGCGGCTGCTGGCCGCGGCCGCCGTGCTGGGCACTTCCGCGCCGCTGCACCTCGTGGCCCGCATGGCCGAGCTGGCCGAGCCGCTGCCCGCGCTGGAGCAGGCGGCGGGCGCCGGGCTGCTCGCCGAGTGGCGCACCGGCGCCGGGGTCTCGATCGGCTTCCCCAACCCCCTGGTCAAGGCGGCCATCTACCACGATCTCGGCCCGGCCACGCGGCGGCGGCTGCACCTGCTCGCGGCCGATCTCGCCGACGACGTCGTGTACCGGCTGCACCACCGGCTGGCCGCGGCCGACCAGGTGGACGCGGAGCTGGTGCGGGAGGTGGCCGGCATCGGGCGGCGGCAGGCGGCGGCCGGGCGCTGGCCGAGCGCGTGCGGCTGCCTGACGCGTGCCGTCCAGCTCACGGCGGAGGGACCCGGGCGCGATCGGCTCATCGCGGAGGCCGTGGAAGCGCTGCTGGCCGCCGGTCGCCCGGGGGACGCCGGCGCGCTGGCCGCCCAGGTGGCGCCCGGCGCCGATCCGGCGGTTCGTGACTACGCGCTGGGGTCGGTGGCGCTCGTGGCCGGGCGGCTGGAGGAAGCCGGCCGGCACCTCGGCTACGCCTGGTCCCACGCCGGACACGACCCGGCACTCGCCACGGGGATAGCGGCCCGCCAGGCGTTGGCGGCCCTGCTCCGCGGCGCCGGCGCCGAAGCGGTCCACTGGGCCGACCACGCCTCGCCCAGCGCCGGCCCCTCGCCCCGAAGCGCCGCCCCTCCACGCCCGCCCGACGCGCGGTCTTCGGGCGGCGGGCGGGTGCCGGGCGGTGGGGAGCTGGTGCGGTTCGCTCGGCTGGTGGGACTGGGGTTGTCGGGGCAGATCGAGGCGGGGCTGGCGGCGAGCGGCGAGCTGCCGCCCCCGGCACAGGGCGCGGCGGGGGAGCTCGATGCGCTGCTCGGCAGGGGCATGCTGCGCCTGTGGGCCGACGACCTGGCCGGCGCGCACGAGGACCTGCTCGGCGTGCTGACCGTCAGCGCCGCCGGCTCGGTACCGTTCCAGCTCCTGGCGGCCACCGCGCTCGCGCAGGCCGAGTACCGGCTCGGCCGCTGGGACGAGGCGGCGACGCACGCCGAGATCGGCGCGTCCACCGCCGACGACTTCGGCCAGGTGTGGCTGGCGAGCTACGCCCACGCGGTGGCCGCCCTGGTGCCGGCCGCTCGCGGCGAATGGGACAGGGCGCTCGCCCACGTGCGCGCCGCCCGTGCCGCCTGCCACCCGGACAACATCCCGGCCCAGGTCAGTACGGCCGGCGCCGACGCGCTCACGGCCACCGTCAGGGGCGACCACGAGGCGGCGATCACCGCGCTCATGCCGCTGACCAGGATGCACCTGCCCGACGAGCCCGCCATCGCGCTCTGGCGCACAGTCCTGGCCGACGCCCTGGTCAACGCCGGCCGGCTGGAGGAGGCAGAGGCGGTCCTAGTGCCGTGCGAGCTGCTGGCCCTGGACAAGGAGCGCCGCAGCGTCCTGGCCGCAGCCGCGCGCGCCAGGGCCGGGCTGCACGCGGCCCGGCACGAGCCGGTCGAGGCGGAGGCCGGCTACCAGCTCGCGCTGGAGCACTCGGCGAAGATCGACATGCCGTTCGAGGAGGCCAGGATCCAGCTCGCGTACGGAACGTTCCTCCGTCGCAGGGGGCGCCGGGCGGCCGCCGCGGAGCAGCTCGAAGCCGCCCAGCTCACGATGTCCAGGCTGGGCGCGCTGCCGTACCTGGAGCAGTGCGACCTGGAGCTGTCCGCCAGCGGGCGGGCGGCGCTGCGTCCGCAGGACACCGCCAGGCTGGGGCTGACGCCGCAGGAGCACACCGTGGCGGTGCTGATCAGCAGGGGGATGACCAACCGGCAGGCGGCGCGCAAGCTGGTGCTGAGCGTCAAGACGGTCGAATACCACCTGAGCCACATCTACACCAAGCTCGGCATCGCCTCGCGGACGGCGCTCATCGGGAGGTTGAGCAACTTGGGGGAATGACAGCGTCAGGCGGCCGGGCCGTGCGGGGTGACCGTGATGCGGGTGCCGTCCGGCCACGTGAGTGTCACGCGGTCGTCGCCGGCCCGCACCGCCGGGGCGGGGGTGTCCTCGTCGCCCAGGACGGCCAGGGCCACCGCCCAGCCGTCCGCGGCCACGCCGTCGAGCACCGGCACCAGGGCCGGGCCGCCGAACGCCGTGCCTTCGGCGGCCTCGCGCGCTGACGCGGTGGTGTAGCCGTACAGGCCGGTCAGGATGGAACGGGGCGCGTCCGGCGAGACCAGCGACACAGACGGCGCGACGCTCACGGGCGGGGCGGCGTCCGTGACCGGCGCCATGGCTTCGGACCGCACCTCGGCGGTGGCGCCCGGCACGGCCCAGCCGGTCTGGCGGACGCGCGTGCCGGGCGCGACGCGGTGCACGCGGAGCTCGGCCGTGCCCCGTACCACGCTCACGCTCTCGACGCCCTCGCTCGCCGAGGCCGCCCACAGCAGCTCTCCGACCTGCCCCGCCCCCCGCGGCTCGATGGTGCCGCGGGCCGTGACCGTGCCGTCGTCCAGCACCGGGCCGAAGTGGTTGTCCGGGAGCTCGTCCGAGGTCGGCCCGGTATGGGTGGAGTAGGCGTACCGGTCGTAGAGCGGGTTCCAAGGGTGCTTCTGGCTGCCGTGGTTGAGCAGGCGGGCGATCCCGCCCGCGTTCTGCACCACGAACCCGGGACCGGCGAGGGCGATCGCCCCTGAAGGGCCGGGTTCCTCGGTGGCGGTCCACAGCGGGTGGTCGGGCGGGGCGAGCAGGCCGACGAACGCCTTGGCCGCCCAGTACGGCGACCCCCACCCCGAGTACGGCTGCAGCGACGCCTCGTGCGGCCCGTGCCAGCCCAGCGTGAGCAGCCCTTCGGGGGACAGCGCACCGCGTTCGAGGAAGTAGCGCACCGCCCCGGAGGCCAGCCGCCTGGTGGCGCCGGGCGACAGCGGCGTGTCGCCGGTCACCGCGCCCAGCATCAGCGAGGCCACCGCCGCGAACCGGTAGGTGACCGACCGCCCGTGGTAGAGCGGCTCTCCCTGTGCGCCGAACATCAGCGCGTACGAGGCGAGGAACTCGCGCAGCCGCGAGCGGTGTGCCGGGAGCGGCACGCCGGACAGCAGCCCGTAGAGGATCGGGTAGAAGTGCAGCGCCCAGCCGTTGTAGTGGTCGAAGGAGCGGTTGGGGCCGTCGGAGTACCAGCCGTCGCCGACGTACCAGGGCTCGATCGTGGCCAGGCCGCGCTCGATCGCGGCGTGCGCGGCCTGCTCCTCCACCCCGGCGCTCGCCAGGAAGGCGCCGACTGTCGTCGGAAAGAGCCACCAGTTGTTGTCGCACGGCTCGTGGCGCAGCACGCTCGCCAGGTACGCCCCCAGCCGCTCGCGCTCGCCGTCCTCCAGGGTGTCCCACAGGTGCTCGCGGGTCAGTTGCAGTCCCAGCGCCAGCGACGCGGCCTCCACCATCGGCTGGAACCGGTCCGCCATCGCCGGCCAGGACGCGGGCCCGCTGACGAACCCGGCCCGGTAGGGCTCAAGCAGCGCGGCAGGGCCGCCCCCGGCCACCCGGAAGGCGGCGATCAGGAACGTCCGGGCGAACCCCTCCATCCCATCGCATTTCGACCAGCTCGCCGGGCCCGGCAGCAGGATTGACGCGCCATCCGCCGACCGGTACGGCTCCACCGCCGCCAGCAGCCCGTCGGCCACGGCCTCCCAGTGCCGGCGCGTCCAGCCGGTGTACGGGCTGAGGGTGCGGTCCTCTTCGGGCAGCGCGAACACATCGAGCTCCAAGCCTCACGGAAAACGCTTTCCCGGGTCACTTTAGAACGGTCCTCTTCAACCGCACAAGACGGGACACCTCCGCGTGGATGACGAGGAGAGCGGCGCGGCCCTACGCTGCTCTGCATGCACAAACGGGTGATCGACGGCCGCTTCGAGCTGATGGAACGGCTCGGTGGCGGCGGCATGGGCCTGGTGTGGCGCGCCTGGGACGTGGCCCTGCACCGCGAGGTCGCGCTCAAGGAGGTGCGCCCGCCGGATCCCTCCATGGACGAGCAGGACCCGACCCGCGCCCGAGAGCTGCGCGCCAGGGTGCTGCGCGAGGCCCGCGCCCTCGCCCGGCTCAACCACCCGCACGTGGCCACCATCCACCACATCGTCGATGCCGGCGAGCAGGGTTACCCCTGGATCGTCATGGAGCTCGTCTCCGGCGGCTCGCTCCAGGACCGTCTCCAGCGCGGGCCCATGGCGCCGACGGAGACGGCCCGGCTGGGCCGCGAGGTCTTATCGGCCCTGCGTGCCGCGCACGCCGTCGGCATCCAGCATCGCGACGTCAAGCCCGCCAACGTCCTGATGCGCGAGGACGGCCGGTCGGTGCTCACCGACTTCGGCATCGCGGCGGTACGCGAGTCCACCAGCCTGACGGCCACCGGGTCGTTCATCGGCTCGCCCGAATACATGGCGCCCGAGCGCATCAACGGTTACGAAGGCGACCCCGCCTCCGACCTGTGGTCGCTCGGCATGCTGCTGTACGTGGCCGTGGAGGGACGGCATCCCATGCGCAGGAGCACCACGCTCGCGACGCTGGCCGCCGTGCTCAACCAGGACGTTCCGCCGCCGGAGCGCGCCGGGCCGCTCGCCCCCGTGCTGACCGCCCTTCTCAGGCGCGACCCGGGCGCCCGTCCCGACGCCGAGACCCTGGACCGCATGCTGGCATCGGTGCCCGGCCCCGGCTCTGGACCGATCCCACCGCCACCCGGCCCGGCCGCATCGGGCCCCGCCGTATCGGGACCGATGCCGCCCGTGTACGGCGGCCCGCCGGGGTCACAGCCGCCGGTGTACGGCGGCTCGCCGGGGTCGCAGCCGCCCGTGTACGGCGGCCGGCCGGGGTCGCAACCGCCCGTGTACGGCGGCCCGCCGGGCTCGCAGCCGCCTCCGTGGGGCGCGACCCCGATCCCGCAGGCCAAAACCGTGCCCTCGCGCCGCTCCAACCGCGCCGCCCGCAACGCCGCCGGCGCCGTGTCCCTCGCGGTGGTCGTGGTGGCCGGCGTCCTGGTGTGGCGCCTGCTCCCGGCGACGTCCTCCGTCGCGACCGGCGATCCCTCGCCGAGCGTGCTGACGCCGAACGCGAGCACCGTCCCCGACACCGCGAGCACCATTCCCGACACCCCGAGCACCGTCTCCGGCACCCCGAGCGCGAGCACGCCCGCCGAGCCCGAGAACCTGCTCACCCCCGCGGGCATGAAGGCCATGATCGCCAAACTGAAGCCGGTCATCGGCGGCAGCAAAATCGTCAGCATGGCGGTCTATCCGACCTACGCCTTCATCGAGGCCCCGCTCAAGGAGGACAAGGAGTTCTACGACAGGTACACCTACCGCAACGGCATCGTCACCCCCTCCGGCACCGGCGACAAGATCGACGGCCCGCTGATCGACCTGGACAAGTACAAATGGAACGCTCTCCCCGCGCTGATCAAGACGGCGGACAAGAGGCTGGGCGTCCCCAAGCCCATCAACCGCTACGTGCGCGTGGACTCCGACCGCCTGTCCGCCTCGCCGCGCCAGGTGCTGCGCGTCTATGTTTCCGACAAGTACCGCTCGGGCTATCTGGTCGCCAGCCCGGCGGGCAAGGTGCTCAGGACGTACCCGGACAGCTAGCCGCCGGTCAGCACACGTCCTGATAGCCGCTCTCCGGGATCAGGCGGGTCCACTCCGCCGGGCTCAGCGACCCGCCCGCCCTGGCGCACACCTCCTGAGCCGTCAGCGCCGGATCGACCGGGCTCTCGCGCACGCTGCCGTCCAGTGCGACGCCGCGCAACCACGTGCCGTCCTGGCTGAAGGCCAGCCCGGCGGCCCACGACCCGACCTGGCCCACCTCGCGCAGCGTGCGCACGTCCCACAGCGACGTGCGGGAGGCGTCGATGGCCAGCAGGTCGCCGCCGGGGGAGAAACGCAGCTCGTCCACCGCGGACGTGCCGGTCTCGATCGTGCCGAGCCGCCTTCGCTCGCGCGCGTCCCACAGCAGCACCCGGCCGCCGTCCAGCCCGAACGCCAGCGTGCGCCCGTCGGGGGAGAAGGCCAGCGCGGTCGGCACCGGCGCCTCGGCCGCGGTGCCGCTGCGCAGATCGAGCGGGGTGACCTTGCCGGTACGCAGGTCGAGCAGGTTGGCCCCGGCGGCCAGTGTCGCGCCGTCCGGGCTGAACGCCAGCGCCAGGTCGCCCGCGCCCTCGTAGACCCTGACCCGCCGTCCCTTGTGCACGTCCCACGTCTCCAGGGTCCGGCCGCGCGTGGTGGCCAGCAGGTCCCCCGTGGGGGAGAGCGCCACGGCCAGCACGTCGCCGCCCGCGTCGACGGAGGTCACCAGCCTGCCGCCGGTCACCTCCCACACGGTCACCGGGTCGCCGGCGACGGCGAGCAGGCGGCCGCTCGCGTCGAAGGCGAGGTCGCCGGCGGCCGCGATCCTGCCGACCTTCTTGTGCTCCACGGTGTCGGTGAGCTCGATCGCGTCCCCGACCTCCTTGGCCGCGTACCGGCCGTCGCCCGAGAAGGCGGCGGCCTGGTGGTCGTCCGAGGGGACGGGCAGGCCGGCGACGTCGAGCGAGACGACCGAGCCCGTGCCGCTCAGGTAGCGCAAAGCCCGCCCGTCCGCTGAGAACGTCAGGCCGGGCTGCGGGTCCTTGAGCGGGTACGCGCCGGCGAGCCGCCGCTCGGCCACGTTCCACACGCGGACTTCGCCGTCGCCGGGCAGGGCGAGCAGCCGCCCGTCGGGGCTGAAGACGGGGACGTCCGCCGAGGCGATGCCGTGGGCCGCCGGCAGTTTCTCGGTGCCGACGGCCCCTGCGCGGCGGACGCCGGGCGGCTCCAACGGGTCAGTGCGACGGGCCCCGCCACGACGGTCGCCGGCCGCGTCCGGAGCACGCTGCCCGCGCGCCCTGGCACGACGGGCCTCCGGGCCCTCCCTGGTGTCCGTGGCGTCGGCGGCGAGCGTGTCGGCCGCCGCCTTCGCGGGCTCCACGAGCGTGACCCCGTCTCGCCCCACCACCGCCAGCATCGTCCCGTCCGGGCTGAACGCCAGGGCCGGTGCCGCCGCGTCCGCGCCGATCAGCGGCCGGACCTCGAAGGTCGCCGTCCTGGTCCGGCCCGCCAGCTCCCACAGCTCGACCCGCCCGTCCAGCCCGGACACCGCCGCCGCGGCCCCGTCCCGGGACAGCGCCACCCTGCGGTCGGCGACCTCGAACAGCACCGCGCCGCCCCGGTAGACCCTGGTGGTGTTGCCGCGGCTGATCGCGTAGACGCCCCCGGCGGGCGTCCGCCCCGTCGCCACGTCGAAGGGCCGGCCGTCGACGCCCTCCGCATACCGCCCGTCGTCGCTCAGCGCCGCGTTGCCGGGCGGCAGCGCGTACGAGGCCAGCCGCCGCCCGGCGGCCACGTCCCACATGGTGACCGCACCGGCGTCCCATTTGACCAGCTCGTCGCCGCGCACCAGGTAGCGGGCCCGCGAGTCGGGCGCGGGATCGGTGAACACTCCCAGCTCCGGTTGCACGAGCGAGGCCTGCAACGCGGCCCGCGCCTCGAACACCGGCGACAGCCGCCAGGCGGCCACGCTCAGCCGCATCGCCGTCTGCGGATCGGACGACCGCAGCGCCTCCGCCCTGGCCGCCACGGCCCGCGCGTTGGCCTCGACGAGCTGCCCGCGCAGCTCGTGCTGCCCCTGTACGGAGACCACTGTCATGGCCACCGCGACGCCCAGCACCGCGCCCAGCGCCGTCAGCGAGGGAACGACCAGCCTTCTGCGCTGTTTGGACAGGGCAACGCTGTCGTTGATGAAGTCGCGTTCGAGCTGGTTGAGCCGCAGGTGGCGGCGCTTGGTCGCGGCCCAGCCGAGCGCGGTGTCCAGCTCCTGGCCGCGGAAGAGGCGGCTCCTGCCGCGCCGGTGCTCCGACCAGCGCCTGGCCGCCTCGCGGATCCGCCGGTGCGCCAGCAGGCTCTCGCGCTCGTCGGCCACCCAGCCGCGCAGCCGGGGCCAGGCCCGGTAGAGCGCGGCGCTGGCCGGCGCCACCCGCCCGTCGCCGACGGCCACGAGCTTGCCGACGGGGGTGTCCGTCGGCGGCACGCGTACGCTGCGGCGCACCAGGAGGCCGGCGGCCATGAGCGGGCCGAGCACGCCGCCCTCGTCGTGCGGGGTGTCGCCGTCCATCAGGCGCAGCAGCAGCCCCGGCACCTCCTCCTGCTGACCGGGCGTGAGCGCCAGGTACGCCGCTTCGGCCACGTCGCCCAGCGACCGCGGCCCGACGTGCCCGTCCGGCGGCCGCAGCGCGGCGACGACGTCGATGTCGAGCTCGTCCGCCTTGGGGCGATCGGCGGGATCCTTGGCCAGGGCGCGCCCGACCAGCCCCCGCAGCGAGTCCGGCAGGTCGCTCAGGTCGGGGTCCACGGCCAGCAGCCGGTGCATGACCCCGCCCGGACTGTCCCCGCGGAACGGGTCGCGGCCGGTGGCCGCGAACACCACCACCGCGCCCCACGCGAACACGTCCGCAGCCGCCCCGGCCTCCCGTCCCGTCAGCACCTCGGGCGCCAGGTAGGTGTACGTGCCGTCCACCGACCCCGCGGCCGGCAGACCCAGCTCGATCACCTTGGGGCCGCCGGCCGCGAGCAGCACGCTCTCCGGGTTCAGCCCGCGATGCGTCAGCCCCGCCGCGTGCAGGGCGCGCAGCGCGGCGGCCAGCGCGCCCGCCAGCGCGATCAGCTCCTCGCCCGCGTAGGGGCCGTGCAGCGCGACCGCCCGCCGCAGGTCGGGGCCGTCGACGTATTCGCTCACGACATAGGGCACGCGCCCGTCGATCCCGACGGCGACCACCTCGGCCAGATGGCGGCAGGTCACCCGCTCGAAGCGGCGCCCGACCTCTCCGCGCGGCACCGTGACCGCGTATCTGCGGCCCTCGTCGTCATAGGCGTCGTAGACCACGCCGCGGCCGCCCGCGCCGAGCCGGGCGGCCAGCCAGTAGCCGCCCAGCCTTTCGGGGTCGCCGGGCACCGTCATCACTGATGCTTAGATGCGCCGCGGGGGCCATTGGTTGTCCCCAGCTCTCGCAGCACCGCGTCCCGCACCTGTTCGGGCCGCATGACGCCGACGTCGCAGACCAGGTCGGACACCTCGCGGAAGTACGGCGCGCGGCGCGCCCGCATGGTGGCCGGATCGAAGTCGGGGCGATGGTCGCTGGAGCGCATCCGCTCGATCAGCACCTCGTCGGCGGCGTCCACCCAGACCACGAACGCCGCCCGCAACGCCGCGCGCACCTGGGCGTCCTCGACCGTGCTGGCCGCCGCCGCGATCACCTTGGGTTCGCCCACGAGCTCGTGCAGGACGTGCTCCGCCTCGTACCGGTGCAGGACGTCTGCCCCGTCGCGGGCGGCGAGCTCCGCGGCGGTGCCGCCGTACCTGGCCGTGAGGAACGGGTCACTGTCGCTGAAGGGCAGCTCGAGCGCCTCGGCGATCAAGCGGCCCGCCGTCGTCTTGCCCGAACCCATGAGCCCGATCACCACGACTGGTTTGTTTTTCGACATGTGGATAGAGGTTTCCTTCGTGTCAAGGAGGTAAATCTGATGACCATCGCCGGAAGCATCATCCTCATCATGCTCGGTGCGATCCTCACCTGGGCCGTCGAATTCGATCTCGCCGGCCTCGACATCAACGTCGTAGGGGTCATCCTCATGCTCGGCGGGCTGGTCGGACTCCTGTTCGGCATATACAGGATCAGCGTCACCCGCAGGGCGGTCGGCCCGATCGACGAGCCGGTGCACCGCCACGACATCTACACAGAGCCCGAGACGCGCAAGACCACCGTGTACGAGGACCGCCGTCACTACAACGAACCACCGCTGTAGGAGGTGAAGCAGCATGCCAGCCGTTGAAGAGCTGCCATCGACCATCAGGCGTTCGCCGAAGAAGGCCCAGACCACCTGGATCAAGGCGCATGACAACGCCGTGGAGCAGTACGGCGAGGGCCGGCGCGCCCATATGACCGCGTTCGCCGCGCTGAAGCACTCCTTCGAGAAAGTCGGCGACCACTGGGAGCCGAAGTCGGAGAAGGGCCCTTCCGACAAGGGTGCGACGGACCGGTCCGGCCGGACGGCCGAGGGCGTGGACGCCAATGCCAGCAAGGAACACCTGCAGAGCGTGGCCGCCAGGCTGGGCGTACGGGGCCGTTCCAAGATGACCAAGCAGGAGCTGGTGACCGCCATCAAGAAGGCCAACAGGCAGGCCACCGCCAAGGCCCGCAGCTGACGGCGCCACTCACAACAGCCGCTTGACCGCCGCGATGATCGCGTGGCGGTCAATGCGTGCGTCGGCGAGCTGCTCCTCCGGCGTCGCCGACCCCGGCAGCCCCGTCACCGCCAGCTTCACGACCCGTGGCCCGAGATCGCTGACGGCGTCCGTGACGGCGTCGCCGATCCCGCCCTCCAGCCGGTGGTCCTCCACCGTGATCAGGTTGCCCGTCGTGGTGGCCGCCTCGACCAGCGCCGCCGCGTCGACGGGCTTGACCGAGTACAGATCGATCACCCCCACCGGGACCCCGGCCTCGGCCAGTTCGTCGGCCGCCGCCAGCGCCTCGTGCACGGTCACCCCGGCCGCCACGATCGTGGCCCGGTCGCCGGAGGACTGCCGCAGCACCCGCGACCCGCCCACCGGGAACCGCTCGCCCGCCTCGTAGATCACCGGCGTGCTCCCGCGCGTGGTCCGCAGGTAAGACACGCCCTCGACGTCGGCCATCTCGGCGGTCAGCGCCGCCGCCTGGTTGGCGTCACATGGGTACAGGACGGTGCTGCCGTAGACGGCCCGCAGCATGGCCAGGTCCTCCAGCCCCATCTGGGAGGGTCCGTCCTCCCCGATGGACACGCCGGCGTGCGAGCCGACCAGCCGGATCGACGCCCGGCTCACCCCGGCCATCCTGATGAAGTCGTGCGCCCTGGTCAGGAACGCCGCGAAGGTGGCCGCGTACGGCTTCCAACCGCGCACCTGCAGTCCGACGGCGGCGGCGACCATCTGCTGCTCGGCGATGTACATCTCGAAGAACCGCTCGGGGAACTCCTCCCCGAACGTCTCGGTCTTGGTCGAGTCGGCGACCTCGCCGTCCAGCGCCACCACGTCTCCGCGGGCCGCGCCGAGCGCCGCCAGCGCCTCGCCGTACGCCGTCCGCGTGGCCACCTTCTCACCCACCTTGTACGAGGGCAGCTCCACCGGCCTGGTCGCGAACCGGTACGGCGCCGGGGCGGCGTCGGGCTTGCGCACCTCCACCCGCACGTCACGCCGCCCGCCCAGCTCCTCGATGGCCTTGCCGGGATCCTTGAGCGCCTTGCCGTGCGCGCCCTCGCGGTTCTCGACCTCCAGCACCCCTTCGCCTTTGCGTGTCTTGGCCAGGATCACGGTGGGCCGCCGGCGCGTGTTGCACGCGTCGCTGAGCGCGAAGTCGATCTGCCCGGGATCGTGCCCGTCGATCTCGATCGTGTGCCATCCGAACGCCCCGAACCTGCGCGCGTACGCGCCTGTGTCCCACCCGTGCCGGGTGGGCCCGCGCTGCCCGAGCCGGTTCACGTCCACGATGGCGGTCAGATGGGCCAGCCCTTCCTGGCCGGCGTGCTCCACGGCCTCCCAGACCGACCCCTCCGCCAGCTCACTGTCCCCGCAGAGCACCCACACCCGGTACGGCAGCCGCTCCAGCCGCCCGGCCATGGCGACCCCGACGCCGATCGGCAGCCCCTGCCCGAGCGATCCGGTGGCCACGTCCACCCAAGGCAGCCGGGGGGTGGGATGCCCCTCCAGCCGGCTGCCCCGGCGCCGGAACGACATCAGCTCCTCGTCGTCGATGACGTCGGCCGCCTTGTAGAGCGAGTAGAGCAGGGGAGAGGCGTGCCCCTTGGAGAAGATCAGATGGTCGTTGGCCGGGTTGCCGGGATCGGCGAAGTCATAGCGGAGGTGGCAGCTGAACAGCACGGCCATCAGGTCTGCCGCGGACATGGACGAGGTCGGATGACCTGAGCCGGCCGCGGCGGCGGCCCGTACGGAGTCGACGCGCAACTGTGCGGCCAGCTCGGTCAGGTATTGAAGATCGCGCTCAGGCATCAGGACCTCCTGGAGTGAGTTTCAGCCCGTCTACCCCTTCCGGCCGGCTTAA
The DNA here is from genome assembly GCF_052068215.1 of Nonomuraea sp. H19. NCBI lineage: Bacteria > Bacillati > Actinomycetota > Actinomycetes > Streptosporangiales > Streptosporangiaceae > Nonomuraea > Nonomuraea sp. H19. The sequence continues at coordinate 124,089 of NZ_JBQHCV010000005.1, read as the reverse complement.
GTCGGCCGATCGGGCGTGGGAGCGCACGCCCCCACGCCCGTGGAGGTCACCTGAGGTCGGCGCGCGGTCAGCGGTGCCTGCGGCGGCGCAGCGCGGCGAGTACGGTGGCCGCGGCCGCGCCCCCGGTCAGCGTCGCCAGGATCTGGGCGCGGTGCTGCGACATCCACACCTGCGGGCTGCGGGCATGGGAGCGGCCGTCGAACGCGCCGTGCGCGCCGTAGTCCGTCGTCTCGTCGGCCGGTTCCCACAGGTTCGACACGCCGGTCGGCGGCTTCTCGTCCGTCTGCTGCGAGCTGATGCCGGTCCGTGCCACGTACCGGTCCACCAGTGCGGGGGCCACCCGCTGCGCCAGCAGGGTGGCGGCCGTGGTGGCGCCCACCCAGTACTCCTTGCGTTCCGGATGCTCGGCCGCGTACACGATGGCCCTGGCGGCCACCTCCGGCTGGTAGATCGGCGGGACCGGCTGCGGGTGGCGGCCCAGCTTGGACAGCACCCAGTCGAACTGCGGGGTGTTGAGCGCGGGCAACTGCACCATCGTGATCTTGATGTTGCTCCGGTCCGCGAACAGCTCCGTGCGGACCGACTCGGTGAAGCCCTTGATCGCGTGCTTGGCGCCGCAGTACGCCGACTGCAGGGGGATGCCGCGCTGCGACAGCGCCGAGCCGACCTGGACGACGGTCCCCGCGTTGCGCGGGCCCATCAGGTCCAGGGCGGCCTTCGTGCCCCAGACATATCCCAGGTACGTCACCGCGGTCGTGCGGCTGAACTCGTCGGGGGAGACATCGGTGAATTTCGCGAACACGCTGGAGAAGGCGCAGTTGATCCAGGCCGAGATCGGCCCCATCTCCTCCTCGATCCGCTCGGCCGCCCGCCGCACCTGGTCGTAGTCGGCGATGTCGGCCTCGTACACCTTGCCGCTGCCGCCCGCCACCCCCACGTCCACGGCGGCGGCGCCCAGCCCGGTCGTCCCGCGGGCGATCAGCGCCACCTTGGCCCCGCGCCGCCCCAGCTCCTGCGCGACCGCACGCCCGACCCCGCCGCTCGCGCCCGTCACCACCACGATCCGCCCGCGAAGTGGTGCCATGTCGAGATCAGCCCGCCTCTCCGTTGCCGCGCTCCTTCTGCCGTCGTACGGCGAGCACCATGTCGATCACCGTGGCCACGGCCAGCGCGACGGCGACCCCCGTCATCACGGGAGCCCGGGTGATGAGCCCCAGCACCGCGAACGCGAACAGGAACACCAGCATGAACGACCCCACCCTGACGTGCACCACGTCCCGCGGTGTGGCGGGCACCATGGCGTGCCCCTTGCGGTCCCGCTCTTCGTGCCACTTTCCGTTATCAGCCATGCCGCTCACCTGCCCGTCCTGTTTGTTGCCTAACGTCCTGGGTAGGCCGCCCCTTTGTGCCCGAGTTGCAACCCAGTGACCAAAGCGAGCCGGGGATCACCCGCCGCCGCCGGGGCCGCGGCTTCACCTACGAGGGGCCGGACGGCCGTCCGGTGCGCGACCCCGCCGCCATCGAGCGGATCAAGGCGCTGGCCATCCCCCCGGCCTGGACCGACGTGTGGATCTGCGCGTCGCCGTACGGGCACCTGCAGGCGGTGGGCACGGACGCGGCAGGACGCCGGCAGTACCGCTACCACGACGTGTGGCGCGAGCAGCAGGACCGGGCCAAGTTCGACCGGGTGCTGGAGATGGCCGAGCGGCTGCCCGCGTTCCGGAAGATCGTGGACGACCAGCTGGGCGGGCGCGGCCTGACCCGGCAGCGGGTGCTGGCCGCGGCCGCGCGCCTGCTCGACATCGGCTTCTTCCGCGTCGGCGGGGAGAGCTACGACACCTACGGCCTGGCCACCCTCAGGATGGAGCACGTCACCTGCGTGAACGGCATCGTCATCTGCTCCTACCAGGCCAAGGGCGACGTGCCGCGCGAGGTCGAGGTGGCCGATCCCGGCGCGTGCGCGGTGCTGCGCTCGCTCAGGGCGCTCGGCGTGGACGGAGAGCTGCTGCGGTACCGGCACAACCGCGGCTGGAGGGACGTCAGGAGCGAGGACATCAACGACTACCTCCGCGAGATCATCGGGTACGAGGTCACCGCCAAGGACTTCCGCACCTGGCACGCCACCGTCCTGGCCGCCGTGGGACTGGCGGTGTCCAGGCCGGCCGGCGCTGACGGAACGGCCAGCAAGAAGCGGGCGATCACCCGCGTCATGCGCGAGGTCTCCGAATACCTGGGCAACACCCCCACCGTGGCCCAGGCGTCGTACGTGGACCCGCGCGTCGTGGAGGCGTACGACCAGGACCGGACCATCGGCGCGGTGCTGACCGAGCTCGGCGCGGACGCCGACTTCGGGCAGCTGGCCACGGCCGGGCCGGTGGAGCGGGCGGTTATCGACCTCATTCGCGCCGTTTGAGGTGTTCATTGCCGGGCATGCGGCGACATGAAGAAGGAGGCGAGCGATGGAAGCTCCACAGTACGTCGCCGCCCGCGTCCAGCAGGCGCTGGCGGAGGACGCACGCACGAATGAGCTCGGGATTCGCGTCGACATAAGAGGTGACCAGCTGTTCCTGCGCGGCCAGGTGAGCGGGGCCGCCCAGCGCGAGCGGCTCAGTCAGGTGGCGCACGAGGCCGCTCCCGATCTCCGTGTGCACAACGAGGTCAAGGTCGTCGACGTCACCGAACCAGGAGAGGATGAGCATCTTGATTGACCTGCGCATAGCGGCCGTCGGAGACATCCACCTAGGGGAGGACGTCCGAGGCCAATACCGCAAGAGACTGGGGGGCATCGAGGACCGTGCCGACGTGCTGATGCTGGCCGGGGATCTGACCAGGCACGGGACGCTGGAGGAGGGCAAGCTGGTGGCCGACGAGCTACGCGACATGCCGATCCCGGTCGTCGCGGTGCTCGGGAACCACGACTATCACTCGGACATGCAGTACGAGATCGCCGGCGAGTTGCGGGACGCCGGAGTCGTCGTGCTCGACGACGACGGCGCCGTGATCCAGTGCGGGGACACGAAACTGGGCGTGGTCGGCGGGAAGGGCTTCGGCGGCGGATACGCCGGCAAGTGCGCGAGCGAGTTCGGCGAGCGCGAGATCAAGGACTTCGTGGCCCACACCCGCTACATCGCCGAGGCGTGGAAGGTCGCGCTGAAGGAGATGTCGGTCGAGCACCGTGTGGTGCTCTCGCACTACTCCCCGATCAAGGAGACGCTGGAGGGCGAGCCGCCCGAGATCTACCCCTTCCTCGGCAGTTATCTGCTGGCCGAGGCGGTCGACACGGCCGGCGCCGATCTGATCCTGCACGGGCACGCGCACAAAGGCAGTGAGAAAGGTATGACGCCGGGTGGCATCAGGGTGCGCAATGTGGCGCTGCCCGTGCTAGGACGTGCCTACGCCGTTTACTGTCTCGACGAAGGCGAGCCGGTTTACGAACGGAGTTAGCGGGGCGCCACCTTATACATTGAAGATGCTGACACCGCCGGGGCCGACGAGGAATCCGAGGACGATCAGCACGATCCCCCAGAGCAGGTCGCGCCGGGCCAGGATCACGTAGATCCCGGCGATGACGAGAATTACCGCGATGATCCAAAGCAGAGTAGCCATAGGCCTGCAACTGCCCCCAGGGCAAGCTACTTAACATGTTTTTCCCCGGCGCAACGGGCAGGGGTGCACTTATGGCGATATTCGGTTATTTCCTGTCCTGTGAGGAACACGGGCCGAAAGAGCTGGTTCGGCAGGCCAAGGCCGCCGAACGCGCCGGCTTCGAAGCGCTCTGGATCTCCGACCACTTCCACCCGTGGCTCGACGAGCAGGGGCAGTCCCCCTTCGTCTGGTCCGTGATCGGCGCCCTGGCCGAGGCCACGTCACTGCCGATCACCACCGCCGTGACCTGCCCGCTCATCCGTACCCACCCGGTGGTCATCGCCCAGGCCACGGCCACCACGGCGGCGTTGACCGGCGGCCGGTTCCGGCTCGGCGTGGGCACCGGCGAGGCGCTCAACGAGCACGTCGTCGAGTCCCGCTGGCCGCCGCTCAGCGAGCGGCTGGAGATGCTGGAGGAGGCCGTCGGTCTCATGCGGGAGCTGTTCACGGGCAAGCTGGTGACGCACAGGGGCCGCCACTACAGCGTGGACACCGCCAGGCTCTACACGCTGCCCGACGAGCCCGCGCCCATCGTCATGTCGGGGCTCGGCGCGAAGTCGACCGAACTGGCCGGCCGCATCGCCGACGGCTATGTCTCGACGGCGCCGAACGCGGATGCCGTCCAGGCCTTCCGCAAGGCCGGCGGCGCGGGCAAGCCGGCCCTCGGCGGGCTCAAGGCCTGCTACGCAACCGACGAGTCGTCGGCGCGTAAGACCGTCCACCGCCTGTGGCCCACACAGGGCATCAAGGGGGAGGCGTCGCAGCTCCTGCCGCTACCGCGGCACTTCGAGCAGCTCGCGGCGATGGTGACCGAGGACGAGGCGGTGAACGGCAGCCCGGTCGGCCCCGACCCCGAGGTGCATGCCCAGGCGATCCGGCAGTACCTGGACGCGGGGTTCGACGAGATCTACGTCAACCAGATCGGCGAGGAACAGGACGCGTTCTTCGACTTCTACGAGCGCGAGGTCCTGCCGCGGGTCCGCTAGGACGCCGACCGCATGAGTTTGGCGTAGGCGAGCTGCAGCCAGTCGGAGATCGCCACCGCGGTCATGGTCGCGCCCACGAGCCTCGTCGCCTTGGGCGCCAGCACCAGCCCGGCGGTGTATCCGGTGGCCACCCACTGGGCCAGGCAGAAGGGGCAGGCGAGCAGCTCGCCCACCGCGCCGCGCGGCGTCTCCTGTACCTCGGCCGGCCCGCTCTGGCCCTCGTACCGGGTGAAGGGCGCGCGGATGGGGCTGGTGACCGGGTCCTTGGCGAGCAACCGCGACACCTTGTGCGTGCAGGCCGCCATGAGCAGCAGGTCCATCACGCCGACGTGGTCGGGGGCGCGGCGGCCCGCCAGCGCCGTCACGGCGGCGGCCACGGCGACCGTACCGCCGTACGCGCCGAGGATGCCGGCGTATTTGCCGAGCGGCCGCTCGTGTTCGCCCTGGTACTCCTCTTGGGTCTGCTCCAGAATCTCCGTCATGGGGTTTGCCGCTACCCCCTACGGGGGCGGCATCACCCACATCCAACGTCTACTTGACGATCGGTTGGGTAGCCCGATCACATGAGCAGCCACGGCCACGCGGTCACCGACGCCATCCTTGACACGCTCAAGCGTGCCAGCTCCGCGCTGAAGGATGCCGGCGTGAAATTCGCGCTGGCCGGGGGGTGTGCCGCATACGCGAGAGGCGCCGCGCCCTCGCTGCACGACGTGGACTTCGTGCTGACGGAGCACGACGTGCCCGCCGCGCTGGAGGCGCTGCGCGCCCAGGGCTTTCAGACGGCCAAGCCGCCGGAGGACTGGCTGGTCAAGGCGTACGACGAGGGCCGGCTGGTGGATCTGATCTTCAGGGTGTCCGACCTGCCGATCACCGACAAACTGCTCGACCGGGCCGAGCCGCTGAAGGCGTCGGCGGTGATCGTTCCCGTGCTGGAGGCCACGGACCTGGTCATCACGTGGCTGCTGCCGCTGTCCGAGCACGCCTGCGACTACGGTGCGTTGCTGGCCCAGGTGCGTGCGTTGCGCGAGCAGGTCGACTGGCCGCGCGTGGCGGCGGTGACGGCGGACTCGCCGTACGCGAGCACGTTCATCACCCTGCTGGAGCGGCTGGGCGTGCTGAGCGGTCCCGTCGAGCCGTCGGGCGACCCCAAGTGGCCATGATCGCGAAGGGCCGCGGCCGGCCTGGCCGCGGCCCTCCTCATGGCACGTCGAGGTCACCCGGGGAACCGCCCGTAGTAGTCCCCAATCTTCGTGCGGTACTCGTGCTCCTTGAACGTGCCCTCGTCGAACTCGGGCGCCTCCTTGATCTCGGCCTTGGTGCGCGCGACGAACAGCTTGCGCTCCTGAGGGTCGATGCTCGTGATGACCTGGGCCGGGAGCATGACCTTCTTGCCGAAGATCCAGGGACCGGTGTCGACGATGACGTAGCTCTCGCCGACCTCGTATGTCGCCTCGTCGACGGACCCGACCTTCCCGTCGGTCGCCTGCACGTGGTAGCCCACCAGGTCCAGGCTCTTGCCGCGGTCGTAGACGTCCGGACGATAGTTCCAGAGCTCCATTGGGCTCTCTTCCTCTCTTCATCCGTCTTCGTCGGGCACGCCTCCGCTACCCGGGCACGCCCTCGTAAACCCCTGGCCCCGTTCTCCGGCCTCTACCTGCCCGTTCGTGCTTATTTGCGCCTTTTTGCCGCAAAGTGCGGCAGATGCGGCGATTATGCGCGTCGTCGCGCCCGTGCCCGTCATGCTTTCGACGGGGAGCCCTGACCGGTCCTGACAACCGCCTGCCAAGGGAGGCGTGGGAGCCCCAGGCGGGGATACCATCCGCGTCACGGACTGTGAGGGGGCCAGGTGAGTCTCGACAGCGATCAGGAATGGGCTCCACCCGGCGTCGATGCCGAGCGGCCGAGCGTGGCCCGCGTACACGACGCCCTGCTCGGCGGCTTGGAGAACTTCGCCAGCGACCGCTCGGTGGCCCGCCGGCTGAAGGACGCGGTGCCCGAAGTGGTGGACCTCGTCTGGTGCAACCGCGCCTTCATCGGCAGGGTCGTGGACTTCCTGATCCGCGAGGCGGGCATCCGGCAGATCATCGATCTGGGCGCCGGGCTGCCCACGGTGGAGAACACGCATGAGGTCGCCCAGTTCGCCGACCCCAGGTCCAGGGTGGTGTACGTCGACATCGACCCCATGGTGGAGCCGCACGCCCGCGCCCTGCTGAACGGCAACCCGTACGCCGACGCCATCACCGCCGACGCCCGCGACGTGGCTTCCGTGCTGGGCCACCCGGCGCTGACCCGGCTGATCGACCTGTCGCAGCCTACGGCGATCCTGGCCATCGGGCTGCTGCACCTGTTCTCGGACCAGGAGAACCCGCACGGCCTGATCCAGCGGTACGTGGCCGCGCTGCCGCCGGGCAGCTATCTGGCCGCCTCCAACTTCGTGGCCTCCGCCAGCCCCAAGTCCAAGGCCCTGGAGGCGCTGCTCCAGGCCACCATGGGTACCGGCTACTTCCGCGACAAGGCGGCCATCGCCGCCTATTTCGACGGGCTGGTGCTGGTGGACCCGGGCGTGGTGCACTTCCCGGAATGGCGCCCCGACGACCGCCTCCCCGGGCCTCTCGCTCCCTGGGAGGAGCTCCTGCTCGGCGGTGTGGGCCGCAAGCCCTGACAGGGGCGCCGGCCGGGATGAACTAGGGTGTGGGCTGTGCCGCGACTTTTGATCTGCTCCCCGCCGCCCGCCCAGTAGCGGGCGGCATTTCGCGAAATTTCCGGGTCTGATCGATCCGGGGGTGGTTGCTGCCCGCATTCCGGGCCCATCCCAACCACTCCATCCGGAGCTCTCTGTCATGACCCATGTCTCCGCCCGGCGGGGCGCCGTCTACGTGTCCGTGGCCGCGACCGCCTGGGGCACCGGCGGCGCCGCCGGCTCGCTCCTCTTCGACACCGGCGGTCTCGGCCCCGTCGGCGTGTCCCTCTGGCGCTACCTGCTCGGCGCCGCGTTTCTGCTGGCCCTCCGGCCCGCGCTCACCGGTCGCCTGGACTGGCGCGTGCTGCCGATCGGCGCCGGGATGGCCGTCTACCAGACCGCGTACTTCGCCGCGATCGCCCACTCCGGCGTGGCCGTCGCGACCGTGGTGACGATGGGCGCCACGCCCGTCTTCACCGCCCTCGGCAGCCGTTTCCTCCTGCGCGAGCGCCTCGGCAGGATCGCGCTCGCCGCCTTGGCCGCCGCCCTGGCCGGGCTCGTCCTGCTCACCGCCGAGACCGCGGCGCAGTCCCGTGCGTCCTCCGTCGCGGGTATCGGCTTCGCCGTGGCCTCGGCCGCCGGGTACGCCGGGGTCACGCTCTTCTCCCGGCGTCACCGGGACCACCAGCAGGGCATGGCCATCGGCGGGTTCGTCGTCGGCGCGGCGTGCCTGGCCCCGTTCGCCCTGGCGGACGGGGTGGTGCCGGAGGTCAGCTGGACATCGGTCGCCCTGCTGCTCTATCTGGGGGCGGTGCCGACGGCATTGGCCTACGGCCTGTTCTTCCGCGCGTTGACCGCGCTGCGCGCCACCACCGTGTCGATCATCTCGCTGGGTGAGGCCGTCGGCGCGGCTCTGCTCGGCGTCGTGCTCTTCGGCGAGCGGCTCACACCGCTCGCGTGGGCGGGGTGCGCACTGTTGCTGGCCGCGGTCGCGGTCCTCGCGGTGCGCGCGGAAAGGGGCTGACGCGGGCGGGAGCGGGTGTGGCGACTCAGGACCCCAGATGTATTAGGGTCCGTACGGCGACGCTTGCCGTACCGTCGCTCCGCTCCCTACCTTCCATCGGAGGGAACGGCGCCGACGGCGCGTGCGTTGGAGGAATTGTGGCCTCAATCAAGGGAATTTTCAGGAACCTCCTGGATCGTCCAGGAGGGGTGCCCCTGACCCCCTACCAGAAGATCGTCAAGGCGGCTGACGCGCGCGCCGACCGAGTGGGCAAGCTGGATGAGCTGCCCAAGCCCGGGATGGACGATCTGGCCGAGTTCTGCGCCGTCGCGCGGGAGGCCGCCGACCGGACCCTGGGGCTGCGGCCGTACAACGTGCAGCTCCTCGGCACGCTCGCGCTCCTCGACGGGAAGGTCGCGGAGATGGCGACCGGCGAGGGCAAGACGCTGTCGGGCGCCATGGCCGCCGCGGGCTACGCGCTGCAGGGCAAGCACGTTCACGTGATCTCCGTGAACGACTACCTGGCCAGGCGCGACGCCGAGTGGATGGGGCCCTTCTATGAGGCGCTCGGCGTCAGCGTGGGCTGGATCGGGCAGAACTCCACGCCGGAGGAGCGGCGCGAGGCGTACACGAAGGACGTGACCTACGGCCCGGTCAGCGAGATCGGGTTCGACGTGCTGCGCGACCGGCTGCACACCGACGCGAGCGAGATCATCGTGCCCGCGCCCGAGGTCGCGCTCATCGACGAGGCCGACTCCGTGCTCGTGGACGAGGCCCGCGTGCCGCTGGTGATGGCCGGATCGACCGACCCCGGCAACGCGGTGCCGGAGATGGCCGCACTGGTCAGGCAGCTCGTACGCGGCTACCACTACGAGATCGACGAGCAGGCGCGCAACGTCTACCTAACCGCCAAGGGCGCCGACAGCGTGGAGAACATCCTCGGCGTCGAGCTCTACGACGAGCACGAGCCCGGCGCGCTCATCGAGCTCAACCTGGCCCTGCACGCTCACGCGCTGCTCGCCCGCGACGTCGACTACATCGTGCGCGACGGCAAGGTCCAGTTGATCAACCCCTCGCGCGGCCGGGTGGCGCTGCTGCAGCGCTGGCCGGACGGCCTGCAGGCGGCCGTGGAGGCCAAGGAGGCGCTACCGCCCAGCGAGAAGGGCGAGATCCTCGACTCGATCACCGTGCAGGGCCTGATCCGCCGTTACCCGCAGATCTGCGGCATGACGGGCACGGCGGTGGCGGTCAGCGAGCAGCTCGGCGAGTTCTACGGCCTCAAGGTCGCGGTCATCCCGTCGAACCGGCCCTGCGTGCGTGAGGACGAGCCGGACCGCATCTACCCGACCGCGCCGGACAAGGACGCCGCTCTGGTCGAGGAGATCCAGGAGGCCCACGCCGCCGGCCGGCCCATCCTCATCGGCACGCTGGACGTGGCCGAGTCGGAGAACCTCGCCAAGCTGCTGCAGCGGCGTGGCCTGGAGCCGGTCGTGCTCAACGCCAAGAACGACGCGGAAGAGGCCGCGATCATCGCCAAGGCGGGCGAGCGCGGGGCCATCACCGTCTCGACCCAGATGGCCGGCCGCGGCACCGACATCCGCCTCGGCGACGGCGTCGCCGAGCTGGGCGGCCTCTACGTCATCGGCTCCGGCCGGCACGCCAGCAGCCGCCTCGACGACCAGCTCCGCGGGCGCGCCGGCCGCCAGGGCGACCCGGGCGGCTCGGTCTTCTTCGTCAGCATGCAGGACGACCTGATCACCCAGTTCGTCCCGGACGAGCGGCCGCCCGCCGCCGACCCCGACGGCCTCGTACGCCACCGGCGCGGCGCCTATCTCGTCGGCCACGCCCAGCGCGTCGCCGAGGGCGTAAACCTGGAGATCCACCGCAACACCTGGCGCTTCACCCGGCTCCTCGAGCACCAGCGCGAGCTGATCCTGGAGTGGCGCGACAAGGTCCTGCACGGCGACTCCGCCGCCAAGGCCCTGGAGGCGGCCGACCCCGAACGCTGGGCCGCGCTTCCCGAGGACACCAGGGACGAGACGGCCCGCCAGATCGTCCTGCACGCCATCGACACCTGCTGGACCGAGCACCTGGCGTTCCTGACGGACCTGCGCGAGGGCATCCACCTGCGGGCGCTGGGCCGGATGAGCCCGATCGACGAGTTCCACCGGGAGGCCGTGGCCGAGTACAAATCGCTGCAGGCCGAGGTGGAGCGGCGCTCGCTGGAAGCGTTCGAGGCGCCCGAGCCCGATCTGAAGCGGCCGACGGCGACCTGGACGTACCTGGTGCAGGACAACCCGTTCGGCACGGAATGGGACCGCATCCTCCGGCGCGTCACGGCGGCCACGCGCCGCGGCTGAGCTGACGCAATGAAAATCCGCTAGGCAGAGCGTGTACTCTCCGCGTACGATCGACGACGATAAGTAATCGTCGATCTACGGTCCAGGAGGGGCAATGTCCAGAGGAATGCGTATCGCCGCGGCGGTGGGCGGGGCCGTCGCGCTCCTGTCCGGCTTCCTGACGGTGTCCGCTTCGGCGGCGACGGTCCTGAACTGCGACACCTTCGTGCACGCGCAGGACAACGACCTGGGCATCGCCGCGTGCAGCAACCCCACAGGCCAGACCTGGATCTTCCGGGCCGTGGTGGTCTGCGGCCGGGCGCCGGACGTGGTGGGGGAGTGGGTGACGCTCCCGCCGGGCGCGTCCGGGGAGTCGCAGGGATACTGCGGCGGCATCTTCACCAGCGGCGTCGGCGCGGTCGGCGTGGACGAGCGGCTCGCCTGAAAGTCCCATGAGTCCCGCACGGGCCTCTGCCGCCCTCTCCCTGATCGTCACCGTGATCGGATTCGCAGCACCGGCCCATGCGGTGACTCTGGAGCAGAAACTCGCCGCCCTTACCGGCTTCACCCAGCCCACCGCCGGCAGCGCGGCGTCCTGGCGGGACGCCTGGCACAACCAGGCGTCCTGGGCCGGCTACGTCTTCGACTGGTCGACCGACCTGTGCTCCAGCAGCCCCGACAAGCCGCTCGGCTACGATTTCCGGATGCCGTGCCGGCGGCACGATTTCGGCTACCGCAATTACCGGGCGGTGAGCCGGTTCCCGGTGAACAAGTCACGTATCGACGACGCGTTCCACTTCGACATGAAGCAGGTCTGCGCCCGATACTCGGGAGCCGCCAAGTCGACCTGTGACGGTCTCGCCTGGACCTACTACCAGGCGGTCCGGCTGTTCGGCGACCTCGTGGTCACCGACGAGCAGATCCAGCGGGTCCGGCAGGCCCATAACGCCGGCGCCGGTTCGGCGTACCTGACAGAAGGTGGCAGGTACGCCTGAAACACTCAATCCATGACGACGAAGGCGAAGCTCCTGGCGGTCAGCATCGACTGCGCGGAGCCCAAGAAACTGGCCGCGTTCTATCACGAGGTGACCGGCTGGGACATCCAGCATGCGGAGGACGAATACGCGGCCGTGGGCAACGAGACCATGAACATCTACTTCGGGCGCGTCGCCGAGCGCAAGCCCGTGGTGTGGCCGAGCCCGGACAAGCAGTTCCACCTGGACTTGCTGGTGCCGGACGTGGAGCGGGCGGTCGAGGAGTACATCGCGCTGGGGGCGACCAAGCCCGAGTTCCAGCCGGGGGTCACGGAGGACGGGACGCGCTGGATCGTCCTGCAGGACCCCGAGGGGCACCTGTTCTGCGTCTGCCCCGACGCGTCCTGATCGAGCCCCCAGGCCGCCGAAGTCGCCTCCGGGGCGGGGCGTGGCACCCCACGTCGCGCCCTCCACGGAGACCAAATCGAAGTCCAGAATGGGCCATTTGTTCGTGCTGGTCATGGGCACTATTCGGCGAATGATCAGCCTAAAGTAGGATTTCACCGGCTCGGTTGGCTCATAAGCTAGAGCAATGCTCTTGGAAGGATCCATGCCCCTGCGTGGGCGACCATGACCTGGGTCGGCCTGATCATCGCCCTGGCGGGAGCGCTTGGATACGCGCTCGGCGCAGCTCTGCAGCAGTACGAGGCCGTGGCCGAAGGCGCCTCGTTCAAGCTGGTGAGACGACCTCGCTGGTGGATCGGCGGCGCCATCGGCTTCACCGGCGCGTCCCTGCATGCCGTGGCGCTGAGCTTCGCCCCGCTGGTGGCCGTCCAGCCGATCAGCGTCGCCACGCTGGTGTTCGCCGTGCCGCTGGCCGCGTTCATGTATGGGCGCAAGCCGTACAAGGCGGAGATCTTCGGCTCGATCGCGGTGGCCGTGGGCCTGCTCTGGCTCATGCTGCTGGTGCCGCCGCACAACGTGCCGCCTCGGTTGGGCGACGGTGCGGCCCTCGGGTTCCTGGCCGTGATCGGCGCGATCGTCCTGGTCACCCAGGTGTTCGCGGGCCGCCTCCACGGCCCCGGCCGGGCGCTGCTGCTGTCGGTGGGCGCCGGGGTGGTCACCGCAAGCGTGTCGACGTTCGTCCGCGTGGTGGGCGGTGGCATGCAGGGGGACTGGGGCAGGCTGTTGCACTGGTTCACGCTCGCCGTGCCCGTGCTGCTCGTCTGCGCGGTGGTGCTGCTGCAACGCTCCTACGCCGTGGGGTACTTCGGCATCGCGTACGCGGGCGTACAGGTCATCGACCCGATCACCTCGGTCCTGGCGGGGGCGCTCCTGCTCGGTGAGCCGCTGCCGACGAGCTCGTCCACGGCGATCCCCGCGCTGCTCGCCAGCGCGCTGACCATCGGCGGCACGATCACGCTCGGCCGCCTGGCCCCCGACCACTCCCACGCCGTCACCGCGGCGGAGCCCTCAGCCCCGGTGGAGCCCCCCGGCCCGGCAGAGCCCTCCGCTCCGACGCCGCCCCGTCCGGTGGCGGCGTCCTCAGAAGTCAACTGATCATCCCGGAAGCGCCGGCCACCGGCGGGCGCCAGCCCAGTACCTCGTCCATGGACCGCAGCATCAGGTCCGGGCTGAGCCTGGCAGCCGTGGACATCGCGAGGTCACGCAACCGCACCGCCACGGGGTTACGAATCTTGGTCACCCGGCAGATGCTCATCGCCTGCCGTACGATCTTCGACGTCCGTTCCCGCCGGGCGGCGGTGTAAGCGGCGAGAGCGTCCCCGGCCACGTGCGCCAGGACGACCGCGTCCTCGATCGCCTGGCAGGCGCCCTGTCCGAGGTTCGGCGTCATCGGGTGTGCCGCGTCGCCGACCAGTGCCACCCTGCCGCGGTGGAAGGCGGGCAACGGCGTGTCGAAGTAGTGGACGTCGTTGCGGATGATGTCGGCCGGGTCGGCCGCCCGCAGCAGCGCGGGAATCGGCTCGTGCCAGTCGCCGAACCTCCGCAGCAGCTCTTCCCGCTCGTCGCCGAGCACGGTGCCCGCGGGCAGCACGTCGGTGGCGTACACGTACACCATGCCATCGGCCAGCGGCATCACCCCGAACACCAGCCCTCTGCCCCAGGTCTCCGTGCTGCGGATGTCCAGATCCCCCCGCGGCATGAGGCCGCGCCAGGCCGTCACCCCTGAGTACGCCGGACCCGGGTGCCCTGGGAAGAGCCCCTGCCGCGTCCTGGAGTGGATGCCGTCGGCGGCCACGACCAGATCGGCCTCCAGATCACCGCCGCCGGTCCGCACCACGCCCTTGTCGGCGTCCACATCGGACACGGTGACGCCCAGCCGCAGGTCGGCGGAGCCCAGCGCGTTCGCGAGCACCTCCATCAGCGTCGCCCGCAGCATGACGACCACCGAGTCCCCGTAGCGCGCTTCCGCGATGTCGCGGGTCGTGTGCACCAGCCACCGGCCGTCCGGTCTGCGTATCCCGACCTGCCCCTGCAGGCCGGACAGCTTGCGTATGGGACCGCCGAGGTCGAGCGTGTCGAGCGCCTTCAGGGCGTTGGCCGCGATCGCCAGCCCGGACCCGACGGGGTCGATCCTGGGAGCCCGCTCCAGCACGGTCACGTCCCACCCTTTGCGGCGTAGCGCTATCCCACTGGTCAACCCGCCGACACCGGCGCCGATCACGACAGCCTTGGGCATCTCACGCCCTCCTCTAACTACGTCTGTAGTGTCACCATACTACGCCTGTAGTCAGGTGGCACTACCGCTGTAGTATCGGGTCCTGTGAAACGCTCAGAGGCCGTGGCCGACGCGGCCATCACGTTGCTGGCCGAGCGAGGTATGCGCGGCCTCACTCACCGGGCCGTCGACGAGGCCGCCGGTCTCCCTCCCGGCTCCACGTCCAACCTCGCCCGCACCCGCGCCGCGCTGCTGGAGCTGACCTTGGCAAGGCTCACGGAGCTGGAGATGGCGGCGCTGGCCCCGGCGTACCAGGGTGCCGGCTTCGAGCCGGCAGACCTGCCCGGTCTCCTGGCGGAGGCGCTGTACATCCAGCTCCAGGACCGCAGGCGCACGCTGGCCCGCTACGAGCTGGCGCTGGAGGCGACGAGACGGCCGGAGCTACGCAAGATCTACGACGCGGCGGGCCGCCGCTTCCGTGACCCCGCCGTCGCGATGCTGGCCGCGCTGGGCTCCCAGGACCCGGTACGGCACGCGCGCCGGCTGGTGGCGTTCGGGGAAGGGCTCATGTTCGACGCCATCGCGGGGGCCGGTTCCATGCCGGCCTTTGACGAGCTCAGCGACGCGATGCGGGACCTCCTGGCCGGCATGCTCCGCTGACCCGTGCTTGTGATCTCAGCCCAGCGTCACCCGTTACGTGTCACGGGTTCAGGCGAGCCCGGTGCTGTGGCCACTCCTCATCGAGGATGCCGAAACAGACAGTGTCGCGCCAGGTGCCGTCCGGCCTCTTGCGGTGCCGCCGCAGCGTGCCCTCGTGCACCCCGCCGATCCGCTTGATGGCGTTCTGCGAGCGGAGGTTGAGCACGTCCGTCTTGAGCAGGACGCGGTTGTACCCGAGCCCGAAGGCGTGGTCGATCAGCAGCAGCTTGCAGCTCGTGTTGACGGCCGTGCGCCACACCGCGCGGCCGTACCAGGTCCAGCCGATCTCGACGGTCTCGTCGAAGCCCGGCACATCGCAGTACGTGGTCCAGCCGACGGCCCGCCCGCTCTCCTTCAGCACCACCGCGAGGGGGACGTGGCGGTCGTCGTCGATCAGCCCCCGGGCGACCTTCCCCAGGTCCGCCTCCGACCGCGGCGTCGCGGTCGGCAGCCAGCGCCACACCTCGTCGTCCCCGCCCCCGGCGGCGAACAGGTCGGGTACGTGGTCGAGGGCGAGCGGCTCGAGCCGGACGACGTCGTTCTCGAGCACTACAGGGGCAGGCAGCTTCGCGGTCATGGCGGCAACCTTAGGGGGCGCACGAAATCACGATTATGGCCACATGCCGGTTTTTGCGGGGAACCACCTGTCGACACTCATACCGGCCGGTCGGTAGGCTCACGGCATGGACTTCGCCTTTGACAGCGTCACCGAGGACCTGCGTGAGCGACTGCTCCGCTTCATGGACGAATGCGTCCACCCCGCCGAGTCCGCGTTCGAGGAGCAGGCGGCGACCAGCGGCTGGGCCCCGCCGCCGCTGATGGAGGACCTGAAGGACGAGGCCAGGAAGCGCGGCCTGTGGAACCTCTTCCTGCCGGGGGACCATGGCGGCGGGCTGACGAACCTGCAGTACGCCCCGCTGGCCGAGATCATGGGCCGAAGTCCCACCATCGCGCCGACGGCCACCAACTGCGCCGCGCCCGACACCGGCAACATGGAGGTGCTGTCGATGTTCGGCAGCGAGTGGCAGCGCAAGGAATGGCTGCAGCCGCTGCTGGACGGCGAGATCCGCTCCGCGTTCGCGATGACCGAGCCCGACGTGGCCTCCTCCGACGCCACGAACATCGCCACCGCCATCGTCCGCGACGGCGACGAGTACGTCATCAACGGCCGCAAGTGGTTCATCTCCGGTGCGATGAACCCCAACTGCAAGATCTTCATCGTCATGGGCAAGACGAACCCCGACGCGCCCAAGCACCGCCAGCAGAGCATGGTCCTGGTGCCCCGCGACACTCCCGGCCTGCAGGTCAAACGCGGCATGCGCGTGTTCGGCTACACCGACGCCGACCACGGCGGCCACGCTGAGGTGGTGTTCGAGGACGTACGCGTCCCCGTGGCGAACCTGATCGGCGAGGAGGGCGGCGGCTTCGCCATCGCCCAGGCCAGGCTCGGCCCCGGCCGCATCCACCACTGCATGCGCCTGATCGGCATGGCCGAGCGGGCCGTCGAGCTCATGTGCAAGCGGGCGCTGGCGCGGACCACGTTCGGCAAGCCCGTCGCCCAGCAGGGCGTGGTCCAGGACTGGATCGCCGAGTCCCGCATCAGGATCGAGCAACTGCGCCTGCTCGTGCTCAAGACCGCCTGGCTCATGGACACGGTGGGCAACCAGGGCGCCCACACCGAGATCCAGGCCATCAAGATCTCCACCCCGATCGCCGTGGAGTGGATCCTCGACAAGGCCGTGCAGGTGCACGGCGCGGGCGGCGTCTCGCAGGACTTCCCGCTGGCCGCGCTGTGGGCGGGCGCCCGCTCGCTGCGCCTGGCCGACGGCCCCGACGAGGTGCACAAGCGGTCCCTGGCCTATCGCGAGCTCAAGAGGTGGATGTGAACATCGGCGAGCGGGTCGCGGCGTTCCTCGGCGCGCACGACCCGGACGGGGACCGGCTGGAGTTCCTGCGGGCCAGGTTCGACGCCGGGCTGGCTTGGGTGTGGTTCCCCGAAGGGCTCGGCGGGCTGGGCGTGGCCAGGGAGCTGCAGCAGGACGTCGAGCGGGAGCTGGCCGGCACGCCGCAGATCGACACCGGCGTGCAGGGCATCGGGCTGGGCATGGCCGCGCCGACGATCCTCGCGTTCGGGACCGAGGAGCAGAAACGGCGCTTCCTGCGGCCGCTGTGGACCGGGGAGGAAATCTGGTGCCAGCTCTTCAGCGAGCCGGGCGCCGGGTCCGACCTGGCCACGCTCGCGACCCGCGCGGTCAGGGACGGTGACGAATGGGTCGTGGACGGTCAGAAGGTGTGGACGTCCAGCGCCCATCACGCGCGGTGGGGCATCCTCGTCGCCCGTACCGACCCGGACGTGCCGAAACACCGGGGCCTGACGTACTTCATCTGTGACATGCACGCGCCCGGCGTCGAGGTGCGGCCGTTGCGGCAGATCACCGGCGAGGCCGAGTTCAACGAGGTGTTCCTCACCGGCGTGCGGCTGGCCGACGACCTGCGGCTCGGCGCGGTCGGCGACGGCTGGCGGGTGGCGCAGAGCACGCTCATGAACGAGCGCGTCGCCATCGGCGGCGCTCCGGTGCGGCGCGGCGGCGGCATGCTCGCGCCCGTGCTCGACGCCTGGCGCGAGCGTCCGGAGCTGCGCAGCCACGACCTGCACCAGCGGCTGCTGTCGCTCTGGGTGGAGGCCGAGGTCACCCGCCTGTCCGGGGCGCGGCTGCGCGAGCAGCTCGCCGCGGGGCATCCGGGTCCCGAGGGGTCGGGCATGAAGTTGTCGTTCGCCCAGCTCAACCAGGCGCTGTCCGGCTTCGAGGTCGAGTTCTTGCGCGACCTCGGCTACGACGACTGGACGTTCCGCCGCTCGGAGACCGTCGACTTCTACGGCCGCGGCCCCGGCTACCGCTATCTGCGGGCCAAGGGCAACTCGATCGAGGGCGGTACGTCCGAGATCCTGCGCAACATCATCGCCGAGCGGGTGCTCGGCCTGCCCTCGGAACCCCGCGTCGACAAGGACGTGCCCTGGAAGGACCTGCCGCGATGACACGGAGCGGTGAGCGACCGATGACACTGCTGTATTCGGAGGTCGAGGAAGAGCTGCGGGCGGCCGTGCGCGGGCTGCTCGCCGACCGCTGCCCGCCCGGGGCGGTGCTGAAGCGGGTCGAGTCCGACCCCTGCGACCTGGACCTGTGGAAGACGCTGGCGAGCGAGATCGGGGTGGCCGGGCTGCTCATCCCCGAGGAGTACGGCGGCGCGGGCGCGTCGGCGAGCGAGGTGGCCGTCGTGCTGGAGGAGCTGGGGCGGGCGGTGGCGCCGGTGCCGTTCTTCACCAGCTCCGTGCTGGCCACCCAGGCGCTGCTCCCGACCGGGGACGCGCTGCTCGGGGAGCTGGCAGAGGGGCGGAAGACGGCCGCGCTGGCGGTGTCGTTCGCGGCGTCGGCGTACCGGCCGCTGCGGGGCGCGTCGGTCGGGATCGAGGAGGGGCGGCTGACCGGGTCCGTCACCGGCGTGGCCGGGGCGGACGTGGCCGATGTGCTGCTGGTGCCCGTGGACGGCGAGCTGTACGCGGTCGAGGAGGCCGGTGTCGAGCTCGTGCCGTCACTCGATCTGACCAGGCCGGTCGCGACGGTGACGTTCGAGCGGGCACAGGCCCGGCGGGTCGGGGCGTGCGACCTGGCCGGGGTGCTGCGGTCCGGGGCTGCGCTGCTGGCGTCCGAGCAGCTCGGGGTGGCCGAGTGGTGCCTCGAGGCCACCCTCGCCTACGTCAAGGAACGCCACCAGTTCGCCCGGCCGGTCGGCTCCTTCCAGGCGATCAAGCACCGGCTGGCCGATCTGTGGCTGGAGGTGGTCAGGGCCAGGGCCGCCGCGCGCAACGCGGTCGCCGATCCCTCACCGGTCTCCGCGGCCGTGGCCCAGTCCTGGAACGCCGGCGTGGCCGTACACGCCGCCGAGGAGGCGCTGCAGTTGCACGGCGGGATCGGGATGACGTGGGAGCACCCCGTGCATCTCTACCTCAAGCGCGCCAAGGCCACCGAGATCGCGCTGGGCACGCCCGGCGATCACCGTGCGGCGCTGGCCTCACTCGTCGACGTCCCCGGCCCCGAGTGAGGCGAGCAGCAGGTCGGCGAAGTGCTTGCCCACCTGGGCGCCGGTCAGCGGCCCGTCCGCGTGGAACCAGCTGCCCAGGTGGTGCACCGAGCCGAAGAAGTAGTCCACGACCAGCTCGGCGGGGACCTTGTCGCTGAAGACGCCCGCGAGCTGTCCCTCGGCCACCAGGGCGCGGAAGCGCTCGTGGTAGCGGCGGCGCTCGGCGCGCACCGTCTTCTGCGTCGCGGGCGCCAGCAGGTGCATCGACCTGAAGAAGATCTTGGAGTCGTCGAGGTTCGCGGTCGTGGTCTCCACGACGTCGGCCGCGGCCCGGTGCAGGCGCTGCTTGACGGTGCCCGGGCCGTCGGCGATCTGTGCCAGCCGATCCATCTGCATGCGCAGCACGCGAGCGTAGATCTCGTGCAGCAGGTCGTCCTTGGAGTCGAAATAGTGGTACATGGCGCCCTTGGTGACACCGGCCGCCAGGACGATCTCCTGCACGGAGGCGCCCTCGAAGCCGCGCTCGGCGAACAGGCGGGTCGCCTCGGCCAGCAGTCGCTGCCTGACGGGTTCCTCTTTCACATGGGTCACACCATGAAGCATACCGACTGGTCGGTTGCTGGTCTTGCGGGTACTAATTACCTCACCTTAGGCTCGCCTTGGTTGGGGAGCGGGTATCTCTTGACCGGCGAGGGATCTTCGGCGTGGCAGATCCTGGAGGACATCTACTGATTCGGGGAGTTTGCCGTGCCCGGTGGCTCTATCTACGTGCAGCCGAACGAGAAGTACACAGGGAATTCCCCCCAGTGGTGGTACGAGAAGTTCTGGCGAGAGGACGCCCAGAGCCGGCGCAGGTCCAGATACGTCAAGGCCGCTGTGGGGCTCGTCATCGGGGCCGCTCTGGCGCTCAGGTTCGATCTCACCGCCGCCGCGCCGCTGTTCGGCCTGCTCCTTGCCGGACTGGTGGCGGCGGGTGACTGGTACCTCGACTGGCGCTCCTTCCACGCCACAGCGGTCTGGCGCGGCGCGAAGCGCGGCGAGGCGATCACCGGGAAGCACCTGCGCAGGTCGCTCGGCCGGCTCGGCTACAGCGTTCTCGACGGCCGCGCGATCCGCGGCCAGGCCTCCATCGACCACCTGGTGATCGGCCCCGCCGGCGTATGGATCATCGACAACGAGTCCTGGAGCCCCGACACCGAGATCGCCTCTTACGCCGGGCGGCTGTTCTTCGGCGAGAAGTACGGCTCCAAGACGGCCAAGGCCCTGGTGGACACCGCCGAGGCGTTCGCGGAGCTGCTGACCCGCGAGACGCGCGTGCCGGTGACGATCACGCCGATGCTCGCGGTCCACTGCGGCATGCTGCCCCGGGGTGGCAACCTGACGGCCGAGGGCCTCACGCTGCTCAAGCCGCGGCTGGCGGCCAAGAAGATCAAGGCGGCCGAGGGCCGGATCTACAGCGACGAGCAGATCGAGCTGCTGACCCGCACCGCGGTCAGGGAGCTGCAGAAGGCCGCCTGACGACCTCTGACGTCGCCCGCTCTTCAGGCCAGGGTCTCGATGAACGCGGTGAGCTGGGCGACGTTGCGGCATTCGTACATGGGGACGATCGTGCCGTAGTCGCCTGCCACCGAGTCGCCCGTGTCCCACTGCCGCTTCGGCTCGGGGTTGAGCCAGTAGGCGTGGCGGGCCCGGTCCGCCAGGGACTTGAGGACGTCCAGGGCGGGCGGCTGGTAGTTGGAGCGGGCGTCGCCGAGGATCAGCAGCGAGGTCTTGGGGCCGATCGCGGTGGCGTAGCGCGCGGCGAAGCCCTCCAGGGCGTGACCGTAGTTCGTACGGCCGAAGCGGACCATGTCGGCCTCGCTCGCCAACCTGGTCATGGCCTCGACCACGTCGGCGCCCGGCACGAAGAACTTCGTGATCTCGTCCACCGTGTCCACGAACCCGAACGCGCGCACCTTCGTGAACTGCTCCCTGAGCGCGTACGTCAGCAGCAGCGTGAAGTGCGCGAACGACGAGACCGAGTCGCTGGTGTCGCAGAGGACGACCAGCTCCGGCTTGTGCGGTCGCGGCGGCCTGAAGTGCGTGGTCAGCGGCACGCCGCCGCTCTGCAGCGAGGCCCGCATCGTCCTGCGGAAGTCGAGCCGGCCGCGCCGGCCCTTCCTGTGCTTGATCGTCAGGCGCGCGGCCAGGCGCCTGGCCAGCGGATGAACCTCCCTGCGCAGCCGGGCCAGGTCGGCCTTGGTGACGCGCAGGAAGTCGATCTGGTCGAGCGGGGGGCGTACGGCGGAGCGGGCGATGCGCTCGATGCCGGAGTCCTCGGCGATGCGGCGGCGGACGTCGGTGGCCACGGCCTCCTCGAAGCGCCTGATGCCGGAGGTGACCCGCTGGCGCGCGGTCTTCTCGGCCAGTCCGCCGCGCTCCTGGCCGGCGAGGACCTCGCGGAGGATGCGGGCCATCAGGGTCTCGGGGGACAGGGCGCGCATGACGCTGTAGGAGAACCAGTTCTGCCGGCCGGGACCGGCCGGTTGGCGGCCGAAGCGCTCGACCATGGCCTGGGCGAACGCGCGGAGCTCCGGGTCGCCGCCGCCGGTCAGGAGGCCGGCGAGGTGGTCGCGGAGCTCTTCAACCGTGGCTGTTTCCTGATTTATCGCCTTATCGGAGCGTTCGGCGTACATGCCGGTTGTCGCCGCCGGGAACCACAGGTCGAACAGCACGTCGAACCCCGGCCGGTACGCGGGCTTCTTCACCAGCGTCGCCGCGTAGGCGGCGCGCAGCGACTCCCGGTCGGTCAGCTCGATCACCCGCAGCGCCTGCGCCGCGTCCAGCCCCTCGGCCACCGACACCGGCACCCCGGACTCACGCAGCGCCCGCACGAAGCCCACGTGCCGGTCGAGCAGCGACATCCGGTCAGGCATCGGGCAATCCCAGCTCCTTGACCGCCCGCGCGTGGTCGGAGGCGTGCTTCAGCACCACGCCCAGCGTCCCGGCCACGGTCGCCTCGTCCAGCTCCTGGCGGCCCAGGGCCAGCAGCGTGTTGGCCCAGTCCACGGTCTCGGCCACGGACGGCGCCTTCTTCAGCTCCAGCGTCCGCAGCGTCGCCACCGTCCTGGCGAGCTGCTCGGCCAGATCGGCCCTGATCGTCGGCACCTGGCTGAGCACGATGTCCCGCTCCCGCTCGGGCGTCGGGTATTCGAGGTGCAGGTAGAGGCAGCGCCGCTTGAGCGCCTCCGACAGCTCGCGGGTGGCGTTGGAGGTCAGCACCACGTACGGCCTGCGCGTCGCGGCGATGGTCCCCAGCTCCGGGATCGTCACCTGGAAGTCCGACAGCAGTTCGAGCAGCAGCCCCTCGACCTCCACGTCCGCCTTGTCGGTCTCGTCGATGAGCAGCACGGTCGGCCGCGCGGACCTGATCGCCTTGAGCAGTGGCCGCTCCAGCAGGAACTCCTCGCTGAAGATGTCGTCGTCCGCGCTGGTGGCCTGGATCCTGAGCAGCTGTTTCTTGTAGTTCCACTCGTACAGCGCCCGGGCCTCGTCGAGCCCTTCGTAACACTGCAGCCGGATGAGGTCGGCGCCGGTTGCCAACGCCACCGCCTTGGCCAGCTGCGTCTTGCCGACCCCGGCGGGGCCTTCCACCAGCAGCGGCTTGCCCAGCGCCGCGGCCAGGAACACCGAGGTGGAGATGGCGTCGTCGGAGAGGTAGTCCACGGCGGCGAGCCGGTCCGTCACCTCGGCGGGGGAGTCGAACATCGGTGCTCCTGTCTGGCGGGCCGAACTTTATTCTATCGACAAGGGCCCTGCTGATACCGATTCGACCAGGATGAGGATCACCGGTATATTTCTCCGCAGGCGCCGCTAGCTCAGTTGGTTAGAGCAGCTGACTCTTAATCAGCGGGTCCGGGGTTCGAGTCCCTGGCGGCGCACCGGCAAAGATCCCAGCTCAGTCCTGTGAGCTGGGATCTTTCTTGTGTGGCCGGGCCGCTGATTCCATGAGCCGCCACCGTCTGCGGCGCTGTGCCGGGTGGCGCCGGCATGGTGCCCAGTTTGCGGTCGGGCCCACCAGGGCGGGGGCGCGGCCGAGCCGCAGGGCGATATGGCCGTCCTCGACCACATATCACTAGAGGGTCGGCCGTACGGGCAGCCGACCCTGGGCGATCACGTCAGAACGGCTGGTTGACCAGCGTGTTCACCTTGACCGCAGTGATCTTCACCTGCTTCATCCGCACCTGGGCCGTGCCCGCGGGCTTGGTGCAGCCGAAGCTGAGCGGCCCCGTGCCGGGATAGTTGTGCACGACGTTGAGGAAGATGCTGTGCCTGCTGTGCGGCGCCAGCGTCACCTCGGTGACGTCGCTGTCCGAGTTGGGGCCCGTGCCGATCGTGCACAAGTAGTTGATCGCCGAGGAACCGGTGTTCTCGGCGTACAACTTGGCGGTGATCGTGTACGCGCCCGTGCCCAGGGACGTACTCAAGCCGGGGCTGATGGCGTTGGAGTGGATCAGCTCGTTGTTCCAGCGGCTGATCACCTCCGGTGGCACCGCCTCGGCGGAGTTGACGTTCCCCGCCAGCAGCGTGCCCGCGACCGCGACCGCGATGGCGGTCAACGCGGACAGGCGCAGGCCACGGCGGCGTGATGGAGCCGTTGAGGGCATGGTCATGGTGGATTTCTCCTGATGTGAGTTCCCCGTTCTCGCGCGGGACCGCGCGAGCGGTGACACGCCTGTCGCCGGCCGAGGCGGCGTACACCGGCTCGGCGTGCACCGGAGAAAACTAAGCTGCGGCGGGTCCGGGTGACCGCGCAGAAATACCCACCCCGGCTGTGCCGGTCGTCATCGCGCTTACGGGGTGGGCCTGTGCCTGCGTAGCCAGAGGCCGGCACCGGCGACGAGGACGAGCAGGGATGGTGTAGTTCTACCATTTCTTGTATCATTACACCATGGCGCTCAATATCAAAGACCCGGAAACCGAGCGGCTCGCCGGGGAGGTGGCCGCGCTGGCCCATGAGAGCAAGACTCACGCAGTGCGCGTAGCCCTTCGAGAACGCAAAGAGCGGCTTCAGGCAGCGGGAGGTGGCCGCCGGGCAGAACGGCTCCGGCGGTTCCTTCACGACGAAGCCTGGCCTCAGGTTCCCGAGGAGGTTCTGGGGACAACGATTTCCCAGGCCGAGCAGGAAGCCATCCTCGGGTACGGACCGGAGGGCGTGTGATCATTGACAGCTCGGCGGTCATCGGCATCCTGCTGAAGGAGCCCGGGCACGAGGCGCTGCTGGAGCGCCTGGCCGAGGCTGAGTTCGCGGGAATCGGTGCCCCAACACTAGTAGAGGCGTCCATGGTGCTCTGTGCACGGCTGGGTGTGACGGGCCGGAGCCTGCTGGGCCGCTTCCTCACCGAGGGTGAGATCACCGTAGTCGACTTCACCGAAGATCATTGGCAGGTGGCGGTGGACGCCTTCCTCCGCTACGGCAAGGGCCGCCATCCCGCGGCCTTGAACTTCGGCGACTGCCTGAGCTATGCCGTCAGCAAGATTTCCGGCCTCCCGTTGCTGTGCAAAGGAAACTACTTTCCAGAAACGGACCTAGACCTGGTGCTGAAGCCATAGCCCGGAGGCCGCCACGGTGTCCGGCGACCTGGCCACGCGCCGAGAGGTCCCTCTGTGTCAAGGCGTTCCTCCATCACGGACAGGGCCCGGCTCGCCATGGGACCTGGCCAGCCTGGTCAGCAGGGCGTCCGACTATCACGCCGTCGGTGCCGTCCCACTCGGGGCGGTAGTCCTGGTCGGCGGCGGTGCACAGAGGAGACAGGGGGTGAGGACACCGGATTGACGCAGTTGTCCACATTCTGGCAGAAATGCGCTCAACGGCCGCGGGGCGAATAGAGCGGGAACGCCGTCCGGTCCTCGAGGTCGAGGTCCGCGTCGGGCCAGCGGCGGCGCAGCAGGTCCGCTACCTGCCTGGCCCAGCCGGAGAGGCAGGGCAGGACGCGGTGGGCGTCGGCGGTGCGGGCGGCGGCCTCCATCGTGGCGATGAGCTGCGGGCGGCTGTCGTCTCCCGGCGGGCGGGCGTCGATCTTGGGGAGCCGTTCGAGGCGTCCGAGTGCGAAGCGGACACAGGCCGCTGCCAGGGCGAAGCCGTACCGCCGGTCGTCCTCGGCCTCAGGGATGCCGCGAGCCAGGGCGCGGCGATGTTCGTCAGTGGGACCGCCGCCGACCGTCAACCATGCCGGACCGGGAACGTGCAGGCAGACGGCGTCGTGGAGCGCATGCGTGTAGCCGGCGAACTCGAAGTCGATGAGGCGGGCGTCCGGGTCGCCCGACGCGTGCACCAGCACGTTGTTGGCCTCCGGGTCACCGTTGCTGAGCGCCAGGAACGGTCCCGGCTCGGCGAGCTCATCGAGCGCGGCGGCCAGCTCGCGCTCGGCCTGGCCGGTGATGGGCGCGCCCAGGGCGGCGGCCTGGCCGCGGCCCGCCTCGCGGCGTTCGGCGAGCTCTCCCATGAGGTCGTCGACCGGGCCGAGAGCCGCCCTGCGGGCGTGATAGGTCCCGGCGCGGCCGGCGGTGGCGGCACTGAGCTCTCCGCGTACGCGGGCGAAGGCGGCCAGCCGCTCCGCGTGGACCGCGGCGCCATCAGCGCGCAGGAGCCCATCCAGCGCCGTCCGCGGGGCCAGGTCCTCCAGCACGATGAGCCCGGTCGCCAGGTCGGCGGCGATGACGCGCGGAGCCAGGCGGAGGCCGAGGTCGTCGGAGAGGAAACGCAGCGCGGCCAGCTCGGTGCGGATCCGCCACGACGCGGTACGGGACTGGTTGGGGTGCGGCTGCATCCATTTGACGATCACGCCCTCCCGGCCCTCCACCCGCGCCCGGACGACGGCCCAGGGTAGCAGCGGCTGCCAATCGGTGACGGTCACGGATGCGCGACGGTGACGGGACAAGAGGGATTCCACCTCGACCAGCCGGTCGATCTGTTCCGTGGTCACCCGTGCAGCTTACGACGATCATTCCGCGACACCCACGGCCGGGAACCGCCGCCTCAGGTGAAGCTGCGCGGGTGGCAGCACTGTTTGTACTTGCGTCCGGAGCCGCACCAGCACTTGAGGAACTGCTCGAAGTCCGGCCGCGGCCAGTACAGGACCTCTGCCCCCCACGGTCTCGTGGTGGGTGCGCTCCTCCTCGTCGAAGTCCAGGTCGACGTCCGCCTCGTCGGTGGGGAAGCCCATGGCTCGGCGTACGCGCTTGATGGGCGTGGCGAGGATGTCGGCGCCGGCCGTGTCGCCTTGACGCAGCATCCTCTCCTGTCCGCTGATCAGGATGTTGAGGGCCCCGGCCAGGTCGTCTTCACTTTCGAGCTGTTCGGCGTAGATCGCCGCGGATGTTTTCGGCCTCGGCTCGGCGCCAGGACGTCGGCGAGCGCGCCGTCCAGGACGGTCCGCCTGGCGAATTCAAGATCTGTAAGCGTGACGCGACTGCGGGAGCTCACAAAACGAGATTAGGCGCGATTCGGCAGGGCTTCCCCGAAGTCGCGAAAGAATCATGATCTGCTGGTTTGCTCCCAGCCTCGCCCGCCCTTGGTGACGTGGGGACGCCGGCCGCGGATCGGTATTTCCGCTTTCAGCCGACAGTTTACTGAATACGCGATTTGCCTATTTGGGAATTGTGCCAATCCGGTTGACGGGCTGCTCTTCTCCAAGAGATAACGGCTGAATGGGCGAACCACATTCATGCGCTTTCCGAGCCGGCGGAGCGGTGACGCGGCGTACGGCGTTCCTGGCTTGTGTGGCGGCGCTGGCAGGTTGTCGCGCGGAGGCCGGCGAGGTGACGGCTCCCGCGAGCGCATCGCCGGCGTCCAGGTGGCCGGTCAGCGTCTCCGGTCAGGACGCGCCGCCTGCCGTGTCCGCCGCGGCCCTGTATGTGGCCGGTGCAACGGGCGGAATACGCGCTCTCCAGCCTCGTACGGGCGCCGTCATCTGGCAGACCCACGTGCCCGACAAGCCCGGGGCTCCGGCGATCAACTGGCAGGGCACGCCTTTGCCGGTCGGCGACCTTCTCATCGTGGGCAATGGCAGAGGTGAACCGGCCTTCGGCCGGGCGAATCCCAGTCAGGTGGTCGCCTTGCGTGCCTCCACCGGCCAGGTGGTCTGGACCGCCTCCGTGGACGACTATGCGCATGAGCTGGTCGCCGTGGACGGCCTCATTCTCTGCCGGACCAATTCCACGCTTTACGCCTTCGACCCGGCGTCGGGACGCGAGCGCTGGCACTGGCCGCCCGGCGAGCTGAAAGCCATGCAGCTGGCAGGCGGGACGTTGCTGGTCACCGAGCGCCTGCCCCGGGGTGAACGGCTCGTGGCGGTGGAGGCCGCGACCGGGCGCCGCAAATGGGCGGCCGAATTCCCGAAATGCTTCATCGATTGGGTGTTCGCCTCGGACGGGCGGCTCGTGGTTGCCGGTTATCCGATTCCCGACGAAGAGGCGTACGAACTCACCGCGCTGGCGGAGCGGACCGGCGAAAGGACCTGGTCCAAGACGCTGGATCAGATCTCCGGCTTCGCCGAACTGCTCGAGGGCACCCTTTACATGGCGGATCTCACGCACGTACGCGCACTCCGCGTATCCACCGGCTCCGAGGTGTGGTCTTTTCCGCTGACCGAGAAATCGATCAACCCGGCGCTGGCCGTGGACGCGGAAACGGTCTTCGCCGCAATGCCGGTCCGGCTGCCGAGCGGCCTTCATCCGCTGTATGCCAGGCAAAGGGACAACGGCGGAAAACGGTGGATGTACGAGCTGCGTGGCGCGGTCAGTCAATTGATCGCCGACGCGAACGGCATCGTGTACGCCACGTTCGACGGCGGCGGCAGAGACACCCTCATCGCGCTGGACAGTCGCAGCGGCGCGAAGTTGTGGTCGTCCTCGATCGATGACGGCGGCCTGCTGTTTGCCGGCAAGGGCCTTCTCTACGTCGTAGGGCGCCACATCATCGCATTCGACCCCGCCACGGGCGCACGGATCTGAAGAGGATCTCCCCATATGAACGACGCGCGGTCCTCCGATCCCTCCGGCTGGCGTTCCCCCACCGCGATCCTGGCCATCGTGGCGCTGCTGGTCAGCATGCTCTCCGCCTATTTCGCGTGGGACTCCGCCCGCAGCTCGGAACTCTCGGCCGAGATCAGCCGGCGCGAGGCGTCCCGGCGCAGCGTGCTCGGGGTGGCGGCGCTGACCGCTTATCTCACCCATGACCTGGAAGGTGAGCGCATTCCTCTCGGGGGAACAGGACAGGCCAAGAAAGAGTCGGGCCTGCCAGGGCCGCGCATCGACATCACGTTGAAGAACCGGGGCAGTGGCGAAGGGCTCATCGACTCTTACACGGTGAAGGTGCAGCGGTCGGAGTTCCTCGCCGGGTGCTATCCGTCCGGCGGCATCGAGAAGATCTCCGCCACGTACGACGTCCCCATCGACACCCAGTCGGCCACCCCCTTTGCCGTCGGTAACCAGGTCCGCGTCACGGTGCCGCCGGGAGGACACACCCGGTTCAGGCTCACGCTGGGCCCGGTGAACGACGACGATGAGGTCGAACCCTGGTTCGGCGTGGTCAAGGTCGTTCTGCACTATGCGGACGGCCAGGACCTCGAACTCGGCCCGATCGCGGTCATCGACATGGGAAACGATCCGTATTTCCATCCGGATGGATCGACCTGGCGGTTCAAGCGCTCGGTTGAACGCTCCTGCATGAGGTTGAACGCGAGGACCATCGAGGAAGTCACCGAGCTGGACGACATCGTCCTGTCGAAGGAGTTCGAATCCTTGCACCGTGCTCTGCGGCCCTATCGCCAGGCGTAGACCGACGCGTCCGGCGGGCTCGTGGCGCTCCGGCAAAAGACGGCCAGGGGCGCAGGACGGCGGCCTGGGCGAGGATCCGTCGCGGATTGAGGCGGCGATGGGCCGGACGCACACCCCGCGCCCTACTACGCTCCCATAGAAGGGCATTGATGGGGGCGGAGGGATTCGTGACGGTCAACGGGGCGGTGAGCCACGAGCCGACGGTGGCGACACGTGCGGCGGGTGAGGCGGTCGGACGCGTCCTCGGCACCCAGGCGGCCTCGCCGCTGTCGTTCTGGCTCGGCCTGGAGCCGGGCAAGGTGGTCCAGCTCGACGACGTGGTGGTGACCAGACGAGAGGTGCCAGGATACGGCACCGTGCTGGTCGCGGGCGTGGTGACGACCGTGGAGGCCAGGCACGAGGGCGCCGCCTACGACTCCGACGTCTTCCTCATCGCCGAGGGCGCGCTGCCGGCCGCCGTGGTCGAGGTGGCCGAGGTGCGGGTGACCAGGGTGGAGCCGGAGGTGTTCGTGCCGCCGCTGCCCGGCTCCAAGGTCTACTTGGCCGGTGCGGGAGACCGCGACCAGGCGCTCTACTTCGACGTGATGGACCGGCGGATCCCCATAGGGACGGGCCGCGACGGCCAGCCGCTCTACGTCAACTTCGACTTCCTCGACGGCACCCGCGGCGCCCACGTGTCGATCTCCGGCGTGTCCGGCGTGGCCACCAAGACGTCCTTCGCGACCTTCCTGCTTTACTCGATCTTCAACTCGGGGGTGCTGGAGGGCGAGGCGGCCAACACCAAGGCGCTGATCTTCTCCGTCAAGGGCGAGGACCTGCTCTTCCTCGACCACGACAACCTGCGGCTCAACGAGAGCGCCAGGAGTGTCTACGGCCGGCTCGGGCTGCCCGCCCAGCCGTTCGGCAGCGTCCACGTCTTCGCCCCGCCGCGGCCCGGCGACGTCAACGGCGTGCCGCACGTCGCCGCCCGTACCCATGGGGTGAGCGCGTTCTACTGGACGCTGGTCGAGTTCTGCCAGGAGGAGCTGCTGCGGTTCGTCTTCGCCGACGCCGACGACGAGCGGGCCGGTTACTCGCTGCTGGTGGGGCAGGTCGCGGCCCGGCTGAAGGCGTGGGCCGAGCCGGTGGGCGACGGTGGCGCGATCAGGGTGCGTGGCACGTCCTGCCGCACCTTCGACGACCTGGTCGAGCTGCTGTCGGAGCAACTGCAGGACGACGCCAGCCGGACGGACTGGACCGGCGCGCAGACCCCGCTCGGCACCGTCAACGCGTTCCTGCGCAGGCTCCGCAGCGCGGTCAAACCGCTGTCCCCGATCGTCCGGGGCGACCTGCCGTTCTTCCGCACCCACTCGGTCCGCACCTCCGACGCGCAGGTCTCGATCGTGGACCTGCACAACCTGCCGGAGCGGGCGCAGCGGTTCGTGGTGGGCGTGGTGCTGCGCGGCGAGTTCCACCGCAAGGAGTCCTCCGGCACGGCCCGGCCGCTGCTGTTCGTGGTGCTGGACGAGCTCAACAAGTACGCCCCGCGCGAGGGCGACTCCCCGATCAAGGAGATCCTGCTGGACGTGGCCGAGCGGGGCCGCTCCCTCGGCGTCATCCTCATCGGCGCCCAGCAGACCGCCTCGGAGGTGGAGCGGCGCATCGTCTCCAACAGCGCCGTACGCGTCGCGGGCCGCCTGGATCCGGCAGAGGCCGCCCGATCCGAGTACGGCTGGCTGCCCGCGGCCGTCAGGGAGCGCGCCACGATCGCCAAGCCGGGCACCATGTTCGTCGCCCAGCCGGAGATCCCGGTCCCGCTGGCCGTCGCCTTCCCCTTCCCCGCGTGGGCAACGCGTCCCTCCGAAGCCGCGGCGCCCGCCAAGGTCTCCGACGACCCGTTCAAGGGGCTGCCCGGCATCGAAGACGACATCCCGCCCTTCTGACCCACAGGTGGTTTCGTGAAGATCCTGCACACCGCGGACTGGCACGTGGGCAAGGTGCTCAAGGGCCGCCCCCGACTCGACGAGCACCGCGCCGTGCTGCGCGAGCTGGTCGCCGCCGCCCGCACCCACGACGTGGACGCCGTCATCGTGGCCGGCGACCTCTTCGACACCTCGGCCCCCACCCCGGAGGCCCAGGCGCTGGTGCTCAACGCGCTCATGGCGCTGCGCGGCGACGGGCGGGACGTGGTGGTGCTGGCCGGCAACCACGACAACCCACAGCTCCTGGAGGTCTACCGGCCGGTGCTCGGCAAGCTCGGGCTGCACGTGATCGGCGCTTTCCGCCGCCCCGACGCGGGCGGCACGCTGGCCTTCACCGCGCGCTCGGGCGAGCCGGTGCGGCTGGCCGTGCTGCCGTTCCTGTCGCACCGGTACGTCGTACGCGCCGCCGAGGTCCTCACCGGCACCGCCGCCGACCACAACCGCGACTACGCCGCCCGCATCTCCGAGCTGATCGGCGCCCTCACGGCAGGCTTCCACGCCGACACCGTCAACGTGGTCACCACCCACGGCACCCTGCCGGGCGGGGCGTTCGGCGGCGGCGAGCGAGAGGCGCAGTCGATCTTCTCCTACTACTTCGAGCCGACCGCCTTCCCGACCGTCACCCAATACGCCGCGCTCGGCCACCTGCACCGCCGCCAGCAGATCCCCGGCCCGTGCCCGATCTGGTACAGCGGCTCGCCCCTCGCCGTCGACTTCGGCGAGGAGGGCAACACTCCCGGGGCGCTGCTGGTCGAGGTCACGCCGGGACGGCCCGCCGTGGTCAGGGAGCTGACGTTCGGCTCGGCCCGCCGACTGCGCACCGTACGCGGCACGCTTGAGCAGCTGGAGGGCATCGAGCCGGGCGACGACTGGCTCAGAGTGATCGTCGAGGAGAAACCGCGCGTGGGGCTGGCCGACGACGTGCGCGGCCTGCTGCCCGGCGCCGTCGACGTCACGCTCGACGAGCGGTTCAGGCCGGTGCCCGCCACGCGCAAGGCAGGCTCGGCCGATCGCAGCCCGCGCGAGCTGTTCCGCGAATACCTCACCGCCACCGGCCGCCACGACGAGCAGGTGGCCTCGCTGTTCGACCGGCTCTACGACGAGGTGACCGGCTGATGCGCCCCCTGCTGCTGCACCTGGACCACTTCGGCAGCTTCCGCGAGCCGGTGACCGTCGACTTCTCCGACACCGACTACTTCGCGCTCGTGGGGCCGACCGGCGCCGGCAAGAGCACGATCATCGACGCGATCTGCTTCGCCCTGTACGGCACCGTGCCGCGCTGGGGCAGGGAGAACGTCATCGCGCACGCCCTGGCGCCCTCCGTCGCCGCGGGCAAGGTGGCCCTGGTGTTCGACAGCAACGGGCGGCGCTACGGCGTGGTCCGCGCCATGGTGCGCGACGCCAAGGGCGCGGTGCGTACCAAAGAGGCCAGGATCGACGAGCTGGACCCGGCGGCGCCGCTCGCGCGGGCGTACGACGCGGTGGTCAAGCCGCTCGCCGAAGGCGAGAACGTCACCCCTGAGGCACAGCGGGTGACCGGGCTCGAATACCGGTTCTTCACCCAGTGCGTGGTGCTGCCCCAGGGCCGCTTCGCGGAGTTCCTGCACGCCGCGCCGCGTGAGCGGCAGGACCTGCTGGTGCAGCTGCTGGACGCCGACGTCTACGAGCGCATCAGGCAGCGCGCCGCCCGCGAGGAGGAGACCGCCAAGCAGGCCGCCTCCTTCGCCCGCGATCAGCTCGCCAAGCTCTCCGGCGCGACGGCGGAGGCCGAGCGCGAGCTGGCCGAGCGGCTGGCGGCGCTGCGGCGGCTGGCCGAGACCATCGGCGCCGACCTCGACCTGCTGCGCGCCCGCGAAACCGACATCCGCCGGGCCGAGCAGGAGCGTTCGGCCGTGGCCGAACAGCAGTCGGTGCTGTCGTCGCTGCGCATGCCCGCCGCGGTCCCGACGCTGGCCGCGGCCCGACGCGCCGCCGCCGAGGCGGTCGAGGCGCTGACCGCCGAGGTCGCGACGCTGGAGGCCGACGACCACGAGGCCTATGAGGCACTGGCCGCGCTCGGCGACCGCGGCGCGCCACGGGCGGCGCTGGCCGCCTTGGACGCCCGCGAACGGCTGGCCGCCCAGGCCGCCCGCGCCCGCGCCGAGGCCGCCGCGGCGGCGGCGTCGCTGCAGGGCCTGGCCACCGCGCGAGAGGCGGCCGAGCAGGCGCTGGCCACCGCCGAAGCCCAGCGCGAACGGCTCCGCGACGCCCACGCCGCCGCCCACCTGGCCCCCCGGCTGGCCGTGGGCGAGCCGTGCCCCGTCTGCCGGCACCCGGTCGCCGAGCTGCCTCGCCATCAGCCGCCCGCCGACATCCGCACCGCCGACCGCGCCCTCGCCGGCGCCCGCGACCGGGCAGAGCGCGCCAGATCCGCCTGCGCCAGGGCCGAGGCGTCGGCGTCGATGCTGGCCGAGCAGGCCGACCGGCTGGAATCCGAGCTGGCCACGCTGCCCGCCCCAGGAGATCGGGCCGAGCTCGAGGGGCGGCTGGCCGCGATCGGCAAGGCGGAGCAAATCGCCAACGAGGCGCGAAAAGCGCTCCGCGCCGCCCGCGGGAAGCTGGACCGGACGCGGAGCGAGGCCGAGCAGGTCGAGCGCCAGGCCGAGAGCGCGTGGCGGACGCTGGAGGCCGCCCGCGACCGGCTGCTCGTCTCCGGTGCCCAGGAGGATCCGCCGCCGCCGCTCGTACGCGGGGACCTGCACCGGGCCTGGACCGAGCTGCTCGGCTGGCGCGACCGGGCCGCGCAGGCCGCCCGCGCCGCGCTGGCCGAACGCGAGGAGCAGCTCTCCCAGGCGACCGCCAGGCTCGCGGCCGACCGCCACAAACTGGTCGAACGCCTGGCCGAGCACGGCGTCGCCACCCCGCGCGACGCCGCGCCCGACCAGCTCGGCGCCGCCGTCGCCGGGACCGTCGCACGCGCGGACGGCGCCCTCGAACGCCTCAAGGAAGAGCGCAAGCGCGCCGCCGACCTGGAGACCCAGGTCGCGCAGAAGGAGCACGAGGCGAAGGTCGCCCACGAGCTGGCCCTCCGTCTGCGGGCCAACGCCTTCGAACGGTGGCTGTGCGCCGAGGCGCTGGCGGTCCTGGTCGCCTCGGCCTCCGAGACGCTGCGCGAGCTGTCCGACGGCCAGTACGAGCTCGCGCTCAGCGACAAGACCGGCGACATCGAGGTCATCGACCACGGCGAGGCCGGGTTGCGGCGCAGCGCCCGCACGCTGTCCGGCGGCGAGACCTTCCAGGCCGCCCTCGCCCTGGCCCTGGCGCTGTCCGGCGCCGTCGCCAGGGGACTGGACTCGATCTTCCTCGACGAGGGCTTCGGCACGCTCGACCCGGCCACGCTCGACACCGTGGCCACCACCCTCGAACGCCTCGCCGCCGGCCAGGAACGCATGATCGGCGTCGTCACCCACGTTCCCGCGCTGGCCGAGCGGGTGCCGGTACGCTTCGAGGTCAGGCGCGACGCCAAGGGCTCCCATGTGCGGAAGGCGGACAATCCGTGACGGGCTTCACCGTTGACCCGTGGGATCCCGGCTACGCCGCCGCCCTCGCCGTCGAGGCGCTCTCCGAGCTGGGCGCCACCAGCGCCGAGCTGGCGTTGGACATCGAGCGGCCGGCCGCCGACTGGAAGCCCGTCACGCCCGGGCCGGACGCCGCCGCTCCCGGAACTCTGCTGGTCGCCGACGGCGTACGCAGGATCGACGCCCGCGTCTGGGTGAACGACCCCGACGCGCCCATGCCCGTCCCCGGCATCGCCGCCTCCTACGCCGCCGGGATCGTCAGGTGCGGCCCGGACGGCGCCGACCTGGCGGAGATCGAGGTCAACCGGGCGCTCATCTCCGCCTCGCCGCACACGCCCGAGGTCAAGACCTCGCATGCGACGTACCAGCCCAGCAAGGCCGCCGACGCCAGCTTCGAGGAGCTGTCACTGGCGCTGCAGCGGCAGGTCACCCAGCTGGAAGTGGAGCTGGCCGTGCGGCACCGGTCGCGGAGCGACGATCTGCTGCTGGTGGACGGTCCGTTGCGGGGGCGTACGCATCTGCCGCGGACGGTCGGCTACATCAAGACG
Source organism: Nonomuraea sp. H19 (assembly GCF_052068215.1). Classification (NCBI taxonomy): domain Bacteria; kingdom Bacillati; phylum Actinomycetota; class Actinomycetes; order Streptosporangiales; family Streptosporangiaceae; genus Nonomuraea; species Nonomuraea sp. H19. The sequence goes on along the minus strand of NZ_JBQHCV010000005.1, from coordinate 89,118 downwards.
CACCACACCGCGTATCTGCCGCCGCCGCAGTCCGCGGTGGTCGCCGCGCTCGCGCCCGGCCAGCGTACGCCGGTGTTCCTCATGGGCACGAGCTGGCGGCGGCACGCCTGGTACGTCCGGCTCCCCGTCCAGTCCTCCGCCCCCTGGGCGGGGGTCGCCCGCTGCGAGGCCAGCGCGGACCTGGACCCGACCCAGGTCGTACGGCTGGCGGACGCGGTGACCCTGGCCCTGCCGCCGCTGGCCGGAGTCGACTACAAGGACCCGCGCGCGCCACAGAACCTCGTCCCGATCGGTGGCCTGGAAAAGCTCCTGCGCCACCACCTCGGCGATGCCCGCCTGCTCTACCGGGCGCTGCGCACAGCCGCCGGTTGAGCCGGCAGGAAGGACCTCCGACCATGATCGACACCCGGCTGGCCGGTCAGAACGTCCTGGTGACCGGGGGCGCGGGGGGCATCGGCGCCGCCATCAGCCGCGCGTTCGCCGCCCAAGGGGCGCGCGTGGCGATCCACCACCTGGCGCAGGATCCTCCGGCACCCGAAGGTGTCGAATGGGCGCACCTCACACCGGCCCCGAACGCCGCCGAAGACCTGGCCGAGGAGCTGGGCGGCATCGCGTTCAGCGCCGACCTGTCCGCGCCGGACGGCCCCCGCCGCCTCGTCGAGGCCGTCACGGAACACTTGGGCCCGATCAACGTCCTGGTCAACAACGCCGCGCACTGTGAGACCCCGGACACGGTCGACGCCCTGACCCCGGGTTCACTGGAGCGGAACTACCAGGTGAACGCGATCGCGCCCGCGCTCCTCATCGCCGAGCTGGCGCGCCGCCACTCCGGCGACGCGCCGTTGTGCGTGGTGAACGTCTCGACCGACGCGGCCAGGGCGTTCCCCGGCCAGATCGGGTACGGGACGTCGAAGGCGGCGCTGGAGGCCCTGACCCGGGCCACCGCCCTGGACCTGGCGCCGCGCGGCATCCGGGTGAACGCCGTCGCACCCGGCCCGGTGCAGACCGGCTGGATGACGCAGGACATTTTCGACCATTCGACGGCCATCGTGCCGATGGGACGGGTCGGCGAGCCGGACGACATCGCCGACGCCGTCGTCTTCCTCGCCTCTCATCAGGCCCGATGGATCACGGGGCAGGTCCTGCAGGTAGCCGGCGGACACGCACTTTAGGCGATCGGCAGCTACGTCCGCGCGAAGCCCACCGCGACCGTCAGGGACGGCACGTACGGCTACCAGCCCTTCCAGGGGTCGCAGATGTTCACCGTGAAGCTCTTGCGCATGCTTGTGGGCGTGACCACCTCGAAGACGACGCGGTAGGCGCCCTCCCCCTTCCACACGATGGACGGGAGCAGCGGCTTCGACGACGACGTGCCCTGCTGCCTGCCCTGGTTCTGGCCGTTGACGAGCCACCGGTAGCTGTAGGTGCCGGTGGCCGAGACCTTGGCCCAGATGTTGGTGTCGCTGCGCCAGCAGTCGCCCAGTTCGATGCCCTCGTAGGTGAAGGTCACGGACGTCACGCCGCCGCCACTGGTCGGCTTGGCGGTGGTGGGCTTCGCGGTGGGCTTCGCGGTGGGCTCCGTACGAGTGGGCTGGGCCGTAGGGCTGGAAGAGGTCGGCTTGACGGAGCTCTTGGCGGGACTCGGGAGCTTCTTGGTGGTGCTCGGGCGGGAGGTCGGGCGCAGGGCCCGGGCCGACTCCTTCACCTTGGTCGCCGAAGGGGAGGGCGAGGACGCCGTGGTGATGACGGCGGTGCTGGTCCGGCCTTGAGACCCGGGCAGCCAGGCCCACGCGGCGACCAGGGCGCCGGTCACGGTCAGCGCCGTCCCGGCCGCCAGCAGCGCGGGGAGACGCCGGTTGCGGGAGGGCGCGTGCGTGGGACCGGTGTGATCGTGCGCGATCGGCGGCCCGGGACGAGCGTGCCCGCCCTGCCAAGAGGAACTGGGCTCCCCGGGAACGGCCGCGGGCCCTGGGGTGCCCGGGAAGGCGGCGTGTGGCGGGACGGACGCGTGGGCCGGACCGGCGTCCTGCGGGGATGACCTGGCCGGGGCTTGGCCGCCGATGAGCTGGAAGAGCACGTCCTGCATGGCCGGGCGGGCCCGCGGATCCTTGGCCAGGCAGGCGTACACGATCGACCGCAGCGGCTCCGGCACGCCGTCGAGCCGCGGCTCCTCGTACTGGATCCGCCGGAGCACCGCGGGCAGGGAGTCGTTGCCGAACGGCGGGGCGCCGGTGGAGGCGTACACCATGACGGACGCCCAGGCGAACACGTCCGCGGCCGGCCCGACGGTGGCGCCCGCGAACTGCTCGGGCGCCATGTACGCGGGCGTCCCCACGATGCTGCTGGTACGCGTGACGCCGTCGTCCATGGCGCGGGCGATGCCGAAGTCGATGACGCGCGGCCCGTCCCGGCCGAGCAGGACGTTGGCGGGCTTGAAGTCGCGGTGGACGACGCCGGCCCGGTGGATGGCGACGAGGGCGGTGGCGGTGGCGACGGCCAGCCGCTGCAGGTCGGCCCCGGTGTGCCGGCCGGCCTCCCGCAGGGACGGCCCTTCGACGTATTCCGTCACGATGTACGGCCGCCCGCCCAGCGAGGCGTCCAGCACCTGGGCGATGCAGAACGGCTCCACCCGCCGCGCCGCCGCGATCTCCTTGGCGAAGCGGCCGTCACCGCTCACACCCTCCCGCAGCACCTTGACCGCGACGCGAGCACCGTCGGGGGCCTGGGCCAGATGGACCACCCCCTGGCCGCCCTCACCGAGCTGCCGGATGACCCGGTACGGGCCGATGGCGTCCGGCATCAGTAGGTCTCCACGTCGCACATGTTGATCGTGACGCTCTTGCTCGTCACGGACGGCGAGGTGACCCGCAGGGTGATCCGGTGGCTTCCGGCCTTCAGGTCGTAGTGATAGGAGGTCGCGAACGCCGTGTACTCGCCCTTCGGCACCCATGACCTGTTACGCACGACGGCCTTGCCGTCCACCTCCCAGACATAGGAGACCCACACCTCGGACCGGGAGGACTCCATGTTGGTCTGGAAGTGAACCGGCGGCATGTAGCAGCCCTCGGCGCCGGACTGGCCGGGCCCGCCGGAGAGCTCGATCTCGAGGATGCTGATCCTGGCGCTCGTGACCGGCCTTTTCGTCGTCCGTGTGGGGCTGGGGGTCGGCCGCGCGGTCGTGCGCTCCGGCGTGGGGGAAGATGACGGCGTGGGCGTGGTCTTGGGCGTGGCCCTCCCGCTGGCCTTCCCCGTGGGCGTGCGCGGGGGCTTGCGCGTGGACTTGCGCGGCGGCGGTGTCGTCGCCGGGCGTTGGGTCTCCCGCGTCGGGCTCGGGCTTGGGCTCGGGCTCGACAAGCCGCCGGCGAGCGACGCCGCGCTCGGCCACCCGTTCGCCCAGGGGGACAGCCAGACGATTCCGCCGACCAGCGCCGCCACCATGACCCCCGACACGCCGATGGCCACCGGAAGGCCGGCCCCCTTGCGCCCACCGGCCCGCACCCCCGGCCCCGCGCCGTGCCCGAGCATCATGCCCGGTCCTGGGATCGCGCCCGGTCCGGGAGGCGCACCAGGTGCGGGCGTCGCGCCCGGCCCCGGCCACTGTCCCGGCGTCGCGCCCGGCCTTGGGACGGCCCCAGGCCCGGGGACCGGCGTCGGCGCCTGGGGTCCAGAGCCGGGGCCGGGCATGGGCGTCCACACCGCGCCCTGACCCGGACCCTGCGCGGGCTCGCCCAGCAGCCGCAGCAGCACATCTCGCATGGCCGGCCGCGCCCGCGGATCCTTGGCCAGGCAGGCGTACACGGTCGATCGCAACGAATGCTGCAGATCGCCGAGGTGCGGTTCGTTGTGCAGGATCCGGTTGATGATCGCAGGCAGCGTGTCCTGACCGAACGGCGGCGTGCCGGTGGCCGCGTACACCATGACCGACGCCCAGGCGAACACGTCCGTGGCCGGCCCCACCGCCTGCCCCGCCAACTGCTCGGGCGCCATGTACGCGGGCGTGCCGACGATGCTGCTCGTGACCGTGGCCGCGGAGTCGGCGGCCCTGGCGATGCCGAAGTCGATGACGCGCGGCCCGCCGGGACCCAGCAGCACGTTCGCCGGTTTGAAATCCCGGTGCACGATGCCCGCCTGGTGGATGGCGACGAGGGCGGTGGCGGTGGCGACGGCCAGCCGCTGCAGGTCGGCCCCGGTGAGCCGGCCGGCCTGCTGAAGGGAGGGGCCTTCGACGTACTCGGTCACGATGTACGGCTGCCGCCCCAGCGAGGCGTCCAGCACCTGCGCGATGCAGAACGGCTCCACCCGCCGCGCGGCCTCGATCTCCTTGGCGAACCTGTCGTCGAACCCGGCCCCGTCACGCAGCACCTTGACCGCCACCCGCCTGCCGTCAGGCGCCTGACCGAGATAGACGGTCCCCTGCCCGCCCGCACCCAGGCGGCCGAGCAAGCGATAAACCCCTACCGCCGCCGGATCGTCCTCCCGCAGCGGTTCGACATGCGCCATGACGGAAGTGACTCCTGATAGGGATGCGGTGGATGCAACGTACGATAGCGATCTCCGTCAGGATTTGTGGTGAAGTTACGCATCCGTCGAAAAACCTCCACAATGCGCAGCAAGCCCATAAAGTGAAAAGATCATGCGTCTGATCACGGATGACGAATTGGCCGGCTCACCGGTGGCCGCCAACTCCCTCATGAACCGCGAGCGCCGCCTCCGCAGCTACGACCGCGAGCTCGGCATCGACATCGTCGGCGTGCTCCGTGCCACGCCACGCAGGCCGGCCCGCTGGCTGGACCTGTGTTGCGGCGCGGCGAACGCCCTCCACGAGGCCACCTGCCTGCTCGGAGACGACGCCGAGATCGTCGGCGTGGACCTGGTCGACTTCTTCGCCGGCCAGCCGAGCACTCCGCGCCTGCGCCTGGTCACCGCCTCCGTGGCCACCTGGCGTCCTGACACCGCGTTCGACCTCATCACCTGCGTACATGGCCTGCACTACGTGGGCGACAAGCTGGGCCTCCTTGCCAAGATCGCCGGCTGGCTCACCGAGGGCGGCCTGTTCGTGGCGAGCTTCGACGTCCGCAGCATCCGCCTCGCGGACGGCACCCCCGCCGGTCGCCGCCTGACGGCCGCGCTGCGTGCCGCGGGACTGGCGTACGACGGGCGTACCCGGAGAATCCGCCGCACCGGCCGCGGCCGCATCGACCTCCCCTACCGCTACCTGGGCGCCGACGACCAGGCGGGCCCCAACTACACGGGCCAGCCCGCCGTCGACTCCTACTACGCGCCGGAGTGAAACCGATCGCGCCGTGGCGCCGCTGCTGTCGTTCCACGGGCCGATACGACGACACGATGGGCGACTACTGCAGTCCGCGACCGGCCGTCGGATTGTCGGTGCGGACTGGCAAGGTGTCCACGGACTGACCCCTTCCGGCCGGCGTGGGCCGGAAGGGGTCGGCCCTTTGCCGGACACCCGGCCTGTTGCGGGAAGAGGTGGCAGTGCGGATTCTCGCGCCCTTGGCAATCCCGGACTTCCGGCGCTACTACGTGGGGCAGACGGCGTCCGGGTTCGGGGATTCGCTGACGCCGCTGGCGATCGCGTTCGCCGTGCTGGACTTAACCGGCTCGCCGATCGATCTGGGGATCGTGGTGCTGAGCACCCGGCTGCCCGTCATCGTGCTGACCTTGCTGGGCGGCGCGATCGGCGACCGGTTCTCGCGCCGCACGGTCATGCTGCTCGCCGACCTGATCCGGTTCGCGGCGCACGGCGGCACCGCGGCGCTGCTGCTCACGGGCACCGCACAGGTCTGGATGCTGGTGGTCCTGCAGCTCGTCGCGGGCGCGGGATCGGCGTTCTTCAATCCGGCCGCCGTGGGGCTCATCGCCTCGCTGGCCGGTCAGGAGCGGCTGCAGGCGGCCAACTCCCTGATCTCGATGTCTCGGAGCGCGGCCTCGATCCTGGCGCTGGGCGCCGCCGGAGCACTGGTCGCGCTGGTCGGTCCGGGGTGGGCCGTCCTGATCGACGCGCTGACGTTCCTGGTGAGTGCAGCCTTCCTCTACCGGCTGCCCCCGGCTGCGGCCGCTGACCATCCGCAGTCGGGCGGCGGGCTGCTGGCGAGCATCGGCGGCGGCCTCGCGGAGGTGGGCCGGCGCTCCTGGCTGTGGGTCGGATCGGTCACGTCGCGGTCACGAACGTGCTGGTGACCGCGCCGATCCTGGTGCTCGGCCCCTATGTCGCCGACCAGCACCTCGGCGGAGCCCCGGCGTGGTCGGCGATCGGCATCGCGTACGCCGTAGGGGGCCTCGCCGGCGGGTTGCTCGGCGCGCGATGGCGGCCCGCACGTCCCATGGTCGCGGCGGTGCTGTTCGTCCTGCTGATGGCGCCGCTCCCGGCGCTGCTCGCGCTCCCGGCCGAGGTCTGGGTGCTGGCGCTTGCGGGCGCCGCGGCCGGCCTGCAGGTGGTGGTCTACAACGTGCTCCAGACCACCGCCATCCAGCGCAACCTGCCCGAGCGGTTCGTCGCGCGGGCGATGTCTGTGACCATGCTCGGCTCGCTGGTGGGCACGCCGCTCGGCATGGGGCTGGCGGGCCCGGCGGCGGCCGCGTTCGGCACCGGCCGAGTGTTATGGATCAGCGCCGCGGTGGCCGTGCTCGCTACCGCCGGCACGCTGCTGGTGCCCTCGGTATGGCGGATCCGAGCCGATACCGACCATTCTTCGGCTGCTCTGGCGCGTACCGACAGATGAGGTGCTCACCTCGGGCGGATCTTCAGGGTCGTTCGCTGGAACGGCGCCGACCGTGCGAACTTTCCGCCGCCTCCGCCACTCGAAGCAGGAGTACGGTTCGACACTTCACGGGGAGATCGTCATGAAGAAGGCGCTCGTAGCGGTTCTGGCAGGCGGGGCGCTGCTCACCGCCGGCACGCCCGCGCTCGCCCAGACCTCCAAGACCACGCTGGGCCCGTACGGCTACGGCCAGGTCAGACTCGGCATGAGCGCCAAGCAGGCCAAGGCGACGGGGAAGATCGTGCTAAAGATGGCCGGACAGCAGGGATCGTGCGCCGGCTGGGACCTGAAGGCGCACCCCACCGGAAAGGACAGCGTAGGCCTGTACATCTCCAAGAAGCACGGCGTGGCCGGGATCTTCGCGCCGAAGGGCGTCAAGACGCCTGAGGGCATCGGCATCGGCTCTACGCTGAAGCAGCTCAAGAAGGCATATCCGAAGCTGAAGACGGCGGCCAGCGGCTTTCCCTACAGCTCCGTCCCCGGCAACTCCAAGGCCGACTACTATTTCCTCGCCTCGAAAGGCAAGATCTACCAGGTGGCCCTCGCGCTCAAAACGCAGGACTGCTTCAACTGAACCACCTCGCACCTCAGCCTGGTCAACGGGCGAGTGGGCGCCGGTGCTCGGGATCGCGCAGGCGGACGTCCGGGCACACCGTCACCCATGGTCATGGCGCACCCGTCCAGCCGTCGATCAGGCCGAAGGCGGCGATGAACAGCGCGAAGCACAGCACCATCACGAACACGCCCGTCATGTTCGTGACGAGCGAGCTGCCGCCGCTGGGCACCAGCCAGGAGGCGAAGATTCTGTTGACGAAAGGCATCATCACCCACGTGAGCAGGGCGACGCTCAATGCGTTGCTGATGAACATGGCGAGATATCCGGGCAGGAGCACCGCCTCGAACGCGCGGCCCACCGTCAAGTTCAGGATCATCACCGTGGGATAGAGACTCAGCAGCACGGACATGGCCTGCTTCCAGCTGGGCGGCTGTTCCTGCGCCGCCCCGCCGCTGAACCGGAACCAGCCGCTGAACGGCGACGCGATCGTGCGCACGTCGTAGTCGAAGTATTCGCGCCCCTCGTCCAGGAGTTTCTTGCGGGCGTCGGACTCGAGCCAGGCGTCGAGGCGCTCGCGGGTGTCGTAGCGGAACATGACGACCCAGTGCTCCTGGACACCCGGCACGGGTTCGAAGGCTTCGAACCCCAGGAACCCGGGAAACTTCTCCTGGGCCTTGCGAGCCTTGTCCTGCCAGCGCCGGAAATCACGTTCGCGGCCCGGCCGCACGTTGTGGGAGATCACCGCCGTGACCGCTTCCCGGGCCGGCGGCTCTCCTGGCAGGACCTCCAGTGCCGACGGCTCCTCCAACAGCGGGCGAACCTCGCCGAGCAGTCTCCTTCGAATCTCGGAGTCGAGCCACCCGGTCAATTCGCCGGTGCTTGAGAAGCGGAACACGACCGACCAGGCACGCTGCTCGCCAGAAATTGGCGGACAAACTTCCAAGCCCTGGAAACCGGCAAAGGAACGCATGGTCTCACTTATTTTCTGCTGCCATTGCCGATATTCTGCCTCGCGCCCTTCACGGACCTTCGAGGAGATCACCACGGTGGCGCCGACTCCGCGGGATCCACGGTTCACATAAGGCTTCACCTGGGTAAGTGTAGTCCAGGGCACTCAGGGAAGAAACGTGGCGACGAATAGCACAAAACGGTTGATCGCGTCAAAATTTCAGCCGTAATTTACCTGCAGGAGGTCGCCAAATGACGCCCAAGGATTTCATGGCCGAAGCCGTACGGCTCGCCGCCGAGTCCGTGACGAAAGGCTGGGGCGGCCCGTTCGGCGCGGTCATCGTCAAGGACGGAGAAATTCTGGCCCGCGGGCAGAATCGCGTCCTGCTCACCGGCGATCCGACCGCGCACGGCGAGGTCGAGGCGATCCGCAAGGCCGTTCAGGTCCTGAATCCGGAGGCGCCCTCCGTCTCGGAGGAACACCAGAACGAGTCGACGCTCGAGCTCGTGCCACGCCCTGACGGATCGCCCGACCCGCTGCCCGAGCGGGCCAGGATGCTCATGGGCTGTTCCCTCTACACGAGCGGCTATCCGTGCCCGATGTGCATGAGCGCCATCTACTGGTCAAGGATCGACGCCGTCCACTTCAGCGCGGATCTGGAGGCGACCCGGAAGATAGGTTTCGACGACGCCTTCCAGTACGAAGACTTCACACGACCCCTCGACCAGCGCAAGATCCAGGTGGATCAAATCAGCCCCGAGCTCGGCGCCCAGGCGTACGCTGCCTGGACGAACAAGCGCGACCATCACCCGTACTGACCGGCGATGAGGGCGTTCGTCCCAAGGAGGGCCGGCGACTAGCGGCGGGGGAGTGAGGCGGTCACGATCAGGCCGCCGTCCTCGCGTGGCCGCGCCCTGACGTCTCCACCGTGGGCGGCCGCCACCGACCGCACGATCGACAATCCCAGCCCGGCGCTCTGCGCGGTGACCACGCGTTCGGTGCCGTGCCGGTGGAAGGGTTTGAAGAGCAGCGGCACGTCGTACGGCGGCACGCTCGGCCCGGTGTTGCTGACCTCCACCTCGACCTTTCCCTCCGCCACGGTGCGGCTCACCACCCGCACCCACCCGGTGCCGTCGTCGAGGTTGTACTTGATGCCGTTCTCCACCAGGTTGTGCACCAGCCGTTCGAGCAGCAGCGCGTCCCCGGTGGTGGGCGCCTGCGCGGCGACCTCGTACACGGTGACCTTGGCCGCCGCCGCGTCCGCCGCCGTGTGCCCGACCACGTGTGTCACCACGTCGGCGAGGTCCACCGGCGACCGGTCCGCGATCTCCTGCTCCGACCTCGCCAGCAGCAACAGCCCGGAGATGAGCCGCTCGTGGCGGGCGTTGATCTCCAGCAGGCTCTCGCCCAGTTGTTTGACGTCGGGCGAGGCGGTACGGCGGTGCATGGCCAGCTCCACCAGCGCCCGGTTGAGCGTGAGCGGCGTGCGCAGTTCGTGCGAGGCGTTCGCGACGAACTTGCGTTGCCCGTCGAAGGAGTGGTCGAGCCGCTCGACCATGGTGTCGAACGTGTCGGCGAGCTGCTTGACCTCGTCTTTCGGCCCGCTCAGCGCGATCCGCTCGTGCAGGCCGCGCTCGGCCATGGGCGCGGCGGCGATCTTGCGTGCCGTGTCGGTGACCCGGTGCAGCGGGGCCAGTACACGACCCGCGACCACCCACCCCAGTCCGATCGCCGCGCCGCCGACCACGACGAGCGCGATCGCGCCCTGCGTGAGCAGCGAGGTGACGGCGGCGTCGTGCAGCTCCAGCTCCTGTTGCCGCAGCCATTCGACCGCGGCCTCGCCCTCGAGCCTGACGCCGTTCGCCTGGACGAACATGACGTTCTTCTTCTTACCGGGCTCCGGGGTGAACCGGCTCTCGAAGGACTGGGTCAGCTGCTGGTCGAACAGCAGATAGGTGACAGTGAGCAGGGTCAGTCCGGCGAGAATGAACACGGCGCCGTACACGAGGGTGAGCCGCAGCCGCAGCGTCGGCTGCGGCGGCAGCAACCGGCTTCGCCAGGAGGTCATGCGATCCGGTATCCCACCCCTGGCACGGTCTCCACGACCGGCGGGTCGGCGAGTTTGCGGCGCAGCTTGAGTATGGTGAGCCGGACCGCGCTGGTGAACGGGTCGGCGTGCTCGTCCCACGCCTTCTCCAGCAGCTGCTCGGCCGAGACGACGTTGCCGTTCGCCCGCATCAGCTCGGTCAGGACCGCGAACTCCTTCTTCGACAGCGGCACGAACCGCCCGTTCCTGAAGACCTCCCTGCGTGCCGGATTCAGGGTGATCCCGGCCCGCCGCAGCACGGGAGGCACGGCCGGGCGCGAGCGCCGGCCCAGCGCGAGGACGCGGGCGGCCAACTCGGGGAACGCGAACGGCTTCGGCAGGTAGTCGTCGGCGCCGATGGACAGTCCGGTCACCCGGTCGTCGAGCTGGGCGGCGGCCGTCAGCATCAGCACCCGCGCGTCGGACTCCGACGCGACCAGCTCCTTGCACACCTGGTCGCCGTGCACCCGCGGCAGGTCGCGGTCCAGCACGACCACGTCGTAGTCGTTGACCGCGATCCGTTCCAGCGCGGCCGCGCCGTCGTGCGCCAGATCGACCGCGTGGGTCTCCTCACGCAGCCACTCGGCAATCGCGTCGGCGAGCATGCGCTCGTCCTCAACCACCAGCACCCGCATGGCGTACCTCAGGCCTTTCGTTCGCTTACATAGCCGAGTGTGGCCTAGGTGGCATTTGCTCAAAATAAGCCGCCAGAAGACCCGGCGCGGATGGAAACGCTGAGGAAACAGCGGGCCCTATTGCATCTCCCCTCGACGACGTTCATTCGATGGAGGAGAACACTCATGCGAGGACGAGTCCTCAGTACGCTCGCCGCGGCGCCGCTCGCGTTCACCCTGCTCCTCACCGGTTGCGGCGCCGGCGACGGCGGCGGATCCGACGTGGCGTCGGTGTCCGGCACCGGCAACCAGGCCGCGTCCAGCGCGAAGCCGAGCGAGGATCCGCACGAGCGCGGACTCAAGTTCGCCCAGTGCATGCGCGAGAACGGCGTGCAGGTGGACGACCCGGAGCCGGGCAAGGGCATCATGATGAAGTTCGACGGGAGCGTCCCCAGGGAGACCGTCGAGAAGGCCCAGGCGGCCTGCAAACAGTACGCCCCGATGGGCCAGAAGTCGGGCGGGGGCGACCCCAAGAGGGCCGAGGCTCTGCGCAAGGTCGCGCAGTGCATGCGCGACAACGGCGTGGAGAGCTACCCCGACCCTGAGGGCGGCATGATGCGCATCACCGGCGAGGTCGGCAACGACCCCGACTTCAAGTCCGCCCAGGAGAAGTGCCAGAAGCAGCTCGCTGAGGCCGGTATGGGAGGAATGTGATGGGAATGGCCACCCTTGATGGGAAGGCGGAGCCCGACGCGACGCCTTCCCGGCCGCGCCGCCGTCGCGGCCGGGGCAAGGTGGTCGGCGGACTTCTGATCGTGCTGGCCGCCGCGGGCGCCGGCTTCGTGGCGGTGAACGGCACCGGCGTGCTGGAGGCCGGCGCGGGCCCGACCCAGTCGGCCGCCGTGCTGCCCCCCGCCACGGCCCAGGTGACCAAGCAGACGCTGAACGACACCATGGACGCCGACGGCGAGCTCGGTTACGGCCCGGTCACCACGGCGGTGACCAGGAAACCCGGCACGATCACCTGGCTGCCCGAGAGCGGGCAGCAGATCACCCGCGGCAGGTCGCTGTACCGGCTCGACAACAAGCCGGTCATGCTCATGTACGGCGACACGCCCGCCTACCGCGACCTCAAAATCGGCGCGGAAGGCAAGGACGTCGAGAACCTGGAGCGGAACCTCAGCAAGCTCGGCTACGACGGCTTCACGGTCGACGACGAGTACACGTACGACACCTACGAGGCCGTCCTGGAATGGCAGGAGGACCGCGGCCTGGACGAGACCGGCGTGGTCGAGCTGGGCCGGGTGGTCTTCGCCCCCGGCAAGGTACGCGTGGAGAGCCTGGAGGCCGAGGAGGGCCAGCCGGCCCAGCCCGGCCAGAAGGTCCTGACGTACACGGGCACGTCCAAGGTCGTCACGGCCAAGCTGGCGGCCGAGGACCAGCGGATGGCCAAGAAAGGCGCCAAGGTCGAGGTCACGCTGCCCGACGGCAAGAGCGTGAAGGGCAAGGTCACCGAGGTCGCCACGGTCATCGAACCGGGCGAGGGCCAGAACGCCGACCCCGAGACGCGGATCGAGGCGCTGGTCTCGATCGGCGCCTCCAAGTCCGCCAAGGGGCTCGACAGGGCGGCCGTGGACGTGACGTTCACGGCGTCCAAGCGCGCGAACGTGCTGACCGTGCCGGTCGCCGCGCTCGTGGCGCTCCGGGAGGGCGGGTTCGGCCTGGAGGTCATCGAAGGCGGCAAGTCCCGATATGTCGCTGTTAAGACGGGTTTGTTCGCTGGAGGGCGGGTCGAGGTCACCGGCGACGGGCTCACCGAAGGCATGACCGTGGGGATGCCGAAATGACGTACCCCATGATCGCGCTGACGGACGTGTCACGTACCTACCCCGGCGGCGTGGCGGCGCTGAGGTCGGTGTCGCTGCGGATCGAGCACGGCGAGATGGTCGCCATCGCCGGCCCCTCCGGATCGGGGAAGTCGACCATGCTCAACGTCGTCGGCACCCTCGACCGGCCGTCCTCGGGGAGCATCCACATCGACGGGCACAACGTGTCGAAGCTGTCCGACGGCCAGCTCTCGGCGCTGCGGGCGACCACGATCGGCTTCGTCTTCCAGCACTTCCACCTCGCCGCGAAGGTCCCCGCACTGGACAACGTGGCCGACGGCCTCATCTACACCGGTCTGAGCAGGACCGAGCGGCGCCGCCGGGCGGCCGCCGCGCTCGAGCGGGTGGGGCTCGGGCACCGGATGGACCACGAGCCGCACGAACTGTCCGGCGGCGAGCGGCAGCGCGTGGCCATCGCCAGGGCCGTGGCGGGCGATCCGCCGCTGCTCCTGGCCGACGAGCCGACCGGGGCACTGGACTCGGTGTCCGGCACGGGGGTGATGGAGCTGCTGCACGAGCTGAACGCGGGCGGCACCACCATCGTGATCATCACGCACGACCGGGAGATCGCCGCCGGCCTGCCCAGGCAGGTACGGATGCGTGACGGCCAGATCATCGCGGACTCCGCGAACGTCCCCTTGCCGGAGCCCGCCGAATCAGGGGTGGCGTGATGGCCGTCACAGAGGTGCGGCGTCCCCGGCTGTCCCCGGCCAGGATGCGGCCGGGCGACGTGCTGCGGGTCGGCGCGGTCGGCCTGCGCACGCGGCCGCTGCGGGCGTTCCTGTCCGCGCTCGGCATCGCCATCGGCATCGCCGCCATGGTCGCCGTGGTCGGGCTCTCGTCCTCCTCGGGCGCCGAGCTCGACCGTACGCTGTCCGCGCTCGGCACCAACCTGCTCACCGTCTCGTCCGGCACCACGCTCACGGGCGAGGCGGCCCAGATGCCGAAGGACGCCGAGGCGATGATCGAGCGGATCGGCCCCGTCGAGGCGGCCTCGGCGATCGGGAAGGTCTCCGAGGCCAAGGTCTACCGGTCCGAGCAGATCCCCGAGGCCCAGACCGGCGGCCTCAACACGTACGCCGCCCGCCTCGACCTGCCCGCCACCGTGGGCGCGACGCTGCGCAGCGGCACGTGGCTCAACCAGGCCACCGAACGTTATCCGGCCGCCGTGCTCGGCTCGTCCGCGGCCCAGCGCCTCGGCGTCGGCTCGGTGAGCGCGGACACGCAGGTCATCGTCGGGGGCATCCGGTTCAGCGTCGTCGGCGTGCTGAATCCGGTGGCCCTCGCCACCGACCTGGACAGCGGCGTGCTGGTCGGCTGGCCGGTGGCGGAGGACCGGCTGGACTTCGACGGACACCCGACCACGCTCTACACCCGCTCGGAAGAGGCCAAGCTGGAGGCGGTACGCCAGGTGCTGGCCGGCACCGCCAACCCGGAGGCGCCGAACGAGGTGGACGTCTCCCGCCCGTCCGACGCGCTGGCCGCCAAGCAGGCGACCAGTCAGGCGTTCGCCAACCTCCTGCTGGGCGTGGGCGCGGTGGCCCTGCTCGTGGGCGGCGTCGGCGTGGCCAACACCATGGTCATCTCAGTGCTGGAACGCCGCGCGGAGATCGGCCTGCGCCGCTCGCTGGGCGCGACCCGCGGCCAGATCCGCACCCAGTTCCTGGCCGAGTCGCTGCTGCTGTCGGCCATGGGCGGGGGCGGCGGGATCCTTCTGGGCACCGCGGTCACCATGGGGTACGCGTTCTACAGCGGCTGGCCCTCCGTGGTGCCCGCCTGGGCCACCGTCGGCGGGCTGGCGGCGACGCTGGCCATCGGCGCCGCGGCCGGGCTCTACCCGGCCATCCGGGCCTCCCGGCTGTCCCCGACCGAGGCGCTGTCCACGCCCTAGCCCCCCTTACGGCGCCACGGCACGCGGCATGCTGTGGCGCTATCCGGCGGCCGGACAGCAGGTGGTCTTGCCGACGATCCGGACCTCCGGCCCTGAACGCAGCATCCTGTCACGTGCGCACCTTGGCCCGCCGATCCGCGCGCAGCCGATCACTGAGCTTCGCGATCAGCCCCAGATCGTCCACGCACTGCCCGAGACCGAGCACCACGGACTCCGGGGGCCGCTCCGCCCGCCGTACCGGCATGCACAGCCCGGTACGCAGCCGCCGCGCCAGCCCGCGCAGCAGCGCCCCGCCTCCGACCAGTACCGCGCCCCGTTCCCCGAGGTCGGTGGCCAGTTCGTCGGGGCAGCGCTCCATGGTGTCGAGCGCCGCCCGCACGATGGACTCGACCGGCTGTCTGGTGGCCTCGTAGATCCTCTGTACGGGCACCCGTTCCGTGCGTTCGGCGCCGGTGTGCGGGTCGCGGCCGTGGATCAGCACCTGCCGGTGCAGCGGTTTCCACTGCGGGCCCGCGCGCCGCTTGGCGGCCTCCGCCTCGCCCTCGTCGATCAGCAGCCCGTGGTCGTGCTCGATCAGGGAGGCGATCGACCGGTTCATGGCGTGGCCGCCGCCGGGCGCCCTGCCGGCCGCGACCAGCTCCCCGTGCGAGAGGATCGCGACCCTGGCGGAGTCGCGCCCGATGTCGATGACCATCCGCCCGGCGTGGTCGTCGACCGGCACGCCCGCGCCGAGCGCCGCCGCCAGTGCGTGCGGGATCAGCAGAACCCCGCGCGCCTCGACCTCGAAAGCCAGGTCACGCAGCGCCGCGCGCTCGATCGCGTCGGCGTCGTCGGGCACGGCCATGACCATGCGCGGCCTGGCGAACGGATGCCGGTGCACCTTGCGCAGGAAGTGCCTGATCATGCGCTGGGCGAGCACGCCGTCGACCGGCAGGCCGCCCTTGATCGGCCAACACGGCTCGCCGCGGGCCGCCTCCGCGCCGTACCCGAGGATCCTGCCCGTGTCGCGGTCGCGCAGGACGGCCGACGGTTCGTCGAGCACGATGCCCTTGCCCTTGACGTAGATCCGGGTGCGCGCGGCCCCGAGATCCATCGCCAGATCATGGCCCAGGAGGCTCATCGCCGGACCGGGGGGTCGACCATCATGTCCGGATCCATTTCCCGACCCGCCCCAACACAACACCAGGAACAGAACGATTCCGCTTTACGTCAGATCGGCGGCACCCTCTACACCTCGACGGTCACCGCGGAGGCGGCCCTGATCATCCTGTCGCTCCCTGGTGGCGGGGGCCGTGATCGCCCTGGTGGCGCTGGTGGCGATGCCGAGCGAGCGGTTGGAGGCGCCCGCCGCGCGGGCGGACAGGGTCGAGGCCGGTTTCGCGTCATAAGCGGGGTCATGCGAAGCTGTGATAGTCCCAACACCACGGAGGTCCTCATGGCGGAAACACCGGAGCCGGAAGTCAGCGAAACTCCCGAGGACGAGATGAAGCGCAAGTTCCGTGAAGCGCTGGAGCGCAAGCGCAACCAGCACGCCGGAGCGGGCGCGGGTGGCAAGGACGTCGACCCATCGAAGATCCACGGGGCGCACGGTCCGGCTGCGAATAAAAGATCGTTCAGACGCAAGAGCGGCGGCTGAGACTGGGATCTAGAAGGGGGTACGGCGTGCCGTGCCCCCTTTTTCTTTGCCGACGAAGGTAGATCTTTATCCCGCTTCATGACGGTTCGATTGCGTTTGTCCATATTTGGCGGTTACAGTATCGCCCATTACCAGCCGGTGGCATGGACCTTACCCAGGAGGGACCAGCCGGTTGGCGCCGAATCCCGATCAGTCGGGAACCGGGGACCCAAATCCCCTGGGGTGAATCCGGCCGCGTGCCGGTAGGGCAGCTCCACGCCCGAACCCGTCAGCTAACCCGGTAGGCGAGATGGAGAGGACATAGATGTATCACCGCGTCGTACCCCCAGACAGCGTAGTGCTGACCGCCTGCTGAGCGGCCTGTTCCCCCCAGCCCTTCCGCGCTCCGCGTAGCGACCGCTCGGCGATCTGCCCGGCTACGCCTTTTCAGCGAGCGTGCGTCCCTTTGTCCCCTCGCGAAGGACTCACTACCTCATGTCTGCTCGTTTTGGCCTGCGTGCCCTCGCCCTGCTCACCGCCTCCACCGTCGGCGCGCTCACCATCGCCGGCACGGCCTGCGCCGACAACGAAGAAAAGGTACTGCTCAAGGGCTCGACCACGGCGTCCTACTTCTGGGACGACGCCTCCGGCCGCGCCGGCGACACCGGACTGCCTGCCAGCGGCAAGCCCATGCAGAAGGGGCTGGCGGCAAGTCCGAGCTGGCCGCTGCTCACCGAGGGCTACGTCATCTACAAGGGCAAGAAGCTGCCCTTCTTCGTCGGCGACCGCGGGCCCGGCACGCCCTCCAACAACGGCATCATGCTGGACCTGGACGCCAAGACGTTCGCCGAGCTGACCGGTGGCACGTTCAACCCCGACACCCTCCACGTCGACGGCATCGGCGGCCAGGGCCACATCGACGTGGACTACGTCATCACCAAGTGGGGCGAGGGCCTCGGCAAGAAGAACTACCCGGTCCCCTTCTCCTCCCGCGCCTGGGCCAGGCGGGACAACAACCCGGCCGAGCCCCCGAAGGTGATGGCCGAGAAGAAGTCGGCCAAGCGGGACGACAACCCGGCTGAGCTCGCTCAGCCCGTGGCCGAGAAGAAGCCCGCGGGTGTCAAGGCCGTGGCGGCCGCTCCTCCGGGCGAGGCGGAGGAGTCCAGCACCGTGGGCCTGTCCTTCGCGGCCGGCGCCCTGGTCCTGGTGGGCGGCGGCGCGGTACTCGGTGGCGCGGCGCTCGGTAGCGAGCGCATCCGCAAGTTCGTCAAGCGCTGATCAGCCCTTTACGGGCCGGAGACCAGAATGTCATTCTGGTCTCCGTGACCACCCGCGTAGCCGCGAACGGCATCGAAATCGCCTACGAGAGCTTCGGCTCGCCCACAGGACGGCCGCTGCTCCTGATCATGGGACTAGGCGCCCAGCTCGTCCACTGGGACGAAGAGTTCTGTGAGCTCCTGGTGGAGCAGGGACACCACGTCGTGCGGTTCGACAACCGCGACGCGGGCCTCTCCACGCACCTCCACGACCACGGCGCGCCCATGATGGGGGCGCCGGCGCCGTACCTGCTGGACGACCTGGCCGACGACGCGGCCGGGCTCATGGACGCGCTCGGCTGGCCCGCCGCCCACATGGTCGGCGCGTCGATGGGCGGGATGATCGCCCAGACGCTGGCCATCCGGCATCCCTCCCGAGTGCTGTCCCTTACCTCGATCATGTCGACGCCGGGCGCGGCGGTCGCCGCGCCCACCGAGGCGGCGATGGCCGTGTTGATGGCCGAGCCGGCCGCCGACCGCGCCGGCGTGCTCGCGCAGGCGCTGCGAACCTGGGCGGTCATCGGCTCGCCCGGCTACGAGCTCGATCGCGAGCGGATCACCATGATGGCCGGGCTCGCCTACGACCGATGCTTCGATCCGGCGGGCACGGCGAGGCAGCTCGCCGCCATCATGGCCTCGGGCGATCGCACGGAGCCGCTCGCGGGGGTGACCGTTCCCGCACTCGTGCTGCACGGTGAGGCGGACCAGCTCGTCCCCGTCGCGGCCGGTCACGCCACGGCCGCGGCCATCCCCGGCGCCAGGCTGGTGACCTATCCGGGCATGGGACACGATCTCCCGCGTCCCCTCTGGCCCGACATCGTGGCCGAGATCACCAAGCTGACCGGTCCCTGAGCCGGGGGACCGCCTACTGAGAAGCCTCGTTGGGCAGCAATGCCTTCTCGTCGGGCTTGTGCACGAGCACGTGGTCCACGTACGACTTCACCGCCGTGCCCAGCCCGACGTCGGCGTTCTCCTGCTCCGACAGGTACCAGCGGTGGTCGAGGATCTCGTGGAACAGCTGCGCGGGCTCCAGCTTCCCGCGCAGCTCCGCGGGGATGGCCTCGACCGTCGGCTGGAACACCTCCGCCAGCCACCGGTGCGCCACGATCGCCTCGTCCTCGTGCCGCAGCCCCTTGGCCACCCGGTAGCCGTCGAGGTCGTTGAGCAGCCGCCGCGCCTGGTTCTCCTCCACGTCCAGCCCGGTCAGCCGGAGCAGCCGCCGCTGGTGGTGGCCGGCGTCGACGACCTTCGGCCGGACGATCAGCCGCCCGGTGCCGACCTTGCGCCGCACCATCATCTCGGCCACGTCGAAGCCCAGCAGGTTGAGCCGCCTGATGCGCTGCTCCACGCGGTGCCAGTCCACCTCCTCGATGATCTCGCTCTGGTTGATCTCGTCCCACAGGCGGTGGTAGCGGGAGACGACGTCCTCGGCGGTGTCCATGGGGTCGATCGACGGGTGCAGCAGCCCACCGGCCTCCAGGTCGAGCATCTCGCCGAAGATGTTCGTGTGGGCGATGTCGATGTCGCCGAGCCGCTGGCCCTCGCTGACCATCGGATGCATCTCGCCGGTCTCGGCGTCCACCAGGTACGCCGCGAAGGCCCCCGCGTCCCTGCGGAAGAGCGTGTTGGACAGCGAGCAGTCGCCCCAGTAGAAGCCGTTCAGGTGCAACCGCACCAGCAGCACGGCCAGCGCGTCCAGCAGCCGGGTGAGCGTGTCGGGGCGCAGCGTGCCGGACATGACGGCGCGGTAGGGGAGCGAGAACTGCAGGTGCCTGGTGATCAGCGCGGCGTCCAGGCCCTCGTCGCGGCCGGTGACGTAGGCGACGGGCTCCACGGCGGGCGCGTCCAGCCGGGCCAGGTCCCATAGCAGCTGGTATTCGCGCTTGGCGAAGCGCTCGCCGATCTCCTTGATCGCGTACACCTTGCCGGAGAGCCGCGCGAACCGCACGACGTGCCGCGAGATGCCCCGCGGCAGATCTACCAAATGATGCTCCGGCCAGTCCTTCAGAGGGACGTCCCATGGGAGGCGGATGAGGTCGGGGTCACCGAGCGCGCCAGTGATCTGCAAAGGCATTACCTCAGGATATGGTGCATCGGTGGACGAGTTTCTCAAGTGGTACTTTTCCGACCGTCCCGTCGTCGCCAGCTTCTTGGGGGCCGACGGCTACGATCACACCCTCGGTGACTTCACCGCCACCGCCTGGGCCGCCCGAGAGCGCGAGGAAACCCGCTGGCTCGAACGCCTGTCGGCGGCCGAGGCCGCCACACTGGACGACGCGATCGACAGGGACCTTGTCCTCTCCCAGCTGAGGGGCTCGGTCGCGCTCGCGTCCTGGCCCGACTGGCGCCGCGATCCCGCCGTCTACCTATCGGCGATCTTCAGCTCGATGTACACGCCGTTCCAGCGCCGGCTCAAGCCGGAGCCCGAGCTGGTCTCGGCCGCCGTCTCCCGGCTGGCCGAGGTGCCCGGCGTGCTGGCCGCCTGCCGTACGAACCTGGACCCGGACCTGGCGGCGCCGCTGCTGATCCAGCGCGGGCTCGGCCAGGCGCGCACCGGCCGCAACTTCCTCACCCGCACGATCCCGGGCATGGTCGAGGACCCGGAGCTGCGCGCTCGGCTGGCCGCCGCCGCCGAACCGGCCGCGCAGGCGTTCGACGAGCTGGTGACGTTCCTGGAGGGCTTCACCTGCGGCGGCACCTGGCGGATGGGGGAGAAGCTCTACTCCACGCTGCTGCGCGAGCGCGAGCTGCTCGGGTACGGCGCCGCCGAGCTGCACGAGAAGGGCAAGGCCGCCTGGGCCGACCTGGACGCCCGGATGCGCCAGGTCGCGGTCCAGGTCAACGGCACGCACGACTGGCGGGCCGCGATGGAGTCCCTCATGGACGACCACCCGCCGACGCTGGCCGACATGCGCGCCGAGTACGAGGCCGAGACTTTGCGCGCCAGGGAGTTCGTCAGGGAGCGGGACCTGGTCACGTTCGCCGGCGGCGAGGAGTGCCACGTGCTGCCGTCGGCCGAGTACACCCGTCCCGTCCTGTCCGTCGCCCACTACCTGGCGCCGCCGCCGCTGAGCAGCTCGCGCACCGGCGTGTTCTTCGTCCCGTACACGCCTGACGACTTCACCCCCGAGCAGGTACGCCAGCGCCTGCGGACCAACTCGCGGGCCCAGATGCCGTCGATCGCGGTCCACGAGGCCTACCCCGGGCATCACTGGCACCTGTCGTACATGGCGGGCAATCCCCGTACGGTCAGGAAGGTCTTCCGCACGGCGTACTTCACCGAGGGCTGGGCCCTCTACGTCGAGAAGCTGCTGCACGAGCAGGGCTACTTCGACACCCCGGCCACCGAGCTCGCCCACCTCGACTGCCGGATCTTCCGTGCCGCCAGGATCGTCGTGGACACCGCGCTGCACTGCGAGGACATGTCCATCGAAGAGGCCGAGACGTTCATGGCGACGAAGGCGTCGCTGTCGCCCGGCACCGCCCAGGGCGAGGTCAACCGCTATTGCGCCTGGCCCACGCAGGCGCCGTCGTACCTCACGGGGGCCATCGAGATCGACCGAATCCGCGCGTCGTTCCAGGGGTCGCTGAAGGAGTTCCACGACAAGATCGCCGGCTCCGGCGGCCTGCCCCTGGGCCTCGCCGAGCAGGCCGCGCTGGCCTAGGGACGGCGGGGGAAGACCGGAGGATCAAGGGAACGCTCCACAACGGCGGCAAGCTGCTCGTCCGTCAGGATGGTCGGCTTGCCCACGCCGAGCCCCCGCACGTACACCTCGCAGAGCCACTCCAGCAGGCGAGTGGCCTCGAACGCCTGCTCCAGCGTCGCCCCGATGGTCACGCCGCCGTGGTTGGCCATCAGGGCGGCCTGCTTGCCCTCCAGCGCCGACCGCACGTTCGCGGCCAGCTCCGGGGTGCCGTACGTGGCGTACTCGGCGACTTTGACCACGCCGCCGAGCAGCAGCGCGTTGTAGTGGACCGGGGGCAGCTCGGTCATCGTGGTGGCGACGACCGTCCCGAACACCGAGTGCGTGTGGACGACGGCCTGGGCGTTCGTGGCCTCGTACACCGCCAGGTGCATCGGGGTCTCGCTGGACGGCTGCAGCTCGCCCTCGACCAGGTAGCCCTCGACGTCCACGATCGGGCACATGTCCGGGGTGAGCCGGTCGAGCGCCGCCCCCGAGGGCGTGACCGCGACCAGGTCGCCCTGGCGCACACTCAGGTTGCCCGAGGTGCCGATGACCAGGCCGAGTTCGACGGCGCGGCGCCCGTACTCGCACAGCTGCTCGCGAAGGCTCATACGCCGCCAATGTAGTCGGTCGTCCGAAATGCAGCAATCGCCTGTTCATGGCCTCACTCCGTTCGGCGCTCCCTCGCGGCCCCCGCTCTGGTCGCTGCGCTCCCTCACAGGCGGTCGAGGGCCTGCAGCATGAGGCGTTCGAGGTCGACGCGCTTCAGCCGGCCCGGGTAGAGGAGCAGGTGCAGGCTGAGGCCGTCGACCAGGGCGAGCAGGTGCTCGGTCAGGTCGTCGAGGTTGTCGTCCGTACGCAGCTCGCCGGCCGCGCGGGCCTGGCCCAGCAGGTCGCGTACGACGGCCCGCAGCTCGGCCGCCTCCGCCCGCTGGACCTCCGCGAGGCGTTCGGAGGCCAGGCTCCGGCTCCAGAAGCTGACCTCCAGCCGCGTCTCCTGGGTGCGCTCGGCGTCCAGCGGCAGGTTGTCCAGCAGCAGCTCACGCAGGGCGGCCAGCCCCGTCACGCCCTCGACCTTGCCGGCCAGCCGGGCGCGGATGCGCTGGTGGGACTGGCGCAGCGCGGAGAGCAGGATGTCGTCCTTGTCGGTGAAGTAGTGGGCGAGCACCCCGTTCGAGTAGCCCGCCTCCTTGGCGATGGCCCGCGTGGTGGCCGCGTCGATGCCGTCTCTGACGATCACCCGGCGGGCCGCCGACAGCACCTCGCGCCTGCGCTCGTCGTGATCGACGATCTTCGGCATCGATTCCTCCGTTGACTTTTTATTCGGACGTCTGTCTATTTAGACTATGACCGTTGCCACCGTCGGCGTCCACATCGTCGACATACTCGCCAGGCCCATCGATCACATTCCCGAGGGCCAGGACACCGTGCTGGTCGACCAGATCCGCATCACCGCCGCCGGCGCCGCCGCGGGCACCGCGGTGGACCTGGTCAAGCTGGGCAACGACGTGGTCACCATGGGCGCCGTCGGCGATGACGAGCTGGCCGACTTCCTGCTGATGGTGCTGGCCAAGCGCGGGGTGGACACCTCGTGCCTGGTGCGCAGGGCGGGGGAGCGGACGGCCGCCTCGATCCTGCCCATCCGGCCCGACGGCGGACGGCCCAGCTTCCACGTGCCCGGCGCGAACCTCACCGTGACCTACGCCGACCTGGACACCGGCGTGCTGCGCGGCGCGCGGGCGATCCACCTGGGCGGGATGGACGTCACGTTCGGCCTCGGCGACCCGGCCTTCTTCGCCCTCCTGGACGAGGTACGGGCGGCCGGGACGATCGTCACGATGGACCTGCTCTCCGAGATGCCGGACTTGCTGGGAATGGCCCGCGCCTTCCTGCCGCATGTCGACTACGTCCTCCCTAACGAGTCCCAGGCCCTCCTCATGACAGGGGCTGCGGACGTCGACACGGCGGCGGCGACCCTGCTGGCGGACGGGCCGCGCGGCGTGCTCGTCACACTCGGCGAGGAAGGCAGCCTCGTGGTCACCGCGGAGGGTGCCGAGCGGGTGCCGGCCATCAAGACGGACGTCTCGGACACGACCGGCTGCGGCGACGCCTACTGCGCCGGTTTCCTCACCGGCCTCCTCCACGGCCAGGACGTCCTGACCGCCGCCCGATGGGGCACGGCCGCCGCCGCCCGCGTCGCCACCGGCCTCGGCTCGGACGCCGGCCTCATGGACCTCGAATCCACCCTCAGCCTCCTGTAAGGACCCCCTCTGATGACCGACGCCGAACTCCGCCAGCGGGCCTTGAAAGTCGTCCCCGGCGGCATGTACGGGCACCTCAACGCCGCGATCTTCGCCCCCGGCTACCCGCAGTTCTTCCAGCGTGGCGAGGGCTGCCGGCAGTGGGACGTGGACGGCCGCGAATACATCGACTTCATGTGCAGCTGGGGCCCCGTCGTCCTCGGGCACCGGCACCCGCGTGTCGAGGAGGCCGCCGCCCGCCAGGCCGCGCTCGGCGACTGCCTCAACGGGCCGGGACCGATCATGGTGGAGCTGGCCGAGCTGCTCGTGGACACCGTGCCCAGCGCGGACTGGGCGATGTTCTCCAAGAACGGCACGGATGCCACCACGCAGGCCTTGATGGTCGCCAGGGCCGCGACCGGGCGGACGAAGGTGCTGATGGCACACGGCGCCTACCACGGAGCCGATCCCTGGTGCACGCCTTCCTTGGCCGGTACGACGCCGAACGAGCGGGCCGACCTGGTCGAGTTCACCTACAACTCGCTGGAGTCACTGGAGGCCGCGGCGGCGACCGTGGAGGGGGACGTGGCGGCGATCATCGTGACGCCGTTCAAGCACGACTCGTTCGAGGACCAGGAACTGGTCGAGCCCGCCTTCGCCCGTGGGGCCCGCGCCCTGGCCGACCGGCTCGGGGCCGCGCTGGTGATCGACGACGTACGGGCCGGTTTCCGTATCGACCTGCGGGGCTCGTGGGAGCCGTACGGGGTGCGACCCGACCTGACGGCCTGGTCCAAGGCCATGGCCAACGGCTACCCCATCGCCGCCGTAACCGGCACCGACGCCCTGCGCGGCCCCGCCCAGACGCTGTACTCGACCGGTTCCTTCTGGTTCTCCGCGGTCGCGATGGCCGCGGCCAAGGCCACCATCGAGACCCTGCGCGACACGGACGGCATCGCCGCCATGGAACGCGCGGGCACGCAGCTGCGCGAAGGGCTGTACGCGCAGGCCAAGTCCCACGGCTTCGTCGTGAACCAGACGGGACCGGTCACGATCCCGTGGCTCAGCTTCGACGGCGACTCCGACCTGTCCGTGGCCATGTACTGGAGCGACGCCTGCCTCCGCCACGGGGTCTACGTGCATCCGTGGCACAACTGGTTCATGTCGGCCGCCCATACGGAGGAGGACGTCGCCAAGGCTCTGGAGGGCACGGACCAGGCCTTCGCCGAAACCCGCGCTCACTTCGCCTGACCACCCGCCACCCGCTCCCGCCCCTGCACCGCCCGATGGGGACCGGTGCGGGTGGCGGGCTGACGATCCGCCGTGTGTCAGGCGGCTCCGGCGTCCCGGACGGCGTAGTACCAGTTGCGATCACTCGCGCCGGTCAAGATGTGCCCGGTCGCCGGGAACAGCGGCGCCGGCAGGCTGTGCGGAGCGAACCAGCGCCAGGAGCGGAACACGTGCGGCTCCGTCACCACCGGTGCCGTCGCCCCCAGCGTCATGGTCACCGCCGCGCTCACCCGCACCACGCCTCCGGGATGATCCAGCACGACGGCGGCGACCTGGGGCGGTCCCGCGTCGTGGATGCCGGTCTCCTCACGCAGCTCTCGGACGGCCGCCGCCTCGAAGCTCTCGCCCGGCTCCACGGCCCCGCCCGGCAGGCACCACGACGGCTCCTCCCCGGCCTTCACCCGCTCGCCGAGCAGGATCTGCCCGTCCTGCGCGGTCAGCACGACACCCACACCGATGATCCGATCCGCGGACACCGCGAACTCCTTTCCCACAGCCCTGTAATGGATCCGGAATCCCGGACATGGGGTGAGTATTAACCACCCACACAAGGAGACCGGATGGGAGTCAATCCCGAAGGCCGGTTCGAGGAGATCTACAGCTCTTCGTACGGACCGCTGCTCGGGTACGCGTTGCGCCGGTGCCTGGATCCGGACGACGCTGCCGACGTGGTGGCCGAGACGTTCGTGATCGCCTGGCGCCGCATCGAAGACGTCCCCCAGGGCGACGAGGCGAAGTTATGGCTGTTCGGCGTGGCCAGGAAGGTGCTGGCCAACCACCGGCGCGGCGAGCGCCGCCACGAGCAGCGCACCGTGGCCCTGCGCGCGCAGCTGGCCACCACGCCGCTGGTCGCGGAGCCGTCGCCCGCCGAGGACCTGTCGCAGCTGAGCCGGGTCTTCCGCGCGCTGTCCGATGACGACAGGGAGCTGCTCTCCCTGGTCGCCTGGGAGAAGCTGGACACCGCCCAGATCGCCAGAACGCTCGGCATCTCCCGAAACGCCGCCCGGGTCAGGCTCTACCGCGCCCGCAAGCGCTTCGCCCGCGGCCTCGCGGAGGCCGGGATCGAGGCCCCACATGCCGTCGCCATCGAAGGGAGTGTCCTGTGAACATCGCCGATCTCGCGCGGGTGCGCGACGAGGACCTGGTCAAGGAGCCGGTGGGGCAGGCGTCCGGCGCGGGGGCGCGGGCGCTGATGGAGTCCATCATGTCCGAGGAACGCGAGCCGGCGCGCCGCCGCTTCAAGGTGCGGCGGGGACTCGGGCTCGCCGTGCTGGCCACGGGGCTGGCCGTGGCCCTCGTCCTCGGGCTGCCCTTGGGCGGCCCGGTCACCCAGTTCGCCAACGCCGCCGTCTCGGTCGAGGCCGGCGACAACTACCTCAATGTCACGATCACCGACCCCGAAGCCGACGTCGCGATGTTCACCGAGGCCTTCCGCGCCGTCGGATTGAACGCCGAGGTGAAGAAGGTCCCGGTGGCGCCGGAGGACGTGGGCGCGCTGATCGGCCCCGCCACCCCCGGCGACTTCCCGCCCGGCACCGGCGTGACCCGCTCCTCCCGGCAGGAGAGCTGCGCCTCCGCCCGGTGCACCAAGATCTCCATGCCCATCCACTACACGGGGAGAGTCATCTTCGGCATCGGACGGCCCGCCGCGCCCGGCGAGCGCTACGCCGAGTCGGTTCAGATCCATCCGGTGAACGGCGGCGACTACGACCCCCGCGGCAAGACGGTCGCCGAGGTCAGGGCCGAGATGGAGAAGCGCGGACTGAAGAAGATCGAATACGTGGCGATGTGGTCGCACCCGGACGGCACCGGCTCGGGCTACGACGTCGACGCCGTCCACATCAAGGACGACTGGATCGTCGGCGCGGCGATGAAGACCGCGTCCGACGCCGTCCAGGTCACCGTCGAGCTCGGGCCCGACGTGCCCAGGGACTCGCTGCCCAAGTCCTCCGCTCCGCAACCGCGCCTCTGGTGGGAGGACTGACCGCTTGCTCTCTGTGGCCTGCGTCGAGGATGCTGTCGTCAGCTTCGCCTGACGCGGCCCGAGCGCCGGCGGAAATGAGTTCCAGGCAACTGGTCACAGCCAGGTCACGTCTCGATTGCGACCCCTTGACGCAGGTAGAGGGCTATCCGTACCTTCGGACAAACATTTAGGAAACTTTCCTAATTCCTCTTCGGGAGCCCCCATGACCCACCCGAGCGAGATCACGCGGCGCCAGTTGCTCCGCCGCATCGGCATGACCGCGTTCGTCGCCGGCCCCGGTGCCGGCCTGCTGAGCGCCTGCGCCACCGCCGGAACGGGCGGCGATCCCACGGCCGCGCCCGCCACCACGATCGCCGCCTCGGCGGATCCCAAGAACCCGTTCGGCGTCGATGCCAAGAAGCCGCTCGAAGTGGTCATCTTCAGCGGCGGGTACGGCGACGCGTACGCCAAGGACCTGCACGAGGAGCTCTACAAGAAGGCGTTCCCCGGCGTAACGATCAAGCACAACGCCACTCAGCAGATCGGCACCCAGCTCCGCCCGCGCTTCGTCGGCGGCGACGCGCCCGATGTGCTCAACAACTCCGGACCCGAGGCGCTGGACCTCGTCCCGCTGGCCGCCGAGGGCCACCTGGCCGACCTGACCGCGCTGTTCGACGCGCCCTCGGTGGACGACCCGGCCAAGAAGGTACGCGACACGATCACGCCGGCCGTGCTCGACAACGCCAAGATCGACGGTAAGGACCTGGTGCTGAACTACACCGTGTCCCACCGCGCGCTCTGGTACAACGCCCAGCTGTTCGAGTCCAAGGGGTGGGCGCTGCCGAAGACCTGGGCCGAGTTCACGGCCCTGGGGGAGACGGCGAAGAAGGAGGGCATCCTGCTCTTCGCGTACCCCGGCCAGAAGGGCCCGTACTACCAGCTCTGGAACGTCCTCTACACCGCTGCCAAGATCGGCGGGAACCAGGCCCTCATCGACATCGACAACCTGGTGGACAACGCCTGGAACGCCGAGGCCATGAAGCAGGCGGTCGCGGCGTGGGTGGACATCCAGGCGAAATATGGCGACAAAGCGTACTTCGGCCTCGACCACACGCAGACCCAGATCAAGCACCTGCAGAACAAGGTGCTGTTCTACCCCGTCGGGTCCTGGATCGAGAACGAGATGGCCAAGGACAAGCCGCTGGACTTCCAATACGCCATCGCCCCCATTCCCGACGTCACCGCGGCCGACAAGATGCCGTACGGCGCCATCCAGGTCGGCGTCGGCGAGAACTTCGTCGTCGCGGCCAAGGGCAAGAACCCGCAGGGCGGGCTCGAATATCTGCGACTCATGCTGTCCAAGGAAGGCGCGAAGGGCTTCACCGAGAAGACCAAGAACCTCACCGTGGTGAACGGCGCCGCCGAAGGGGTCGACCTGCCCGCCGGCCTGGTCAGCGCGGCCAAGGCGCAGGACGCGGCGGGCCAGAACATCATCACCGACGCCCGCTTCGAGGGCTGGTACAAGGAGCTCTTCGACTACGGCACCCAGCAGATCAACGTGGTCATGGCCGGGCGGATCACTCCGGAGAAATTCTGCGCCAACATGCAGAAGAAGGCCGACGACATCAAGAAGGACGACTCGATCGCGAAGCAGACGCGGAGCCAGTAGCACATGGAGCGGTTGCGCAAATACGGCTTCGTGGCGGGATTCCTCGTCGTCCCAGTCGTGCTCTATTCGGTCTTCGTCATCAGCCCTTATGTCCAGGCGTTCCAGCTGTCCCTGACGAACTGGAACGGATACAGCTCGATCGTGCGCTACGTGGGGCTGGACAATTTCGGCCGGTTGTTCTCGGACGAGGTCTTCTGGCAGGCCCTGCGCAACCACGGATCCATCCTGCTCGTGCTGCCGATCGTGACCATCGTCATCGCCCTGTTCCTGTCGTTCCTGCTGAACCTGGGCGGCGGCACGCGCGGCGCGGGCATGAGAGGCGTCTGGGGGTCGAAGTTCTACCGGGTGGTGTTCTTCTTCCCCCAGGTTCTCGCCGTGGCCGTGGTCGGGGTGCTGTTCCAGGCGATTTACCGGCCCGACGGGGACGGCGTCATCAATGGCGCGCTCGCCCGGCTCGGCATCGACCCGGTCGGCTGGCTGATCGAGCCGGAACTGGCCCTGTGGTCCGTCGTCGCGGTGATGGTCTGGCAGGGGGTGGGCTTCTACGTCGTGCTGTTCTCGGCGGGCATGGCCGCCATCCCCAAGGACTATTTCGAGGCGGCCGCGCTGGACGGGGCGGGACGCCTGCGGCTGTTCTTCTCGATAACGCTGCCGCTGCTGCGCGACACCATCCAGGTCGGCTGGGTCTATCTGGGGATCGCGGCCTTCGACGGGTTCGCGCTCATCCAGGTGCTGGCCGGCGACAAGGGCGAGCCCGACGGGGCCACGACCATTCTTCCCGTCACCGTTTACAAGACCGCCTTCTCCTACCAGAAGGTCGGGTACGCGTCCGCGATGGGCGTGGCGCTGTTTTTCCTTACCGTGACGTTCGCCGTACTGACCTTGCGGACGACCAGGCGTGAGAAGGTTGAGCTCTAGATATGTCCTCGCGTGACGCCGGAAAGCCGCGCCCTGGGGTGCTCAACGGGCTCTCGCACGTGGCGCTGGCCATTTGGGCGCTGCTGATCATACTGCCGCTGCTGTGGACGTTCCTGGCCTCGTTCAAGACCAACACCGAGATCTTCGGCGACCCGTTGCAGCTCCCGGGCGCGCTGCGGCTCGACGCGTGGGGCCGGGCGTGGGACAAGGCGCACGTCGGCCAGTACATGCTCAACACGGTCATCGTCGTCTTCTTCGGCACGGCGGGCACGATGCTGTTCGGGTCGATGGCGGCGTACGTGCTGGCGCGCTATCAGTTCATCGGCAATAAGGTGATTTATTACTACTTTGTGGCCGGTTTGGCGTTTCCGGTCTTCCTGGCCCTGGGACCGCTCTTCTTCGTCGTCAAGCAGTTCGGCCTGCTGAACTCCCATATCGGGCTGGTCCTGGTCTATATCGCATATTCTCTTCCGTTCACTATCTTCTTCTTGGCGGCATTTTTCCGGACATTGCCGGAAGCTATCGCCGAAGCCGCCAAGATCGACGGCGCCTCGCACACCCGGACGTTCTTCCAGATCATGGTCCCCATGGCCAAGCCCGGACTGATCAGCATCACCATCTTCAACGTGCTGGGCCAGTGGAACCAGTATCTGCTGCCGCTGGTCCTCCTGGCCGGCGACCCGGACAAATGGGTCCTCACTCAGGGCATTGCCAAAATCTCCACTTTGGCGGGATATGAGGCGGACTGGCCGGGCCTGTTCGCCGCCCTGAGCATAACCATCCTTCCCGTAATGGTCGTCTACATCATTTTCCAGCGGCAGATCCAGTCGGGGCTCGGCACGGGCGCGCTGAAGTAATGTTGCTCCATGGATGTCGAGAGCAAGCTCAAGGACCTGCCCGAATGGCGGCGCGAGGGCGACGAGATCCGGCGTACGGTCACCGCGCCCGACTTCCCCACGGCCATCCGCATCGTCGACGAGATCGCGGTCAAGGCGGAGGAGCTCAACCACCACCCCGACATCGACATCCGCTGGCGCACGCTCAACCTGGCGCTCACCACCCACGACCAGGGCGGCCTCACCGATCTCGACTTCACGCTGGCCGCCATCATCGACGACATCGCCACGCGTCACGGGGCGTGACCGGCGGCCGAGCCGCATGAAAGACATCC
The DNA here is from genome assembly GCF_052068215.1 of Nonomuraea sp. H19. Lineage (NCBI taxonomy): Bacteria > Bacillati > Actinomycetota > Actinomycetes > Streptosporangiales > Streptosporangiaceae > Nonomuraea > Nonomuraea sp. H19. The sequence continues at coordinate 58,492 of NZ_JBQHCV010000005.1, read as the reverse complement.
CGTCGAAGACGGAGCGTAGTCACTCGCTCACTCGTTAGAGTGGTGTCCTCTCGAAGCCCGCCTGTCGTCAGGGCTCGAACTATGGGGGTTCTCATGCGCGTGCCCGCAATGCTGCTCGTCCCGCTCGCCGCCGGCACGGTGGCCTGCGCCGGTCCGCCCGCCCCGCTCCAGAAGGCCCCGGGCCCCAGCGAGCGCGGCACTGCTCAGAACGGACAGGTCTCGCTGTCCGCCGCCGGTGACTTCAGCGACACCGACACCTCGGCCATCGCCTATGACCGCAAGCTCGTCCCGAAAGGGGCCCAGGCCAGCGTCACCGTCGAGTCGTCCGGCGGTCACACCCGCACCTCCCTCGTGGTCGAGGGCCTGCTGCCCAACCGCCGCTACGGCGCCCACCTCCACGTCAAGCCATGTGGCCGCAAGCCCAACGACTCCGGCCCCCACTATCAGCACCAGCCAGGCAAGATCAATGCGGCCAGCGAGGTCTGGCTCGACGTCACGACCGACGGCGAGGGCGCCGGTCACTCCACGGCCCGCAACAACTGGGCGCTCGACCCCGACAACCTGCCGGGCTCGCTCGCGCTCCACTCCAAGTCCACCGTGACCAGCGGCCCGCAGGCCGGTCAGGCGGGTGACAGGGTCGCCTGCCTGACCTTGCGGTGAGCGAAGATCCGCATGGCATACTTACACAATTACATAGCGGAGGTATGAAGCGAGTGATCAGCAGCCGCCAGTGGCAACCCCCCCGATTACGGCTTTTCGAAGACGTCCACCGCCGGGCCACCTGGCTGGAGCTACTCTACGACCTCGTCTTCGTCGTGGCGGTCGCGGAGCTGGCCGGCGTGCTCGCCGGGGGCACGGATCTCGGCAGGATCCTCACCTTCGTAGGCCTGTTCGTGCCGGTCTGGTGGGCCTGGGCGGGATATGTCTTCTACGCCAACCGGTTCGACACCGACGACACCAGCCACCGGCTCCTCGCGTTGCCGCAGATCCTTGCCGTCGCGACCATGGCGGCGAGCGTGGGCGACATCGACCAGCGTTCCGGACTTTTCGCCGTTTCTTATGCGGTGGCGCGAGTGCTGCTCATCGTGGCCTACGTCCGAGCCGGCCGCCACGTACCCGAGGCCAGGGCACTGGCTGCCCGCTACGCCGCCGGCTTCACCGTCGCGGTGCTCATCTGGCTGGTCTCGCTCGCCGTGGACCCGCCGCAGCGCTACGCGTTCTGGGCCGTCGCCCTTCTGATCGACCTCGCCACGCCCTTCCTGGCCAGGCGCTACCAGGGCAAGCTGCCGCCGCAGAGCGAGCACCTGCCGGAACGCTTCGGCCTCTTCGTGGTGATCGTCCTCGGCGAGGTCATCGCCGCGGTCGTCGTCGGGTTGAAGGGCCACGACGTCACGCCCGGTGCGCTGCTGATCGCCCTCGTCGGGGTGGCGATCGCGATGGGCTTCTGGTGGCTGTACTTCGGCCACATCGACGAGTCCGTCGTGCTCCGTACCCAATGGGCCGGACAGGTGTGGGTCTACTCGCACCTGCCGCTCTCCGTGGGCCTGGTGGCGTTCGGGATCGGGATCGAGCACGCGATCGTGCATCCGTCCGGCACGAGCTGGTCCGTCGGGGTGCCCGCCGCGCTGGTGCTGGCCGTGCTCGGCGTGCAGCACCTGTGCTCGCGCGACCGCCGCGCGGGCGGCATCCGCCTGGCCGCGGCCGTGCTCACGCTCGCCGCCTCCGCGCTGCCGGTGGTGGCGGCGCTACCGATCATCCTGTTGTTCGCGGTGGCGCAGGTGGCATACGACCTGTCCCGCCCCGTTGCCGAAGGTGCCGCATGACGACCAAGGACGTGTTCGACCGCCAGCTCGCCGCCATCGCCGGCCAGGACCTGGAGGCCCTCCTCGCCCAATACCACGACGACGCCACTGTCGTCCGCCTCGACCGCGTCGCCAGGGGCCCCGCTGAGATCAGGGAGCTGTTCACCGCCTACTTCTCGGCGAAGCCCCAGGTCGACGAGATCGTCTCGGTCCAGACGACCGACGATGTGATCTTCTACAACGCGCTGATGACCATCGGGGGCAACCGCGTCACCACGTACGGCACCCTGGTGGTCAGGGACGGCAGGATCTGGCGCCAGACCGCCGCCGCGCTCCCGGTCAGCTGAACTCGGACGCCATGGGTTCCACGGCGCCACACCGCCTCGAGAAGGAACGTTTTGGTCGCCGAACCGCCCAGGTGGCGTGCGGGGTGGTGGTTGATGATGGCGTTCGCGGCGTTCCATTTCCGCTGGTAGGAGTCGGGGACCGCCTCGACCGGGATGTCCGGACCGACCCTCCAGGCGTCCTCGCCTACCTCGGTCCGGATGCGCCGGGCGGCTGAGGTGAGGGCGCCGTTGCCCTACCCGAAGACGGCCGGCGGTGGAACGGGGGCCAGGACCGCGTCGCCGTCCTTGATGGGGTGCGCTCCGGCGATGAAGTTCGTCAGCGCCTCCCCGTGCACGCACCGAGCCTGCGTCAGGCCGCCGGCCGCTCTCCGGGTGAGCAGATCCACCGGCAGGTCCGTACGCGAGGCCGCCACGATCAGGTTGCCGAAGCGGCGTCCCCGCATGACACCCGGCTCGGCCAGCAGCGCGACGTGGCGGAACGTGCCGGTGACCGTGGCCAGCAGGCGCCGGGCGAAGGTCAGGCCCTTGCCGTCCGCCAGGTTGATCAACAGCGTCCCGTCAGGGCGCAGGACCCGGGCGAGGTCGCCCATGTATTCGGCGGTGGCCAGTTCCACCGGCATCGTCGCCCCTGTGAACGCGTCGAGGACCACCAGGTCCGCCGAGGCGTCCCACACCTTCGCGGTGCCGTCGCGGCCGCCCTCGACGATGACCTTCAGCCGGGGGACCGAACGGAGCTCCAGCTGCTCCCGTACCAGATTGACCAGCAGGCCGTCGGGCTCGATCACGATGTGCCGGGAGCCGGGGCGGGTGGCGGCGATGTAGCGCGGGACGGTGCAGGCGCCGCCGCCCACGTGTAGACAGCTCAAGGCGCCCTCGTGGAGAACGTCGATTACGTCCGCCATGAGACGTACGTACTCGAATTCCAGGAATGTGGGGTCTTTCAGATCCACGTAGGACTGCGGTACGCCATCCTTGGACAGCACCCAGCCGTCCTGCCTGTCCAGATCCCGGAGGAGCTCGACCTCGCCGAACGTCACCGGATACAGGCCAGGCATCGGTTCCCGCTGTCCACGTGTCACGCTGATCCCCTCCTGGGAGAAACCGTATGCGACGGAGAAGGCTGATTGTGCTCGTTATCGCGGTTGTCGCGATAGTCGGGGCGGGCGCATTCGCGGTGGTGGCATCCAACCGGGTCAAAGGGAGCGCGTCCAAGACCGCGGCCGCCTACTTCGAGGCGTGGCGCAAAGGGAACGTCGACGGCATGGCGCGGCTGGTGTATCAGCCGCCCGCCGACTACACCGCCCGGCATCGCGCGCTGTCCGAGGAGTTGCACGTCGAGTCCATCCAGCTGACTCCGGGGCCGTTGAAGAGCACAGGGGACGGCAGCGCAGAGGTGCCGTTCGCGGGGGTGCGCCGGCTCGCCGAGTTCGGGGCGTGGCCGTTCGACGGCATCTTGCGGCTGGGCGTACGCGACCGGGCCTGGAAGGTCTTGTGGGCGCCGGAGACGCTGCACCCGCTCCTCAAGGACGGCGGCAGGCTGGAGCTGGACGAGATCGACGTGTCCGCGGCCGAGCTGGTCACCAGCGAGGGGGAGAAGATCCCCAACGACAGTTACGCGGAGGCGTACCTCAACCCGCTCAAGCCCGAGTTCGAGCAGGTCGGCTTCGGCTGGCAGCTGGTGCTGAAGACGCCGGGGCAGCCGGACCGGTCGCTGCTGACCAAGCAGCCCGAGGCGAACGTCGAGCGCACCACCCTGTCGCGTCCCGTCCAGGCCGCGGCCGCCAGAGCGCTGGACGGCATCGAGGACTCCACGATCGTCGTCATCCGGCCGAGCACCGGTGAGATCCTCGGGCTGGCCGACCGCCTGGAGGACAACTACAGCGCCGTGCGCGACGTCTTCCCGCCGGGCTCCGTCTTCAAGACGATCAGCGCGGCGGCGCTGCTCAAGAAAGGGCTCGATCCGTCGGCCCAGGTAGCGTGCCCCGCCACGTACACCATCCCGGGCTTTCGGACCATCCCCAACGACGGCGAGGTGGATCGCGGCCTCGTGAGTTTCACCGACGCGTTCGCCCACTCCTGCAACACGACGTTCGTCGAGCAGGCCACCACCCTGCTGAGCTCGGAGGAACTGGTGGAGACGGCGGCCGAGTGGGGATTCGGCCGGCCGATCATGACGGGCATCGGCGGGACGTGCGGCACCGTGCCGGAGACCGACGACATGGACCTGCTCGCGGAGAACGCGATCGGCCAGGGCGAGGTCGTCACCAGTCCCCTGTGCATGGCCGCGCTCGCCGCCGCCGTGCAGAGCGGCACCTGGCGCTCGCCCCGGCTGCTGTCGAAGGCGCAGGTACGCCGCATCGACGGCGAGCCGGTTCCGGACGTGCAGCTGGATGAGAGGATCGTGGCCGCGCTCAGGAACATGATGACCGCTGTCGTCGACCACGGTACGGCGAGCGAGGCGGGGCTCCCGGAGGGGGTGGCGGGCAAGACCGGCACGGCGGAGGTGGGGGAGGGCGTCACGCCGCACGGCTGGTTCCTCGGATACCGCGATGACCTGGCGTTCTGCGTGTTCGTGCGGAACGGAGGCTCGGGGCGCTCGGCCGCGGTGCCGGCAGCGGTCCGCTTCCTCAATGGCCTGTAACCTACGGTACCGAAACTTACGGTACCGTAGGTTTTATGACGACCATTACCGTCAAGCCGCGGCTGCGAGGCTGGTTGCACACAGGAGCGCTCCCCGTGACGCTGGTCGCGGGGTTCGTGCTCGTGGCGCTCGGCCCGACCCTGCAGGCCCGTCTGGCTTCCGTCATTTACGCGATCACGTCGGCTCTGTTGTTCGGCATCTCGGCCACCTATCACCGGAGCGCGCTCGGCCCCCGGCTGGCGGAGTTCCTGCGCAGGTTCGACCACGCCAACATCTATTTGATCATCGCCGGGACGTACACGCCTTTCGCCCTGCTGGCCCTGGAAGGGGTGGCCCGGGTCGTGGTCCTCTCCATCATCTGGGGCGGCGCGCTGGCGGGGGTGCTGTTCCGGGTGTTCTGGATGAACGCGCCGCGCTGGCTCTACACCGTCCTCTACCTGGCGCTGGGCTGGACCGCGATCTTCGTCATGCCGCAGCTCCTGGCGGGCGCGGGCGTGGCCGCCGTGGTGCTGGTGGCCGTCGGCGGCGTGTTCTACTCGGCCGGTGCGATCGTGTACGGGCTGCGCCGCCCCGACCCCTCACCCCGCTGGTTCGGCTTCCACGAGGTGTTCCACGCGTTCACCATCGCGGCCTACCTGGTCCAGTACATCGCGGTGTCGATCGTCGTCTATTCGCACACCTGAGGTTGAAGAACTCCGCTTGTTGGGTAGATGTACCGTAAATTTTACGCATGTGTCGGCGTTCCTCCGGAGGAACGTGCGGCCTGTCTACCCACAGTGGAGCGACATGGACGTACACACCCGCCTTGCTCGCCACCTGCTCGTCGACGGCTACCGCCTCGTGCTGGACCTGGAGCTCAGCCACGGCTCGTGGCTCGTCGACGCCCGTAACGGCCGCCGTTACCTGGACTTCTACACGTTCTTCGCCTCCGCCCCGCTGGGCGTGAATCCGCCCTTCGATCCCGATTTCGTGCAGTTGCTCGGTCAGGTCGCCCGTAACAAGCCGGCCAATCCCGACATGTATACCGAGCACCTGGCCGACTTCGTCGACGCCTTCGCCCGCGTGCTCGGCGATCCGGAGTTGCCGCACCTGTTCTTCGTCGAGGGCGGCGCCCTGGCCGTCGAGAACGCCCTCAAGACCGCCTTCGACTGGAAGAGCCGCCGCAACGAGGCCGCGGGCCGCTCCCGTGACCTCGGCACCAAGGTGCTGCACCTGACGAGGGCCTTCCACGGCCGCAGCGGCTACACCATGAGCCTGACCAACACCGAGCCGGGCAAGACCGACCGCTTCCCCAGGTTCGACTGGCCGCGGATCGACGTGCCCGCCATCCACTTCGGCGACGTCGAGGCGGCCGAGGAGCGCGCGCTGGCCCAGGCGCGGGAGGCGTTCGAGGGCAACCCGCACGACATCGCCTGCTTCATCGCCGAGCCCATCCAGGGGGAGGGCGGCGACAACCACATGCGGCCCGAGTTCCTCCAAGCCATGCAGCGCATGTGCCACGAGTACGACGCGCTGTTCATCCTCGACGAGGTCCAGACGGGCGGCGGGACGACCGGGACGCCCTGGGCGTACCAGCAGCTCGGGCTGGCTCCCGATGTGGTGGCGTTCGCGAAGAAGGTCCAGGTGGGCGGGATCATGGCGGGCCGCAGGGTCGAGCTGGTGCCCGACAACGTCTTCCAGCTGAGCGGCCGGATCAACTCGACCTGGGGCGGTGGCCTGGTGGACATGGTCCGCAGCCGCGGCATCCTGGAGATCATCGAACGCGACGGCCTCATCCAGCGCGCCGGCACGCTCGGCAACGAGCTCCTCGAACGCCTCACGAAGCTGGAAGCCGAACGCCCCGACGCGGTGTCCTCGGTGCGCGGCCGGGGCCTGATGTGCGCCTTCGACCTGCCCGACCAGGCCGCCCGCGACGCCCTGGTGACCAGGCTCAGGGAAGACCACGGCGTCCTGGTGCTGCCCTGCGGCCCTCGCTCCGTACGCCTGCGCCCGGCGCTCAACATCACGGAGGGCGACCTCGACCACGGCCTGCGCGCGCTGTCGGCGGCACTCACCGCGACATTCGATGGGGCCCTCACTGGGTGACGCTGGTGGCGCTGCGGCGCGGCCCGATGTAGCGCCAGAAGAAGTTGATCAGCACGCTGAGCCGGTTTCGCCCGCCCAGCAGGTACGACACGTGCACGAAGATCCACACCAGCCATGCCGGCCAGCCGCGCATGGTCCACCCGTTGGGCAACTGCAACACGGCTTCCGCCTTGCCCACGGTCGCCATGATGCCCGGATCGCGATACGCGAACGGCCGCACCGGGCGCCCCTGAGCCGCCTGCAGGATCTGCCTGCCCACGTGCTCGCCCATCTGGATCGCCGGCTGGGCGAGCTGGGGCAGCGGCCTGGGCGGCCCGGCCAGGTCGCCGGCCACGAAGATGTCGGGATGCTGGGAGACGTTGAGCGCCTCGGTGACCGTGATCCTGCCGCCCTTGCCCTGCGGCAACCCCCATTCCGCGACCTGCTCCGGCGCGGCCACGCCGAGGGCCCACACGGTCACGTCGCTCGCCAGCCGCGTGCCGTCCTCAAGCACCACCGCGTCCGGCTCCACGGCCGCCACCGTGGCTCCCAGCTTCAGTTGGACGCCTCTCTTGCGCAGCGCGGCCGCCGCCGCGTCCCGCAACCGCGGCTTGTAAGGCGCCAGCACGAAGTCGAAGCGCTCGACCAGGGTCACGCTCGTCTGCTCGGGACGGATCTCGGGATGCGTCAGCGGCAGCGTACGCCGCCGCAGCTCGGCCAGCGTGCCCGCGATCTCCACCCCGGTCGAGCCCGCGCCGACCACCACGACGTTCGTACTCTCGCGCCGGCCCGTCGCCGTGTCCTCCAGGTCCTGCTGGAGCCGCCGCCGCAGCACCGCCGCGTCTTTGAGCGAGTAGATCGGCAGCCCGTTCTCCGGCGCGCCCGGCACGTTGAGCCAGTTGGTGGTGACGCCGGTGGCCAGCACCAGGTAGTCGTAGTCCAGCGCGCCGCCGTCCGCGAACTCCACGCGCCGCTTGTCGGGCAGCACCTTGCTCAGCGCCGCGCGGCGGGTCCGCACGTTCGGCCACTTGGCGGCGAACGTCCGGGTCGGGTAAGAGACGTCGGCCGTGCCCATCCCGGCCGTGGCCACCTGGTAGAGGAGAGGCTGGAAGGTCGCGTACGGGTTGCGGTCGACGAGCGTCACCAGCGCCCCGCCCTTGGCCAGCATCCGCGTCGCGGCCAGCCCGGCGAAGCCCGCTCCGACCACGACGACCCGCGTTCTCCGCACCATGAGAGCTCCTTGCCCGGGAACATCGCCACCGACTCCTCTGACACCGCCGGCGCCGGTTAAACCCCAGCCCCGCGTTCGACCGGGGCCGCGGCGGCTCCTGGCGGGCGGCTACTTGCGGTGGGACAGCCAGAGGCCGATGGCGGTGACGCGCGAGGTCACGCCGAGCTTGGCGTAGATGCGATTGACGTGGTTCTTCACCGTCTTCTCGCTCAGGAACAGCCGTTGCGCGATCTGGCCGTTGGACTGGCCTGTCGCGATCAGGTCCATGACCTCGGCCTCGCGTTTGCTCAAGGACGTGAACACGCTATCGAACGCTGCGTCGTCGACTCTCATCCGGCCTCCGGGGCGCGAAGACGGTCAGATCGCCGAGGCCCCCGTGCTTCCGGCGTTAGCGGTAGACAGTGAGCATAACTCGCATTGTCGTGATTTGGGGGCATTGCCGGGAGAAAACGACAACGGCCGGTCCTGAGGACCGGCCGTTCGCTTGGGGTGAGTGAAGGGACTTGAACCCTCGACATCCAGGACCACAACCTGGCGCTCTACCAGCTGAGCTACACCCACCATGGCCGCCCGCCGTGTGGCGGCACAGGAAAAGTGTAGCGGGGTTTCGGAGTCTTTACGCCACTCCTTTAGCCGCTGACACGCTCGGCGAGCGATCTCGCGGTCACGGAATCGGGTCCCGGCTGCTCCACGAAGATCGCCGCGCGGTAGTAACGCAGCTCCCTGATGCTCTCCGTGATGTCGGCCAGAGCCCGGTGCCCGCCCTGCTTTTCCGGCGCGGCGAAGTAGACCCGCGGATACCAGCGGCGGACCAGCTCCTTGATCGATGAGACGTCGATCATCCGGTAGTGCAGATAGGCGTCGACCACGGGCATGTCACGGGAGATGAACGTGCGGTCGGTGCCTATCGAGTTACCGCACAGCGGCGCCTTCTTCGGCTCGGGAATGTGGCGGCGGATGTAGTCGAGCACAAGCGACTCCGCCTCCCCCAGCGTCACGCCCCCCGCCAGCTCGGGCAGCAGCCCGGAGGAGGTGTGCATCTCGCGGACCACGTCCGACATCTGCTCCAGCGACTCCGGCGGCGGTTTGATGACCACGTCGACGCCCTCGTCCAGCTGATTGAGCTCGCTGTCGGTGATGACGCACGCCACCTCGACGAGCGCGTCGCGCCCGAGGTCGAGTCCGGTCATCTCGCAGTCGATCCAGACCAGCAAGTCACTCATACGATCTCCTCGCCCAGCGGCTCGGAGCAATCCGCCCGCTTGTTACCCCACCAGCCTAGTGCCACCGCTTACGCGGGCTTGAGTGCGCCGATCACCTTGCCGACCACGTCGGTCCCCAGATTGTCGGGAACGGAGACGTACAGGATGGCCGGGTTCTCACCCGAGCCGCGATCCATGAGGACGATCGCGCCATTCTCCTTTTTCCACTTGTAGCCCTTCTCCTCCGAAATCTTGGTGAAGTCGAGCTCGAACTGCAGCACCCAGGCGTCCCGGTCGCCGATCTTCATCGCCTTGTCCTGCACGACCTTGCTCTCGTGTTCGAGCGCGTAGTACTTGCTGGAGAAGTCCACGAAGACGGCCTTCGCCGTGTCACCGAGGCCCGAGGCGCCGGAGTACGGATAGAGCTCGTTGAGCACTCCCGTGTAGACGTTGCCGATCCAGTCGGACTGGCCGTCGTATTTCTGCTGCGAGACGGCCTGCACCGCGCCGGTCCACAGCTGCTGGGTCGGGGTCGGGTTCGTGCCGTTGACGTCGGTGAACTTGGGCACCGTCCAGTCGTCGGGCACCTGGAAGGAGATCCCGGCCCGCGGGTCGGTGACGCGGTCGCCGACCGGCTGGGGCATCTCGGTGCCCTGGGGCGGCGGCTCGCTGGACGGCGGATCGTTGGACGGGGGCTCGTTGGTGGGCGGCTCCTGCGTCTCGGAGGTCCTCTCCGGCGTCGGGAGGGCGGCGTCGTTGCTCCGGTTGACGAAGAAGATCCCCGCGACCGCGATCAGCGCGAGCACCACCAGCGCCGCCAGCCCGCCGAACACCCAGGGCAGTGGGTTGCCCTGCTTCGGCGGCGGGCCGTAGCCGGGACCAGATGGCTGCGGCGCGCCCCACTGCGGCTGGGTGGGCGGTGCGGGCCGGCCGTAACCGGACTGACCGGGCGCGGGCTGGCCGTAACCGGACTGACCAGGTGCGGGCTGGCCGTAACCGGACTGGTCGGGCGTGGGCTGGCCGTAGGCCGACTGGCCCTGGGTCGGCTGGCCGTACTGGAGCGTGGGGTTCGCCGGCGTCGCCGACCAGTTGGGCTGCGACTGCGACTGCGGCTGCGGCCCGGAGGCCGGCTGCTGGTGGAGCTGCGGCCCGGAGGCCGGCTGCTGGTGGGGCTGCGACGGCCCCTGCTCCTGCACGTGGGTGGCATCGGTCCACTGATTGCCGTCCCACCAGCGGAGCCGGGGCTCGCCGTACGGGTCCGGATACCAGCCCGCGGGGGTCTGCGTGGTCATGTGCGCCAGATTAGTAAGAACCGCTTTGATATGCATTGCCGGGCAGGGATCAACACTTGTACGTGAAGCTGGCCTTGTCCGTCCGCACCGGTCCGGGGGTCAGGATGCGCAGCGTGGCGGTGGCCTTGACGTTGCTCTTTCCCTGTAGCGACCACCTCAGCGGCAACGCGTACGACGTCTGATCGGACGTCGTACGCAGCGTCCCCTTGACGACCTCCTTGTCCAGGTTCTTGCGCCATTCGAAGGCGATCTCGCCGGGCGCGCCGTTCGTGACGACCGTGCCGGTGATCAGGACCGTGCTGTCGCAGCCGTAGGACTTCTTCGACGCGACCACGTCGATCGACTTGACCGCGAGGTCCGGGGCGTCGCCCAGCTTGAACCAGGCGAGGAGCGCGCCCGCCATGACGGCCGCGAACACCGCCGTGGCCCAGATCGTACGGAACCGCCGCGCCCGCGACGCCCTGGGCCTGACTCCCGGGCTGTGCGCGGTGGACACGTCGCCGCGGCCGGACCGCCAGATCCGCTCCGCCGTGGTCTCCTGCCGCTGCACCTGCGTGCCGACCCCGGGCCCGAACTGCACCGGCCCCGAGGCGCGGCCGGGGACGTGCAGCAGTGTGACGATGTCGCCCTCGTCCTTGGGCAGGACGGGCGGCTGCGCGTACGGGGCCGGTTGCGCGAACGCCGACCTCCCGCGCGCAGCCCGCGCCAGCCCGTCGCGGCTGATCGCGCCACCGGGCAGCGCCGCCTGCTCGCCGATCAGCGTGCTGCGCGCGGCGGTCAGGCCAAGTGTGCCCGCCGTGGCCGCGACGCGTTCGAACAGCTCGGCCGCCCGTGGGGCGCCCGGCCCCAAGGAGGCGGCCAGCCCGCGCGCCAGCGACGCCCAGCCGGCCGCGTCCCGTTCCGGCGGGGAGACCTGACCGCGGATGGCGTCGGCCAGGCCGCGCTCCGACAGCAGCGCGGCGCCCTCGGCGGTGACGACCACGGTGCGGGGGTGCACGGAGCCGTGCGTGACCCCGGCGGCGTGCAGCGCGATCAGCGTCTGGGCGGTCTCCACCAGCGCGGAGGCCGCGCCGGCCGGATCGATCGGCCCGGCGGCGAGCAGGTCGCCCAGCGTGGGGCTGACCGCCTGCGCTGTCAGCAGCCACACCTGTTCGCCGGCCGCGACCACGTCCGCCACCGGGATCAGCCCGGCCATCCCGCCCAGCACCAGCCGCTGGTCGGTCATGACCGTGTTCACCACGCGGTCGCGCACGCCGGGCAGGCCGACGATCTTCGGGTCGAACAGCAGCGCCCCGGCCCTGCGGCCGTCGGGCGAGATCGCGTCGATCCAGTTGCCGAGCTCGGTCATCCAGGTGTGCTCGGTGAGCCGGAACCCGGCGATACCGGGTGCAGGATTGTTCATCGCCGTCGCCCCCCGGCGTGCACTAGCGCTTCCTTCTATGGCGGCCCGCCATACGGCGTTTCACCGCAAGTGTGACGGGAACCGCGCCGGACGTCATCAGGCCGAACACGATCAACGCGCTCGGCGCCATGCCCGCGCTGTCGACCCGCGGCTCGACCGTGGGCTCCCGTGTCGGCTCGGTCCCGGTGTCCGTCGGCGTCGTGGGGACCTCGGAGGGCCGGGTCGGCGGCGGCGTGGGAGTCGGGGTCGGGGCCGGTGGGGACGAGGCGGGGCGGGTGCCCTCAGGCGAGTTGACCTTGCCGCTCAACTCGGGCTCGGCCGACGGCGTCGGGGTGGGCTTGCTGGTCTTGGAAGGCGTCTTGACCCGGGTCGGCGTGGGCTTGGGCGTCGGCGTCTTCGTGCTCTTGGGGGGCTTGGTGGTCGCCGGCACGACAGGCGGCGGCGCCTGGCTCGTCGTGGCCGCCGGTGTCTCCTCCGGCGCGGTCTGCTCCGGCGTGGTCTCCTCGGGCGCGGGAGACGGCGCCTCCTCGGTCTCGGTCGGCTCAACCGTCGACGGGTCGGTGCTCGGCGTGACCTTGGTGGTCTGCGCCTGCAGCACCGGCTCCTCCGCGGACGCGTTGGCGACGATCACGGCCGCGCCGATCAGCACGCCGGCGGCCACCGCCCCGAGGGCGATCTTCGTGGGCAGCATGCGCAGAATGCCGGACGGCTCGTCGAAGCGGGTCTCGGCGAGCGAGGTCTGCGTCTCCGCCGGCTCGTGGGGCGCGCTCGGGAAGAGCAGGACCAGCAGGCCGGCGAGGGCGGCCAGGCGGCGGCGCCCGCGTTCCTCCCAGTCGTGGCCGTACCCCTCGGCGGCGACGGCCTCCAACTCGGTCAGGAACGCCTCCGCCGACGGCGGCCGCTCCACGGGGTCCTTGGCCAGACCGCGCTCGACCAGGCCGCGCAGCGCCGTGGGCACCTCCTCCACGGGGGGCGGCGTGCTCTGGTGCTGGTGGGCCAGCGCGGCCATGTTCGGCGCCCGATAGGGGCGCGTGCCGGTGAGGCACTCGAAGAACACCACGGTGGCCGCGTACACGTCGGTCGCCGGTCCCGCGGGCGCGCCCGACCACTGCTCGGGCGCCATGTACGGCGGGGTGCCCGCCGCGCTCACGTCCTCGCCCGCCCGGACCGCGATGCCGAAGTCCACGAGCTTGCTGGTGCCGTCGCCCTGGACCATGACGTTCTCGGGCTTGAAGTCGCGGTGTACGACCCCGATCGCGTGCGCGGAGGCCAGGCCCTGGAGCGAGCCCTTGAGGACCGTCAGCGCGGCCTCAGGCCCCGTGGGGCCCTCTGACCTGAGGATCTCGCGCAGCGAGACCCCGTTGATCAGCTCCATGATGATCGCGGCGCCCTGGCCGGACTCCATGTAGTCGATCAGCCGGGCGTGGTGCGCGCTCTGGAGCGTGCCCAGCAGCCTGGCCTCATGCCGGAATCGGGCGACGAACCCCATGTCGGTTTTCAGTTCGTCGCTGAGATATTTGATGGCTACCTCGACGCCGTCGTGGTCGCGGGTAGCGAGCACGACGCGACCGGAGGCTCCCGAGCCAAGCTCGCGAACCTCGGTGTAGCCGGGGACCCCCCAATGGCCCTCGCCGTACATACGGTCTCCTCTGGAGTTTCTGGGCCCCCACCCTCACCAAACGGTCCGTAGCTTAACCAGAGGGAACCGCTTTCCCGCTACTGATATCGCAATAAGTCTGAATTGTGAGATCAGCCGATTGGGTCCGGTGTTTCTGACTTATCGGTTTCCGGTGTGTCGGGTTTCGGTGTCTTCGTGGGCACCTCTTCGGACGGGCACTCGGCGGTGCTGCCGCCTGCGCTGTCGGCGCCGCCGCCCGCCGCCGGTGACGTGGCGGCCGTCACGGTCCACTTCGCGCCGCAGGGCAGCTTGACGGGGAGACTCACGGTCCGCGTGTACGAGGTCTCGCCGGACAGGGTGACGGACTCCGTGCCGCCGCCCTCGCCGCCGACCGAGAACGCCACGTTCAGCCGTACCGGCTGGGTGTTCGACGTCGTCACCTGAACCGTCGCCACGAGCCCGCCCTCACCCACGCCGGCCCTGAGAATCGACACCCGCTGGACCTGCGGCGGGCACGGGACCGAGGTGCGCGCGGTGGCCGTCCGGCCGCCCGCGGTCACCTTCACCGAGAGCGTCGAGCCGCAGGGGCGCGACCTGAAGGCGTGGGTGAGCGTACGGGCGTAGGAGGTCTGGCCGGACAGGGTCGCCGTGCGGGTGGCCACGGGGTCGCCGTTCACGGCGAACTGCGCCTGCACCGGGATCTCGCCGGTGCCGCTCGCCGTCACCCTGATCCTGGCCTGGGCGGCACGGGCGGGCGCGGCGGGCAGGTCGAGGCTGACGCGCAGTCCGGTCACCCGGGTCGGGCAGGGCGGCACGGACACCGAGGCGGACCTGGCGCCGCCGGGGGCCGCGGGGGAGGTGGTGACGGTCAGCGTGACTGTCCTGCCGCACGGGCGCTCGCCCATCGACCAGGTCAGCGTGCGGGTGTAGGTAGTGGCGCCGCTCAGGCTCAGGCGCTGGACGCGGCCGTCCGCGCCGGGGGCCGTCCAGGCCGCGGTGGCGGTGACGGCGGCGGTGCCGCCGGCGCGCACGGTGATCGTGCTGCTGGCGACCCCGTCCTCATCGACGGTGGGCGCGCCCACGCTCACCCCGAGCACCGACGTGACCGGCGAAGGTGTCGGAGTCGGCGTCGGAGTCGGCGTAGGGGTCGGTGTCGGTGTCGGCGTTGGGGTTGGTGTGGGGGTTGGTGTCGGCGTGGGAGTGGGGCTCGGAGTCCTGGTCGGCGTGGGGGTCGGTGTCGGCGTCCGGGTCCTCGTGGGGGTCAAGGTCGGTGTCGGTGTCGGTGTCGGTGTGGGTGTCCGGGTCCCTGTGGGCGTGGAAGTGGGCGTGGCGGTGGGCGTGGCGGTGGGTGTCGGCGCGGGGCTTGTGGTCGTCGAGCCGGTGGGGCTCTCCTCGGGCGGCAGCACGACCTCGGCCGATTCCTCGGGGCCGGGCTCAGGCGTGCTCTCCGTACTCGCCTCTGGGGTGTTCTCAGGGGTCGCCGGCGGGAGCGAGGCGACCTCCGGAGTGATCTGGGTCGGCGGCACGGCCGCGGCCGCGCCGATCGGCCCCCCGGGCGGTTGTTCCCTGTTGGCCAGCACGACCACCACCGTCGCCACGGTCACCGCCGCGGCCAGCGCGCCGCTCATGGCCACGCGGGTGGCGTTCGAGCGCAGCCCGCGGAACACCGTCCTGGCCAGCGACGTGCTGACCTCGGGCGCGGGCGTCTGCGGACTGGGCAGCAGCAGCGCCAGCAGGACCACGAGTGCGGCCAGGCGCCGTTTGCCCCGCTCCTCCCAGTCCTCGCCGTACGCCGCCCTGGCCGTGGCCTCCAGCTCGGCCACGAACGCGAGCGCGCCCACCGGCCGCAGCGCCGGGTCCTTGGCCAGCCCGCGACTGATCAGCTCGCGTACCGGCTCCGGCGCGTCGTGGATCGGCACCGGGGCGTGAACGTGCTGGTAGCCCAGCACGCTGGGCTCGGTCGAACGGTACGGGCGGTGCCCGGTCAGGCACTCGAAGAAGACCACCGTGGCCGCGTACACGTCGGTGGCCGGCGAGGCGGGCTGCCCCGCCCACAGCTCGGGCGCCATGTAGGGAGGCGTGCCCTCCGGGTGCGCGATCGTGCCCTGCCGCACGGCGATGCCGAAGTCGACGAGCTTGCTGATCCCGTCGTCCCTGACGATCACGTTCTCCGGCTTGTAGTCCCGGTGCACCAGGCCGAGCGCGTGCGCCCTGGCCAGGCCGAGCAGCGAGCCCTTGAGCACGACCAGCGCCGCCTCCGGCTCGGTCGCGCCGTGCTCGCGCAGCAGCGCCCGCAGGGACACGCCGTTGACCAGCTCCATGACGATGGCCGCGCCGCCGACGTCTTGGATGTACTCCCACATCGTGGCGATGTTCGGGTTGCGGAGCGTGGTCAGCAGCCGGGCCTCGGACCGGAACCTGGCCAGCGCGGCCGGATCACGCAGCAGCCCCTCGGACAGGTACTTGATGGCGACCTGCACGCCGGTCTCGTTGTGCACGGCTAGCACGACCCGGCCGCTGGCGCCCGCGCCGAGCTGCTTGATCGCCGTGTATCCGGGAGCGCTCCACTCCATATGCCTCTCCCATCAGGAGTTGGCCCACCTGATGAGACGTGTGATCAAGGAGTCCGGTTTGCCAGGTGGTCGTGATTTATAGAACTACTCCCGATAGAGAATGTGAACAGGGGTATCGATACCTTCTGGGAGCATCGGATCCGGCTCGGGTTCGCCCCACGTCGTGACGAGGGGCAGCACTCCCGCCCACACCGGCAGCGCGTAGTCCTCCTCCTCGTCCACCGGCGCGCCACGCCGGATCTTGACCGACGCCTCCTCCAGTGACAGCGCCAGCACGGCCGTGGCGGCCAGCTCCTTGCGTGACGGCGGCCTGGCGTAGTCCCACTGGCCCGGCGCGAGCCGTTCGGTCACGGCACGCAATCCCGTCAGCCGCTCGTCGTGGCCGGTCACCAGCCTGGCCGGGCCGTAGATGATCGCCGAACGGTAGTTGACGGAATGGTGGAAGACCGAGCGGGCCAGCACGATGCCGTCCAGATGGGTGACCGTGACGCACACGTCCCCGCTGGCTGCCGCGCGCAGCGACGTGGCGCCGGTGGAGCCGTGCAGGTAGAGGGTGTCGCCGACGCGGCCGTAGCCTGTCGGCACCACCATGGGGCAGCCGTCCACGACGACGCCCAGGTGGCAGATCAGGCCGGTGTCGAGCACCTCGTACAGGTCGTTCCGGTCGGCGCTGCCGCGCTCCTTCGAGCGTCCGAGCGTGGTGCGGGGTGTGGCGGAGAGCATGATTCGACCGTAGCCACGAAGTGGACCTATCCTGTAGGGCCACTATTGTCCCCTTCGTAGAGACCACTTCCGTGCGCGTCCATGTTGACCTGCCGGTTTCCCTGTCGCGGGAGGCCGACGTGCCACTCACCGCGCAGCTCGCCGACTGGCTGCGGCGCGCCATGCTGGACGGGACGCTGGCTCCCGGCGAGCGGCTGCCGTCCACGCGGGCCCTGGCGGCCCAGCTGGCCGTGAGCCGGACCGTCGTCACGGAGGCGTACCAGCAGCTGTACGCCGAGGGGTGGCTGGACGGGCGGCACGGCTCCGGCACGTTCGTGGCCGACATGGAGGCGCCCACGCCGCCCGGCGAGAGCCGCCCGTACGTCCCCGCCCGGCCCGAGCGCGCGGCCGGCCTGATCGACCTGACGGCCGGCCGCCCCTGGGTACGCGACTACGACCAGGCGGCCTGGAAACGCGCCTGGCGCAAGGCCGCCGACCTGCCGCCCGGCGACTCGCCCGACCCGTACGGCCTGCCGCGCCTCAGAGAGCTGCTCGCCGACCACCTGCGCCGGGCCAGGGGCATGGCCGTCGGCCCGGAGAACATCCTGGTCACCAGGGGCACCGGCAACGGGCTCGACCTGTGCGCGCTCGCCCTGCTCGGCGCCGGTGCCCGGGCCGGCGTCGAGGACCCTGGCTACCACGTGGCGCGGACGGTGTTCGCGGCCAGGGGCACCGAGGTCGTGCCGTGCCCCGTGGACGAGGACGGCGTGATCGTGGACAGGCTCCCCGGCGACCTGCGGGTGCTCTATACGACGCCCGCGCACCAGTACCCGCTGGGCGGCCGGTTGCCGATCCCGCGCCGGGAGCGGCTGCTGGCCTGGGCCAGGAGCACCGGCGCGACGATCGTGGAGGACGACTACGACGCCGAGTTCCGCTACGACGTCGCCCCGCTGCCCGCCCTCTACGGCCTCGACCCGTCGCGGGTGGTGCTCCTGGGGACGCTCTCCAAGACCCTCTCACCCGACGTCGGCGTCGGCTGGCTGGTCGGCGAACCCGAGCTGGTTGCCAGAATCGCCGGCCTGCGCAACGCCATGGGCGACCGCACCAGCGGGCCCGTCCAGCAGGCCGTGATCGCCCTGCTGGAGCGGGGCGACCTCGACCGGCACCTGCGGAGGATGCGCCTGGAGTACGCGCGCCGCCGCGCCGCCGTGGTCGAGCTCCTCGCGCCCGTCTGCCGGCTGCACGGCGACACGGCGGGGCTGCACGTGCTGGCCGAACTGCCCGCGGCCGCGGTGCCCGCCGTGGTCGAGCGGGCCAGGGAACGCGGCGTCCTGCTGGACTCGACCGAACGCCACCACCACGGCCGGGCGCGGCTGCACGGGCTGGTGATCGGGTACGGCTCGGCTCCGCTGGCGGACGTCAGACGCGGCTGCCGCATCCTGGCCGAGCTGATCGCAGCCGCCCACGCACCACCGCCCCCCGGGCACTGAGCCGCCACGCCGCCACGCCGCCTATGTCGTGCTGTGCCGGATCAACCGATGAAGCCGGGCGGCGGCTTCAGCTCGCTCAGGACCGGGAGGGCACGGGTGGCGTACAGCGGGTCGATGGGGAGCACGTGCCGCGCCCACCAGCGCGCCGGCTCCGGGTCCGGTGACGCCTCCGTGAAGTCAGGCGCGTAGTCGTCGTACGGCGGGTCGTACAGGTAGCCCGTGGCGACCCCCTGCCGCTCCAGCGCGACGATGGCCGCGTCCCGGTCGCGCACCAGCAGCGGCACCCGGAACAGCGGCTGCCCCAGGTTGTCACGTACGGCGGGCGCGACGAGAGGCAGCTCGGCCAGCCGCGCGACGCCCGACAGCCGCCGCCCGCGCTCGGCGGGGACCTTGGCCAGGCGCCTGGACTGGTACCACAGGGCCGCCCGGCCGCGCCGCGCGCGGTAGTCGTGCAGGTCGGCGCGTACCCAGGGGTCGAAGGGCGGCAGCGCGGGGACCTGCTTGAGAGCGCGTGACAGCCCCTCCGGGTCGAGGGCGATGCGGTAGCCCTCGCGCTGCTCCTGCAGGCCGAGGGCGCGCATGAGGGCGAGCGCCGGGCGTACGAGGTCCAGCTTGAGCGCCGCCTGACGCGCCATGGAGGTGGCCACGCTGAGCAGGTCCGCTCTGAGCGAGCCCTTGGCGAGCAGTTCGTCGCGGGCGCGTTCGAGGGCGCGCAGGTCGGATTCCTGCTCGACGGCCAGGACCCCGCCCGATCCCGCCCCGGCGTGCTTGGAGAGGCTGAAGACCGCCGCCTGGCCGAACGTCCCCAGCGGACGCCCGCCGACGCTGGTTTCCATGGCGTGCGCCACGTCCTCGATCAGAATTTTCCCGGCGAAGGCGGACACCCGGTCAGGGAGCCCGTACAAGTTGGTCGTCAGCACGGCGTCCACGGCGGAGAGATCGACCCGGGAGGCGTCGATGTTGCCGTCGTGGGGGGACAGGGGCGCGATCACCGGCCGCAGACCGGCCGCGAGCACCAGAAACAGGATCTCGTCGGCCGAGATGGGGGACATGAGCAACCGCTGTCCCGGCGTGCACCAGTGACGTAGTGCCAGGTAGAGGCCCAGCCGGTTGGAGGGCAGGGGCAGACAGTGACGGCCCGTGCGCGTTGCGATATGTTTCACCGCTGTATGACAGTACGGAAGCGCCCATAGGTTTTCAATGCCTTGTCGGCCGTTTTGAGCAACAGCGGGTTGGCCATCACGGTTGCGCGCGTCTTGCGCGCCGGGACCCGCATCATCCAATGGACGCCCGCCGCCGCGCTGGTCCTGGCAACGCGTCCTTCGGCCACCTCAAGCTCGCCGTTCTTGAGCTTGTCCTTGTATTCCTTCTGGCCCCGGCCCATGTCGATCACCTGGATCCCGGATTCGGCGGCCCGCTCGGCCATCGCCAGGTGGTGGATGAGGCCGGGGGAGTAGCGGGCGAATCGGGTGTCGTAGGCGGGGAACCAGCCGACGAGCGTCGTCCGTGTACGGAGCCCGAAATGCCCGGCCACCGGCACGTCATCCGCGTACACCATGTCGAGCACCCCGGCGAAGCTCTCCGACTGTGTGGCCAGCAGCCGCTCGACCAGCTCGACGATCCACTGGTGCGCGAACCTGTCGGTCCGCCCCGTACGCCGGTATTGGTCGGTCTTCCAGCCGAGCAGGGTGTGCAGCGGCCGCAGGGCCGTGGTCGCGTAGTCGTGGCGCAGCGCCCCCGTCTCGCGCTGGAGCTTGCGCGACTTGGCCAGGGTGCTTTTGTACGTCTTGCCGGAGTGCTCCCTGAGCGTTGCGGTGTAGTTGTCGTATCCGTCGCGCAGGTCGATGATCGGCGACGCGTGCCGCTCGTGCCGGTTGTTCAGCAGCGGCTGACCGGACACCAGGTGGTCGAACTCGTAGACGGCCAGCCCGCAGGCTTTGATCAACTGGATCGGGTTGATCTCGAAGTCCTTGGCGTAGACCAGCCCTTGCGCGTCCGTCAGCCCCGCGGCGACCGGTTTGCCGATGCCCATCGGGTGCCGCTCAAAAGGGAAAAACCCCACGATGTCCGGACCGTCATAAAGGACGGCGACCTGTACGTCATTTCGGAGCCCGCCCACCGTTATCGTAAATTCTGGCGACAAAAAGGGGTTGTCGAGGGCAGGGTCGGACTCCTGCAGAGCTCGCCATCGGCTCACTTCTGGCTGTCCCAGCTCACGAGGGAGGGCAAGGGTGACGCGCATGGGCTCCTACTGTTGGCATTCCACTTGCTGACCAGCGTGCGGGTAGACGTATACGCCCAGGGTAAAGGCACTTACCAGATGGTTGATCTGCGAGGCTACGAACGTTACACAACTCACAGGTGGTTTACACGACCGAGTGGCGTTCTAGTGTGGGTTCATGACCGTACCTGGCATTGACCGGCCCCGCCTGGTCGCGTGGATGGGCAGCAACGTGCCCGATGCGGGTGAGCCCCTGTCCGTCTCGCTGATCTCCGGCGGCAGGTCCAACTTGACCTACCTGGTCGAGACGCGCGAGCGCCGCCTGGTGCTGCGCCGCCCGCCGCTCGGTCATGTGCTGCCCACCGCCCACGACATGCGCCGCGAGTGGCGGGTCATCTCGGCCCTGGCGCCGACGCCCGTACCGGTGCCCGAGCCGGTCGCGTTCTGCGGCGACGAGGACGTGATCGGGGCGCCGTTCTATCTCATGGGGTACGTCGAGGGCGCGGCCGTACGGACCCAGGACGAGCTCGGCGATCCGGCACCGGAGCAGGCACGGCGACTGTCGGAGCAGCTGGCCGAGGTCCTGGCCGCCATCCACGCCGTGGACTACCGCGAGGCGGGGCTGAGCGACTTCGGGCGTCCCGAGGGCTACATGGCCAGGCAGCTCGACCGGTGGTGCCAGCAGTGGGACCGGTCGAAGACCGCCGACCTGCCGGAGTACGACCGGCTGGTGGAGCGGTTGCGGTCGCGGTTGCCGGTGGAGTCGGCGAGCACGCTGGTGCACGGGGACTACCGGCTGGACAACACGCTGATCCGGGATTTGAAGATCATGGCGGTGGTGGACTGGGAGATGTCCACGCTCGGCGATCCGCTGGCCGATCTGGGGCTGACGCTCACGTACTGGCATGATCGCGGGGACGAGGAACGAGCCGCGATCCCGGTGGCCGGAGATGTGACGGTGGCTCCCGGGTTCATGAACGCCGCCGAGTTCGCCGCCCACTACACGAAGGTGTCCGGTCGGGATATTTCAGATCTTGGGTTTTATGTGGCTTTCGGTAACTTCAAACTCGCCGTCATCGTGGAGGGTATCCACGCGCGCTTCCGGCAGGGTAAGACCGTGGGGGAGGGGTTCGACGGGATCGGCTCGGCGGTGCCGACGCTGATCTCCCGCGCACACCGCATGCTCGACCACGCCTGACCTCGGCACCCCGCAAGGAGCGAGCGCCATGAGCACAGTTGCACTCATCACCGGAGCGGCGAGCGGCATCGGCGCGGCCACGGCGCGGCGTCTTTCGGCGGGCGGCGTCAGATGCGTCCTCGTCGACCGCGACGGCGAAGGAGTCGAGCGGGTGGCCAAGGAGGTGGAGGGATCCTGGCTGGCCGCCGACGTCAGCCACGAGGAGGCCTCGCTGGAGGCCGTGGCGCTGGCCGAGCGCCGCTACGGGCGGCTGGATCTGGTGCACCTCAACGCGGGGATCCCCGGCAGGGTGGATCTGGCGGAGTTCGACCTGGAGCGTTACCGCCAGGTGATGGGGGTGAACGTGGACGGCGTGGTCTTCGGCGTGCGCGCCGCCATGCCGCTGCTCGTCCGTGGCGGCGGTGGCGCCATCGTCGTCACGTCGTCGCTGGCCGGGCTGGTGGGCTACGCTGGCGACCCGATCTACACCATGACCAAGCACGCCGTCGTCGGCCTCGTCAGGGCACTGGCCGAGCCGCTGTCCGCCCAGAACATCCGGATCAGCGCCGTCTGCCCCGGATTCACCGACACGCCGCTGGTGGCCGAAGCGCGGGAGATGTTCGTCAACGCTGGATTCCCCCTGCTCCCGGCCGAGGACGTGGCCGCCGCCGTGGAATCGGCGTTCTACACGGACACGCCTGGCACACTATTGATTGTCCAGCCCGGCAGGCAGCCGGTGCCGTACCGCTATGCCGGGGTTCCCGGGCCCGCCGGGGGCCAGCGGCCGCCACGTGCGGATTGACGGCAAGTCGCTTGCAAGTGGGACGATTAGCTTGATAGGGGCTGGGCCATGCCCAGCCCCTATCACGTCCGCGACCCGTGAGGAGCCTTCAGTGATTCCGACCGACGGCCGACACGCGCGCCGACGTTCGCCCTGGCCGATCGCACTGGGGGCAGGAATCCTCGCGGTCGTCCTCGTGGCGGGCATCATGGTGTACGCCTCCAGCCGATCCAAGTCCCGCAGCGAGTTCGTCGGCAGCGAGGTCGCCACGCAGGTGCCCACCCAACCGGCGCCCGAACTGGAGCAGCCGCCGGCCCTGGAGGCCTGGCCGCGCTGGGGCGTGACGCACACCCAATACAGCGCCGACAACGAGCCGCAGGACGTCGTGGAGCAGGCCAGGGGCGTGCTCGGGCGGGTCCCGATGCTGCAGAACCAGCACATCATGGGCTGGGGCGTCGGCAACCCCGAGCCCAGCCCCGGACAGTACAACTTCCGCGACCTCGACCGGCGGCTGAAGTTCATGTCGTCGTCGCGCGGGTTGCCCGTGATCACGCTGTGCTGCGCGCCCGACTGGATGAAGGGCGGACAGGCCGGGCGTACGGACTGGAGCAAGAACCACACGGTCGCGCCGGAGCCGGAGCATTTCGACGACTTCGCCAAGCTGGCCACGCGGGTCGCCAAGCAGTACCCGACCGTCAAGCACTACATGGTGTGGAACGAGTTCAAGGGCTTCTGGAACCCGGCCACGAACCAGTGGGACGCCGAGGGCTACACCGAGATGTACAACAAGGTCTACACGGCCCTGAAGAAGGTGAACAAGGACATCCAGGTCGGCGGGCCGTACATCTCGGTCGACAGCAGCTCCCGCTCCTCTGACTCATCGGAGCTGAGCGGCCCATGGGGAAAGATCGACCAGCGTTCCCTGGACGCGATCCAGTATTGGATCGACAACAAGAAGGGCGCCGACTTCATCGTGGTCGACGGCGCCTCGATGGCGAAGGACAAGGGCAACGTCCCCGACGACTTCGCCGCTCAGGCCAAGTTCAGCGCGATCACGACGTGGCTGCGGCAGAAGAGCGACGACCTGCCGGTGTGGTGGGCCGAGTGGTACGTCGAGCCCGACAACTCTGGGTGGAGCGAGGAGAAGCGGACGGCCGTGCAGGCGACGGCGCTGATGGAGTTCGCCAAGAGCGGCGTCACGACGGCCCTGTACTGGAACCCGCAGCTCAAGGGCACGGGCGATTGCCCCGGCTGCCTGTGGTCACCGAAGGTCGGCGGCGAACTGCCGATGGCGGGGCTGCTGAGCGGGTTCACGAAGTGGTTCCCGTCAGGGGTGCAGGTGGCCGAGGCGCAATCGTCGGACGAACGGGTGAGGGTCCTGGCCCAGGAACGTCAGGCCGTGATGGTGAACACCTCGGATGAGGACGTGACGGCGACGGTGGACGGCAGGCAGGTCAGCCTGAAGCCGTACGAGATCAAGTGGGCCGGCAGAGGCGGCGCGTAGCTTCCTCCCCGGCCCGGCCGCTCAAACTCGCCTGCAGCGATCGAGCAGGATGGGGACGCCGTCGCCGTCCAGCTCGCCGCAGTAGGCCGTGCGCCCTGTCATGGCCATGGTCAGCGCCAAGGTGGTGCCGGTCACGAGTGGCCCCGAACCTGCGGTGAAGGGGCCGTCGGCCGCGACGAGCCGGAGCCCGCCGATCCGGCCCTTGGCGAGAACGACCAGGTCGGAGCCCCGATAGTACTCAGCCACCCGGGTAACCGTGTCGATCGGGTAGTCACGCCGGATACCCAGGGGGCGCCTGATGTCCTCCCCGTGCACGATCGTTTCACCGAGCATCGCGATGGCCGGGAGCGGAGGCTTGGTGGTGCCGGCGATGACACGCCGGAACCTGCCGAGTGTCTCGGCCGGCGTCGCGCCCAACTGCTCCGCCAGTCGCATCGCCACCTGCTTGTCGAAGTCGAACCGGCAGCGGATCACACCCACCAGCCACCGCACAGGGGTGAGGCTCGCCCCCGCGGTGAGGTGCGCGAGCACGTCGCGCACCGCCAACCCGGCGCACAGGGACGGTGTCGCCCATTGCTCTTCCGTCAGGCTCTCGAGGTCGGCCGCCAGAGCCGCCCGTTCGCCATGAATCAGCGGCCAGGTGCCCGTCTCGCGTTTCACCCTGGTCATGTCTGTCGCCTCCTGCTTCCGGTCTCCCGCCACCGCCGGACGCGTGCGGTCCGCGTGAGCGAAGATGTCGTCCTGCGAAGAAGATGACTCCCGCGATGGGGCGCAATTGTCGCTCGCGGGCGAAGTTTCTGCAGCGCGAGATCTCGACGTGGCGCAGGTCACGATGGGGGACTCGGCGGGATGTGTGCCGCGATCTGCTCGCGCGCGTGCTCGCACTCGGCGAAGCTGTACGGACAGGCCAGCGCGTGCTCGATGAGATCCTTGGCCGCGCGGGCCCGTGAGATGCGCTGCTCCAGCTCCACGACGTGACGGCGCAACAGGTCCCGGTGATCCATCGGGCTGGGCGCGGACAGTAACGTGCGCAGCTCCGTCAGCGTGAATCCGGCTTCCTTGCCCATGCGGATCAGCGCCACCTGCGCGAGGTCGGCCTGTCCGTAACTCCGCTGTCCGCCCGCCCGCCGGGCCGGCCGGAGCAGGCCCACGCTCTCCCAATGTCGCAGCACGTGCGTGGGCAGGCCGAACCGTTCGGCCAGCTCGCCGATCGACAGGTTCTCGCTTGACTTCATGCATACATTAACCGGCACCGTTGGCCGCATGATCAAGCAATCGATCGCGATCACCCGCGTGGTGAACTCCTGCGTGCTGCTCGAACTGGACGGCCACCCGGTGCTCACCGACCCCTGGTTCACCGAGCGATGGTGGCTGCGGCGCGGCGAGCCGCTGGGCCTGCGGATCGCCGACCTGCCTCCACTGGCCGCCGTCGTCGTCACCAACCCGGCCACCAACCACTGGGACCTGCGCGCCCTGCGCATGCTGCCGGACAAGGACATCCCCCTGTACGCCCCCGTCCCGCACATGGTTCGCCGGGCCAAAGCGCTCGGTTTCCGGAATGCCGAGCGGCTGAGCTGGGGAGAGACCCGGCAGATCGCGCCGGGCGTGTCCATGCGGGTGGTGCCCTCGGGGCGCACGCTGATGTGGCCCAACAACGCCTACGTCTTCACCACGGCCGGCACGCACGTGTTCTTCGGCGGGGAGATGGCTGAAGTCGGCCCGCTGGAGCGGTACCGGGCCGAGCACCGGGCGGTGGACCTCGCCCTGTTGCCGGTCAACGGGCTGCGTCCGGTGTTCGGCCCGCGCCTGGTGATGGATCCCGCCCGCGCGGTGGCCGGGGCGTCCGTACTCGGTGCGAAGGTGCTGGTCCCGGTGCACGACGCCCACGGACACGACCCGATGTCGGCGCTGTTCCGGACCAGCGGCACCGCCGCTGACGCGGTGGCGCTGGCCGGGCCGCACCTCCGGGTCGTGGACCTGCCGCCGGGCGAGCGCTGGACAGCCGCCCCCTGAGGCTTTCCTTCGGCGTGGCACCGCCGGATCGGCGTGACTTCGGATTTCATATCGGGGACGGGCGACGCCGGTATGAAACTTTTCATGACACAAACGACGTCAAAGATGTGTCATGCCATTGACGAACGTCTCACACATGGCGCATATTCAGTAACCCCTGGCATCCGCCACGTCACAAGGAGACGTCATGGCAGAGACCTTCGTCCTCATCACCGGTGCCTGTCACGGCGGCTGGACCTGGCGGCTCGTCGCCCAGCACCTGCGTGCCGCCGGTCACCGCGTCCTGGCCCCGACCCTGCCCGGTCTCGCCGACGGCGACAATCCCGAGCGGCATAGCCTGGCGGAGGTGAGCGACTTCATCGTCGACCTCGTCGAGCGCAACGACCTGAGGGACGTCACGATGGTCGCGCACAGCTGGGGCGGCTACCCGATGACAGGCGCCGCGCACCGGCTCGCGCACCGGCTGCGCAAGCTCGTCTACTGGGGCGCGTTCGTCCCGGCGGAGGGCGCGTCCCTGATGGACGAGGTCCCGCCCCACTACGCCGAGATGTTCACCCAGCTCGCGGCGGCGTCGGGGAACAACAGCGTCGTCTTCCCCTACGAGGTGTTCTGCGCGGCGTTCATGCAGGACGCCGACGAGACCACGCAGCGCCTGATCCACGGCCTGCTCGTCCCGCAGCCAATGCGCTACTTCACCGAGACCGTCCTGCCGGTGGACCCGGCGGCGCTCGGCGTGCCCGCCACCTACGTGACCGGGCCGGAGGACCATGCCCTGCCGCCGGGCGAGTTCGGCTGGACGCCCCGTTTTCCGCAGCGGCTCGGCACGGGCGCCCCTGTCATCGAGCATCCGGGCAGCCACGAGGCCCAGTTCACCCGCCCGGCCGAGCTCGCCGCCGCCTTGCTCAAGGCTTGACCAACGTCTCGGCGTTCAGGCGGCTGATCTTGCCGGCGCTTTCAGCGCCGCTTCAGCTGTGACATGCTCCTAGTCGTCCAATTGGGATACCTCGACCACGGTGAGATGTCCTGACAACTCCTTCGCGGCCGCGTTCCAGTGTGCGGCGTCCGTCGTGAGGATGGGGCAGTTGCAAGCACTGCTTGCAGTGCTGTCTGCACGTCCCAGAGCTCGCTGGGCGTGTCGGCTCCCAGCCGCATCCGTGCCAGGTCGACGGTGTCATGGAACGTCGAGAGCGCCGCGAAGGTCGCCGAATCGAGTCGGCCGACCCCGCGCATGACAGCGAGCTGCTCGTTGGTGGCGGTCCTCTCCACGGTGGCGCCGGTGACCGCCAGTGCAGGCACGATGATGGCGATGTTCGCGGCGTCGAGCTGCTGGAGCAGGGCGACCACGTCGTTGTCGCCGCAACCCACTTCGGCCAGCAAAGACGCGTCCAGAACATATCCGTCAGCCGGCATTCAAGATCTCCTGTGCCTTGCGTGCGCGACGCTGGGCTCGCTCTACGACGGCGGGGTCCTGGTTGGCCTTTTCGACGGCGGTACGCCAGGCAACGTCGGCTTGGCGTTCCGTCTCCATCCGGTGAAGTGCGGCTTCGTTGAAGTACGCCGACACTGAACGAGCCCGCCCGAGCTCCACTTGTTCGGCGGCGTACCTGTGAACGGCTTCGTCCACTGTGATAGTGATCGGCTTAGTGTTCATATGTTCATCATGCGAATGTGGAGGCTGGCCGTCCCGCGAACCGCCGACGATGTTGGGCGGTGGCGCCGGCGGTTCGGCAAACTGAGACGGGAGCTCAGCTCTTGATCGCCGCAGTGAGCCGGGCGACAAAGCTCTGCTCGGCCGAGGAGATGCCGCCGGCGCCGTCGGAGACCCTGACGGCGATCTCGATCAGCCACTGTCCGTAGGCGTGTACGTCGTGCTCAGTGCCTTTGACGCGGAGCAGGGCGATGGCCGTCGGTGCCTTGCCCAGCGCATCAGCGACTGCTTCGCCCGGGCCCGACCCGATGGTCTCTCCCTCAGGGGTGCGTGCAGCAAGTGCTTCGATGAACTCGCTGCCGTACCGCTCGGCCTCCACGAGGACCTTGCCGCCGGCGTACAGCTCCCTGGCCGTTGCGGCGAGGCCGTCCTCCTCGGCGAGCACGGCCGCCCACGCCACTTGCCGCGGTACGTGAAGCAGCAGGTCGAGCTCGTCCCCGGTGAATGTCGACAGGTCTGTCATGGCCTCACGTTCTTCGTGCGGAATCCAGGTCCCAGCTGATGATCGCATAGCGCGAGGTCATAGACGATCGCCGCATTTACGGTCAATTCAGGCCGAAGTGCGGCAGGCATGGCTCCAGGCCGTGGATCTCCACCGGGACCGGGCTGGTGAAGTCGTCGTGGTGCAGGCGCAGGCGTTGCTGGACGGCGCGCTGCCCGCGTACCTGGTGGACGGACAGGCCGTCGGGCCGGTAGCCGAGCTTGCGGGAGACGGCCAGCGAGGCAGGGTTGTCCAGGAAGGCGCTGGAGACCGCCGTCTGGGCGGCGAGCCCGGCGAAGGCCAGATGGAGTACGGCGGCGCGCATCTCGGTGCCGAGCCCGGCACCCTGGTGGGCGCGGCCCAGCCAGGAGCCGGTGTGCACCTCTCGGGTGATCGGGAAGTCGGAGGCGGACAGGTCCTGGGTGCCGATCACGCGGCCCTCGTGGACGGCGACGAAGTTGCCGGACCACTGCTCGGGCCGCCACCGCGAGATGACTCCGAGGTGGAAACGGACGACGTTGCCCGGCAGGTCGGCGGCGGAGGCGTCGGTCCACGGCACGCCGAACGGCATCAGGTCCGGATCGTGTACGCCTTCCAAGGCCCGCTCGGCCAGCTCGTCGAGGTCGTCCAGGGAGGGGAGACGCAGCTCGAGCCGGGGCGTGGTCAGTCGCAGGTTGAAGAGAGGCCAGTGGCGCATGCCGACCCATTGTTCCGATCTCCGCCGCCGAGGTCACCCGAATATTCACCACCGAGGCCGCCGCGACGATGATCGGGGCCTTCGCCGGGCCTGTCCTGAGCGAACTGACCGGCCTTCCGCCGGCCCTCAACGCGGCTTGCGCGGTCACGCTGCTATCCGCCCTGCTCACGCTCTGGCTGGTGCCCCGCGGCGACAGGTTCCTCCAGGACACGGAAGGCCGGATCTCAGGCGGTCGATGAGGCGTGGCGGGGCCGGTAGGAGGGTTTGCGCCAGTACGTGAGGTAGCGCAGCACCCACTCCACCGGCCCGTACCGGTGCTCCTTGAGCCACCAACGGCTGTAAAGGACCTGGGCGACGAAGATGCCCAGGGCGATCACCACCTCCACGGGCGGGCTGACGCGGTCCACGAGCGCCAGCCCGTACCCCGTGAAGATCAATGCACAGATCAGCGACTGCGCCAGGTAGTTGGACAGCGCCATTCGCCCCGGCGCGGCCAGGGCGCGGCCTGTCCGCGGCATATGCGGCAGCAGCCGCAGGAACGTGGCCCCGTACGCGGCCGCCAGCAGCGGAGCCGTCACCAGGTCCACCGCCTCGCCCCAGAACTTGTGCACCGTGCCGGTCCAGGCCGACGCCGTGTAGAACAGCGCGCCGGCCAGCCCGACCGTGAAGCCGGCCCACTGCAGCTTGCGCAGCGCGGCCGTGTGGGCGGACAGGTCGCGCAGGGCGCCGAGCTTGCCGACCGCCAGGCCGATCAGGCAAGCGGCCAGCACGGCAGGCCCTTGGAAGAGCACCCGCATGATGATGACCAGGGACAGCTTGTGTATGTGCTCAGAGACGATCTGCCAGACGGTCCCGCCCAGCATGGCGTCCGACCTGGCGGCGCTCGCGGCAGTCTCCGCGACCTTTCCTGACATGTCCAGCCCGGCCATGGCCATCACGGCCAGCAGCACGAAGCCGAGGGCCAGGAGCGACGTCAGGCCGACGGCCAGTTGCACCGCTGCTTTGGGAGTGATCCTGCGCAGCACCAGCAGCGCCACGCCCACGACCGCGTACGTCGTCAGGATGTCCCCGGGGAACAGCAGCACCGCGTGCGCCAGCCCGATCAGCAGCAGCCCGGCCAGCCGCCGCAGGAACATCGGCACGAAGGGCCGGCCCTGTCGCGCGGCCGAGTCGAGCTGGAGCGTGAAGCTGTAGCCGAACAGGAACGAGAACAGCAGGTAGAACTTGTTCTCCATGAGCAGGGTCACAGTCCACCGCACGGCCCAGTCCAGCGGTCCGTGGAAGGCGGGCTCCGCCAACCCGGCCATCCGGTAGCCGGAGGCCAGGAAGGCGATGTTCACGACGAGGATGCCCAGGAGCGAGAAGCCTCGTAAGGCGTCAACAGAAGCGATCCGGGCAGCCGCGGCAGGTCGTGTGCCCGGGATGGCGGGATGTGTCTTCTGTGTCCTCATTGAAGAGCATCATTCCGCACATCCTGAGCGTTTCCTGTGAATTCAGTTATTTTGTGCGATGTAGATGAACCGTTCGGCGATCACCGCTACGGCCACCACGAACCCGGGCACAGCCAGGAAGAGCAGGCGCTTTCGCGCCTTCCGCGCCCGGTTCGGGCCGTTGAGCCGGATGATTTCGTAGCCGAACAATGCGGCCCAGGTCACACCCAGCGCGCCGAGGCCCACCGGCGTCCAGGGCGAGGTCGGGTCGCCGCGCCCCTCGAACGGGTTCGGTTCGGGGATCTCGGTGCCGCGGACGAACTTCTTCCACGTGTAGAGCGCCGCGTCCTGGTTCGAGTAGACCCTCTTCAGGTCCGGCGAGGCGTCCAGCGCCGCGCGGAACTTCTCTCCCCAGTCGGCCGGGAAGCCCTCGTTGAGTTGCAGGTAGCTCACCTGACCGCGGCTCACCATGAGGAACGAGTTCCGCGGCGACTCCTGTAGCTTCTTGACCGCGTCCGCGATCTTCGTCGGGTCCTTGTGCACGAGCGCCTGCAGGTTGAAGCTGACGATCTCGACGTCCCGCTCGCCCCACGGCATGGTGGGCGTGACCTCGGGGCCCTCCTTGGGCACCAGGTAGATCACCCTGGCGCTGGGCTTGTCGTGGTCGTAGACGTAGTGCATGGCGGCCACCTCGCCGGCGGTGACCCGCTCGAACTTCTCGTTGCCGTACCTGGCCAGCAGGAACGCGAACGCGAACAGCACCGCGAAGCAGGCGGCGAGCACGACCGAGATCTTCTTGGTGAGCTCGGGGTTGAAGCGCACGTTCCGCTTGCGCAGCGGCACGGTCTCCTCGCGCACGTCCGCGCTGTCGGCAGGCAGGTTCGGGAAGAACGCGTACGCGGCCAGCAGACAGGCGCCGGGCAGCGCGAACATGTAGATCCGCAGCCCGATCTCGCCGCCGTAGCTCTGCAGCCCGAGCGCCATCACCGGCACGCAGAGCAGGATCAGCGCCGACCGGTCGAACACCCCGCGCCGCAACCGCCTGAACAGGCCGGTCCCCGCCAGGCTGAGGATGACCACGAGGATGCCGAGGCGGGCCTGGAGCACCATCGCGTGCGCCGGGTCACTGCCCTCGATCCGGTCGCCGGTGTTGCTGCGCAGGTTCTGGAAGATCCGGCCCAGGCCGCCGAAGATCGCATCGATCTGGCTGGCCCAGAAACCGACCGTCATGTAGCTGATCCAGGCCAGCACCACCAGCCCGAGGAAGAACGGCAGCGTCCACGTCAGCGACGTCCGCCTGAAGATCAGCAGAGCGGTGACGACGCCGAGCATCATGAACGGCGTGATCTGATGCGAGGCCACCGCCGCGATGAACAACGCCAGCAGCATGAGCAGCATGAGCAGCTTGTCGGCGCGGTACGTGCCGGTATTGGCGAGCTCGCCCGGCGTCATCGCGTCCAGCTTGCCCAGCAGCTTGCGCAGGCCCTTGGGCGCAATCGGCTTGGTACGCTGCTCCACCCGGCCGAACCAGCGCAACAGGATCGCCACGAACGCCAGATACAGGGCGAACGTGAAGCCCTGCGGTGAGAAGTAGTCCTGACCGATCCACTGCACCAGCACGAACAGCAGCGCCGCGAACCACCGCGCCCGCGTGGTCGCCACGACCTGGCGCAGGATCAGCACGAACGGCAGCAGGTAGAGCAGGTTCGACACGAGCGGCGTCCACTGCAGGATCGGCGTCATGTCAGTGATCCCGGCGGCCTTCGTCACGAACGCGAACAACGCGAAGAAGCCCGGCCAGCCCATGCGGGCGTCGATGCTGATCGCCGTCTCGCCGGTCCTGCCGATGAACTCCACGAAACCGGCATGGATGTACGCCGTGGGGAAGCGGGGCTCCTCCGCGACGAGGGCGCCGGCGCCGTGCAGGGCGAACGTGATGGCGGCGATCTGGAACAGCAGCAGGAACTTGCGGTCGGTGCTCTGGGCGACCGTGACGAAGAACGACGCGATCATGATGAGGATGGCGATGAACGCCGTCGTCGGAAGCGCCGAGATCAGGCCCAGGCCGTCGATGTTGCTGGGATCCACGCCCCGCAGCGGGCCCGAGGGGACCTTGAGGGCGAGGACGTACATGACCAGGCCCTCGAGGACCAGCAGGACGGGCAGCCACTTGGGGGCGCCGGCGATCAGCGCGCCGATGCGGCCACCCGCGGGGCGCGGCTTGGGCGCGGCCTGCTGCTGAGGCGCCTGGTGCGGTGCCTGCTGCGGTGCCGGCTGGGGCGCCTGCTGCGGTGCCTGCTGCCTCGGTGCCTGCTGGTGGAGACCCTGTTGGTGGAGGCCCTGCTGCGGCGGCGCGCTCGGGGCCGCAGTCGGCCCCCCGCCGCCCTGAGGTGGCGCCCCGGCGGGCTGCACCGAAGCGGCCGGCCCTTGAGACGCGCCCGCTCCTGGCCCGGCGACTCCTCCGCCGGCAGCCGTCCCCGGCCTGGCGGCCCCTCCGCCGGCAGCCGTCCCCGGCCTGGCGGCCCCTCCGCCTGTCCCTTGGGCGGGCGCTCCTCCACCTGTCCCTTGAGCGGGCGCCGCTCCGCTGCGCGCCCCTCCGGTGGCCGGCGTCGCGGCGGACGTCCCCTTGGCGGGCGCGCCGGTGGGGGATACCGTGCTGGACTTCCCCCCAGTGGGAGGTGCTCCAGTAGGGGTGGGCGCGATGTTCGTGGGCACCGTCCCGGCAGCCGCCGCCTCATCGCCGACGGATTGCCCGGCGGACGGCCCCTTGGCGGACGCGCTTGCAGGCGGCGCAGCCTTGGACTCACCCCCGCCCCGCTTCGCGGCCTGTGCCTCCTGCGTCTCGACGCGCTGCGGGCCGCTGGCGGGCTGGCGGTCGACGCGCTGCGGCCCACTGGCCGGCTGCGACTGCAGGCCCGGCTTGGTCGGGGCCGTGTCCGGCGATGCCGACGACTGGGCCTGCCCCGGCTTCCTTGCCGTGGAAGCCCCGGGAGTGCCCGGTTTCGTCGGCGTGGAAGCCTTGGGAGTGCCCGGTTTCGCCGGTGTGGAGGCTTCGGGGGTGCCCGGTTTCGCCGGTGTGGAGCCCTTCGAGGCGCCCGGCTTCGCTGACGTGGCAGCGTCGGAGGTGCCGGCCTTCGTGGGTGTCTGAGCCGTGTCAGCCTTCTTGGGCGACTCGCCGCCATCCGGCTGCCCAGGCGTGGGCACGTTCCCGGAGGCCTCGGAATCCGCCTCCTCCGCGGTCGGCGGGTGGCCGATGTGGAGCGGCCCCGGAATCCGGAAGACGGCGGTGCTGCTCGCACTCACGTCGTCGGCCTCCGCCGAAGAGCTCTCGGACGAGCCCTCAGGCGCCCCTTCGGAGCCCTCCGAAGCGGACTCGAACGTCAGCTTCGGGATGACCCCGGTAGCCTCCGGATCGAAGGGCACGTCTGACTCCTCCTTGTCCCCACGCACATCCGAGGAGCCGGTGATCCCCGTTGTTGTCCTGCCATCGCCGTCCCGTTGCCTCACGTTGACCATCATGCGGCCCCGGACGACCCCTGGGTGACAGTCGCTTTCCCTGTTTCGCCGAACTTGAGAATCTTACGCAGTTTTCCGAAGATCAAAAGTGCCATCAGAAGCTCGCTGAAGAGCAATCCGTACCCCACCGCGTTCACCCCGGCGAACGGGAACAGCGCCAGGGTGGAGACCAGCACCAGCACGGCCAGCCCGATCTGGACGATCGCCAGCGACCGTGCCTGGCTCTGTGCCCGCAAAGCGCTCAGGTAGACCTCGATCAGCACCCGCGGCAGCACGGCCAGCGCCATCAGCCGCAGCAGCAGCGTGCCTTCTTCGGCGAAGGCGGACCCGAAGATGGTCAGGATCAGCGGCGCCCCGAGGATCGCCACGGCGATGATCGGAATGACGATCATGAACGCGCGCCGCAGCGCGTGCCGGCAGTTCTGGGCCAGTTTGGTGCGGTCGAAGGAGCCTTCGACGGTCAGCGACACCGCCATGTTCATGGCCAGCAGCTCGATCATGCTGGCCAGCGTGTGCGCCATCGAGAAGCGCCCGAACGTGGCCGCGCCCACCTGTGTGGCGACCACCACCGGCACCAGATACACGATCGCCAGGATCGACAGTGTCCCAGGGAAGTCCCCGGCCAGGAACCTGCCGATCTCCCGCAACCGGGGCGGCTCCTGAGCGGTATCGGACTGCTTCACGTGCCTGGGCACGACCACGCCGAAGATCAGCCAGTTCACCGGGATGAGGGCGAGCGCCGTCGGGATCACCCACGAGACGAAGATCCCGCCGGACGGCAGCGCGCCGGCCAGCGCGACCAGCAGCCCCATCTTGACCACGCCGAAGATCAGGTTGTTCAGGGGCACGAACGTGGCCCTGCGCAGCCCGGTCAGCACCACGTCCTGGAGCGTGAACACGGCCCACACCACCACGGACGCCAGGAAGAACAGCCCCGGCCCGAACCCGGCCAGCACCGAGTACGTCCGACCCCACATCGGCAGCGTCAGCAGGAACCCGAGGGCGGCGACCCCGCCCGTGGCGGCGGCCAGGCCGTACCCGCGCAGGATGAGCTCGGGCGTGCGGCGGCCGGCCACCGGCAGGAACCGGGCCAGCGCCCCCACGAACCCCAGCGCCGTCAGCGACGCGAACAGCCGCATCGCCGTGATCACCGCCTGCCCGCTGCCGAACTCCTCCGGCGAGTAGAAGTGGGCGGCCAGCAGCCAGTAGCCCATGCCGAGCACACCGGTGATGACGGTGTTCGCCATGAGCGCGTAGCCCTGAAGGAACAGGGGATTACGCAGGTCGCGACGGATCTTTTCCCAGATCCTAGACATTTCCGCGCACCCGTTGCAGCCCGTACCTCGTCCGCCGCACGACCGCGTACCCCTTGGTGAGGATGCGCTCGCGCAGGTAGATGAGAGGTACGGCGTTGCCTTCGACGGCGCGCTTGAACATGTTGATGGTCGTGCCCTTGCCGACCGTCAACCGGGGGATGGCGAGCATGTCGTGCCGGTCCGCGGCGATCGTGTTGTTCACGGCGCAGGCGGCGAAATATCCGGCCTTACGTACTTCGTGGCGGACGCGGGCGCTGGAGTACCCGTACGGGTAGGCCATGGTCGCGACCGGCGCGCCGATCTTCTCCTCCAGCAGGCCCTTGTTCCTGCGCAGCTCCTGGCGCAGGTCCTCGGTGCGGAGTTGGTCGAGCTGGGGGTGGCTGTGGCTGTGGCCGCCGATCTCGATGCCGGTCTGCGCGGCCTCGCGGGCCTGGCCCCACGACAGCATGCCGTCAAGGGGCCGGCCCGCGGCGTCCTTGCCAGCGTCGGACACCCAGCCGCTGGTCAGGAAGACCGTGGCCGGGAAGTTGTAGCGGTCGAGCAGCGGCAGCGCGTGGCTGTGGAAGTCGGCGTAGCCGTCGTCGAACGTCACCACGACCGGCTTCTCGGGCACCGAGTGGCCGTCGATCTTGTTGAGCGCGGCCACCAGGTCACCCAGCGTGAGCGGGGTGAAGCCGCTCTCCTTCAGGTACGCCAGCTGCTCGGCCAGGTCCGAGGGACGCACCGCGTGCGGGCGCGTCTCATCGTTGGGCTTGTCGGTGACGGAGTGGTACATCAGGATCGGAACTCTGATCATGATCGTGCCGCCTTCAGCCGTACGGAACCCACGGCGTAACCCCAGGTCGTCCAGGCCAGCCCGATCACGATCGCGGCGGCCCGGCCGAGCCCGCCCAGGTCACCGCGCAGCGCCTCGCCGAGGCCGCGCAAAGCGCCGAGCGGCAGCGTCTTGAGCGCGTGCGCCCGCTCACTGGCCAGCCCGTCCTGGGTCCCGACCTCCTGCGTCACCAGGGCCTTCGACAGCCCCTCCGCATAGCACCTGGACCTGAAGTAGGCGAACCGCTCGCGCTGCTTGGACACCTTGTGCCCGATCACCGCGCGCGGCTCGAACAGCATGACCGAGCCCGGCTTGCGCTGGCTCAGCCTGATGCAGAACTCCGTCTCCTCGCACCCCAGCGGGCGCGACTTGCGTCCCTGCACGCTGCGCCCGATGCCGCTGTGGAACCCGCCCACCTCGGACACGATCTCGCGCAGGAAGGCGGCGTTGCCGCCCATCACGTTACGGATCGGCGCACGTACCGCGGGCATGCCGCGGTAGGTGCAGCCGACCGTCCAGTCGAACTCGTACGGGAACCACCCCGGCCGCCGCCCCGACGCCCACAAGGGGTCGGTACGGCCGCCCACGCCCACCACGCCGGTTTCCTGGAAGCCCTCCTCCAAAGCCTCCAGCCACCCGGCATCGGCGACGGCGTCGTCGTCGAGGAACGCGACAATCTCACCGCCGGCCGTGGCCACGCCGGTGTTCTTGCCCCCCGACAGCCCCTGCTCGTGCGTGTTCTCCACCACGATGGCCTGCGGATATTCACGCTTGAGCTTGAGGTGCAGGTCGGGGTTGTGGTCGACCACCAGGATCAGCTCGTATGCCGGGCGTGTCTGGTTCTCGACCGACTCGACTGCCTGCCTGATGTCCTCCCACCGCTCCTCGGTGTAGACGCAGATGACAACAGACGTGTTCACAACAATCCTTTTTTTATGCGACGCCTCGGTCAGCGGCGGGAGTGGCAGTGGGCTCAGGCTGAGCAGGAGAGGGCTGGCGACGCCACTCCTTCAGGATGGTCTTGAGCACGCGGAAGCCATCTCGTACGACGTGAAGGTTGCTCTCGCCGTGAATGCGGTTGCGCTCGTGGCTCGGCACCTCGTACACCTTCAACCCGGCCTTGGCGGCCCGCACGTTCATCAGCGTCTCCACCTCGAAGCCGTCGCAGTCGAGGTTGAGCACGTCCAGGTGGCGGGCCCAGAAAGCGTTGTAGCCGTAGCACAGGTCGGTGTACTTGGTGTTGTACATGACGTTGACGATGCCGGTGAGGACCTTGTTGCCCAGGCGCCGGTTCAGCGTCAGGTCGTCGCTGCCGCCACCGGAGGCGTAGCGCGAGCCCTTGACGAAGTCGGCGCCCGTCACCAGCGCGCCCACGAAGTTGATGATCTCGCGGCCGTCGGTCGAGCCGTCCGCGTCGATCATGACGATGATGTCGCTGGTGCACGCGGCGAAACCGGCGGCCAGGGCGTCGCCCTTGCCCTTGCCCGTCTGCGTGATGATCTTCACGTTGGGCCGCAGGCGCTTTGCCACGGCCACCGTGTCGTCGGTGGAGTTGCCGTCGACGAGCACGATCTCGTCGATCCACTGCGGGATCGTGGCGAAGACGTGAGGCAGGTTCTCGGCCTCGTTCATCGCGGGCACGACCACGCTCACCGTCGGGGAAATGGCCAGGTGAGGTGTGACGGGCGTGAAGCTCGAGGGCGGCGGCATCGAACGCAGGGGCGAGGAGTGGATTTTGCCGTTGTGCTTGGTGATCTCGGGACTCATGGCGAGGGAAATTCCTTCCGGGGCCCTCCCGTGCTGGCCGGACGGAGCCGCTCCCGGGTGCTGCGGGAATGGCGAAGCCGGTGAACGGTGCATTGAAGGGTCCTGTGGAGTGAGGGTGTGTGCCGGGGGTCGGGGGGAGCGCTCAGCGCGCTCCCGTGGGTTCCTTGACTACTGCGCTGGGTGACTCCTGCTGCGGTTGCATCGAGGTGCGCACCCGACCGAAGCCCTTGAGGACACGGTCGGCCGCCCTATAAAGAGACGGTCGATCCATGACAATTGTTCGGGCTTTGTTGAAAGGAGTTCGGCCCATCCAGTGGACCGCCGCCGTCGCGGACGGTCTTGAGATGCGGCCTTCGGCAACGTACAAGACACCGCTCTTCAGCCAGTCTTTGTATTCCTTGCCGCCCTTGCCCATGTCGACCATGTGCAGCCCGTCGTTCGCGGCGGCCTCGGCCATCTGGAGATGGTGCACGATGCCCGGCGAGTAGCGGCTGTACTCGGTGTCGTAGGCGGGGAACCACCCTACAAGGGTGGTGGCCGTACGGAGGCCGAAATGCCCGGCAACCGGCACGTCACCGGCATAAAGCATGGTGAGGACGCCCGCGAAGTCCGATGAGTTCTCGGCATGCATCATGTCGGTCAGCTCGACGATCCACGGCTGGGCGAACCTGTCCACCCGGCCGGTGCGCCGATACTGGTCCGACTTCCAGGCCAGCAGGGTGCGCAGCACTTCGGGATCGGGCGAGGCCCACTCCAGGCGCAGCTCGCCGTGTTCCCTGCCGAGCTTGCGCTCCTTGTAGCGGACCGTCTTGAGGTTCTTCGGCGAGTTGGCCTTGACCTGCTCGATCCAGGTGTCGAAGCCGGCGGTGAAGTCCATGACCGGCGCGGGACGCACGTCCGTCTCGTAGGCGGCGAACGTCGGCTGCCCGGCCACCAGGTGATCGAAGTCGAACACGCTGAGCTTGCAGGCGCGCAGTAATGCCTTCGCGTCGAGCTTCAGGTCCGGAATCGAGATCAAACCGTGACAGGTAGTGAGGAAGCCGCCGAGTGGTTTGCCGATGCCGAAGCTGTGCCGCTCGTACGGGAAGAACCCCTTGATCCCGCTTCCGTCGGAAATGACCGCTACCCTCACGTAGTCGCGCAGGGTGTCCATCGCCACGGCGAACTCGACCGACAGGAACGGGTTGTCCAGACTCGGATCCGCCTTCTGCAGCTCACGCCATCGGTCCCGCTCGGCGCTCCCGAGCTCTCCCGGCCGAACTACCTGGATTTTCACCTTGCCCTGGCCCCCTGTTCCGTCTGCAGGCTCTTCCCCCGGTACAACACGCGCAGTACGTACATGAACCCTCCGAGCACGGCGACCGTCGCCACCCCGGCCCGTGGAGACCACGCGCCGAACAACAACATGGCCTCGGCGAGAAGCACGTTCAGCACGAGGCTTGCCGCGGCTCCTACTGATAGTGCGGCAAGGGGATCACGATCTCGCAACAGTCCCACCACCGCCGCCCCTGGGACCACGAGAAGGAACAGAGAGATCAAGAACGGGCGCAGCGGCGTCTCGATGTCGAACAGCGCGACTACGGCTCCCGCTATGCAGGCGAGCCCCACCAACCAGGCGAGGGCTCTGCGGTGCTGCGGCCTGAGCATCTCCGGTTTCTCTCCTGCTCTTACTGGTCAAAAGCGTTTGATCGCCAATTCATGGGACCAATGTGGGGCTGGGTGCGTCAATGGCGACGCTTGGCGACGCACTCCGGTTTACCGGCAGGAAGAGTTTTCTCGTGTGACCTTCAACACACGGTCAAGTGGTCACCGGCCCGATGTGGTCCCCAAGCACACCAGAATGCCCTATGAGGCCAGGGTTCTTCGAGTCAGGGTCCGATTCATCCCTGTTTGTCGTCCAAAGATGACTCTACTGTTGATTGACCCCTGCTTTACTGATCCGGATGGGGAGTGGTCGCCATCCCGCTGAGCGACTCGGACGGTTCGGGGGTCGGGGTCGGCTCCTCGGTCGGGGGGTCGGATGCCTCCGCGTCCCGGCCGTCCCAGGACAGCGCGCAGCTCGCCGTGCCGCCGTTCGAGGTGAAGGAGACCCGGCCGGTGCCGTCGCTGTCCGGGTCGATGACCGTCACCCAGATCCTCACCGAGCCCCCGGCCTTGATCGATCCGCTCGCCGGGAACACGTCCAGCCCCTGTGAGGCCGTCGCGACCCAGGACACCGAGGCGTTGCGTGCGCTGAGCCCGATCTTCGCGGCGCCGTCGAGGTCACCCGGGCAGGAGACACCGAGCTTCGCGCCGGGCGCGGGCCTGCGACGGGTGGTCGTGGGCACGGTCGCGGGCCTGGTGCTCGGCCGCGAGGCGGCCGGCCGCCCGCTCGGCGTGGCCCTGGCGGACCGGGTGGGGCTCGGCGCCGGCGACGGGGTGAGCTCGTCCTCCTCGGGCACGGGCTCGGACGTGGGGCTCTCCTCCGTGGCCTCGGCCGTGGGGGAGGAGACGGGCCGCGGCGCGGTGCCGTTCGAGGCCCCGCGTTCGTTGATCACTACCACGGCGCCCGTCGCGGCCAGCACGCACGCGCCCGCGAGCACCACCGGCGCCAGGCGGCGCGGCCTGCGCCGGCGCGTGCCCCGCCCGGCCGGCACGGGGAACCCGGCCCGGTCGAAGCTGTCCCCGCGATCCGTGATCAGGGTACGGGTCTGGTCGCGCTCGGGGTTGACGCACGTGTCGATCACCCGGCCGCGCAGGGAGAGCGGCGGGTACGCGACCGGCACCATGTCCAGGAGCCGCCCGGCCGAGATCTGCCGGTGCCGCCGCTCCGTACACACCTCGCACCCGCCGATGTGCCCCGACAGCCGCCGTCGCAGCAGCGGAGTGAGCGGTCCTTCCCACGAGTCCACCATCGCCGACAGGTCGGGGCAGTGCGCCCGGCCCGTCCTGGCCAGCACCACGGCCGCGGCGGCGATCTCCAGGTGGCCGCGAGCCCTGCCGAGCCTGGCCGCCGCCTGCCGCGAGGTCAGCGCCAGCACCGCGCCGACCTCGGACGGAGTCAGGCCGTGGCGCAGCGACAGCTCCAGCACCTCGCGGTCGATCCCGCTCAGCTCACCCAGCGTCTCGTGGACCAGGTCGGCCAGCTCGGGGTCGGCCGGCTCCTCCAGACCCGGCAGCGGCAGGCCGTGCGCAGGTGTGCCGCTCCTGTGCGCCATCCTGGCCCGGACCTGGAACCTGGCCAGCGCGTACAACCACGCCCGCAGCCGGCCGGGGTCCTTCAGCCGCGGCACGCACCCCTGCGCGGTGACCAGGGCGTCGTGCACGGCGTCCGCGGCCACGTCCTGACCCCTGGCCAGCGCGTACGCGTAGTCGTGCAGCCGGTCGGCGTAGGAGTCGAAGAGCCTCGCGGGAGCGTCGGCGTCCGCGCGCCGCAGAGCCTCCACCAGCTCCTGATCAGCGGCGCGATCGACGGTCGGCCATCCAGGCACGGATTCCCTCCCCGCAGGTACGACGGGGCACTGAAGCCCCACGCGGAGAGGACGCGGTCGTATCAGGACAGGTTCGCCCGCCATGCCCAACAGGCATGGTGGGCCTCACCCCGTGGAAATCACCCGTCGCAGTTGGGGGAGCAGAGGCGCCGCTCCATGCCCTGCAGGAAGAAGTCGCGGACCTGGAGGATGTTCTTGGCGATGTACGCCTCGCCGCCGGTCGCCTTGGCCAGCGCGTCCATCTGCTGCTTGCCCGGCCCGGCGTCGGGGCCGAAGGCGATGAGGATGATGCTGACCGGGCGCTTGGCGTTGTAGGTCTCCTGCAGGAACTTCAGGATGGCCGGGTTCTTGATGCCGCCGTCGGGATCGTCGTTGCCCGCGCCGTCCGTGAGGATCAGGATCGTATTGATCTTGTCCTGCTGGTACGTCTTCGTCATCTCCGTGTACGCGGCCTTGAGCGTGTCGTTCAGCCCGGTGTCACCCGTCGCCTTGGCCTGGATCGTGCTGAGCTGCTTGACCAGCAGGTCCTTGCGGAGCACCCCGTTGACGCTCTCGGTGAGCGGGCCGACGGGGATGAGCTGCTTCCAGTCCTTGCCCTGGCCGTCCAGGTGCGTGGAGAACGTCCACACGCCCAGCTCGGAGTCGGCGGCGAACAGGCTGAGACCCTCTGTGGCGATCTTGCCGATGGCCTGCATGCGGGTCATGCCCGTACCCGGCACCGGCAGGGCCATCGTCCCCGAGACGTCGAGCAGGGTGAGCAGGCGGGTGCCGAGGTTCAGCCGGGACCAGGTCTGCACCATCCTGCTCACGGTCGCGACATCGGGCGCGGGCAGGGCCTGCGGCTTCTCCGGCGTGAATCCCTTGTCCTTGGACAGCGCCTCGCCCGCCTTGCCGTCGGGAGTGCGGAAACCGGCGTCACGCAGGATCTTCTCGGCCGACGCCGTGGCGAGATCCTGCTTGAAGTCCGCCGCCGCCTTCAGCGTGGACGGGTCCTTGGTGAGGATCGTGATGGGGTAGTCGAGGTTGAGCGTGCCCTCCTGTGGATAGAGGGCGACCACCGGCGCCTCCGGCCGCTTGCTGTTGTGGGCGTGGATGGCCTGCTCGCTCGCGACGCCCACGGGGACCTTGCTGCCGGACTTGACGGTGAGGCTCGCCAGCAGCGCCGTCGAGTCGGACGCGAGCTGGCCCGACAACTCCTTCAGCGCTCCCACCAGCGCCTTGTCCTGCCCGGCCTCCTTGGCCGTGCCGGCCGCGGCCAGCAGCGCGGCCAGGCCCGCGGAGTTCTTCTGCGGGTCGAGGGCGAGCACGCGCACCTTCTTGCCGGGGCCGTCCACGTTCGCCACGTTCGCTGCGGCGATCATGCTGGACCAGCTCGGCTTGAGCGTGCTCGACAGCTTCGCCGCGGCCGACTTGGCCGCCGCGAGCACGACGGGCGAGACCGCGGCCGAGCCCTCCGGCTGCGGCAGCGCCTTGCCGGCGGGCGTGGCGCGCAGGGTCGCCATGAGCAGGCTGGAGTCCGCCACCCAGAAGTCGGCGGTGACCTTGCCCGCGGCCAGCGCGTTCGCCGTCCTGGCCGCGGCCTCCTTGGCCACCGTCACCTCGACGCACTTGCTGTCGATCGAGTGCATCGCCTTGTTGTAGTTGTCCGCGATCTTGGAAAGCGCGGGCTGGATGTCGGAGGTCGCGACGACGCGCAGCGGCAGCTTGCCGCCGGAGCAGTCGTGGTCGCGGTTGAAGATGACGAACGCGGCCACACCGAGCAGCACGGCGAGCGCGACGGCGCCGGCCAGTGGCACGAGCACCCTGCCGCGGCCGCTTCTGGCACGCCTGCGGGATGGCGGTTCGCTGGCTCTGTATCCGCCATCGAGCTCGTCTGTGCGGTGTCGCCCCACGATGTCCTCTTAGGTATGTTTGAGACCTTCCGGAGACCCTAGTCGGGAGATGCTCCGCAATACTCCGGGAACGATACTCGGTGCGGTCTGTGGTGCAAAACAGCCCTTTTGGTGCGGTGATTACCCTCTGTTGCGGTCATCGACCGGAGGCGTGACCGCGTTCCGGGTGTTCAGTGGCAGCATCCGTGCCCACGCCAGGCCCGCCTTCCCTCCCGTACGGCGACCGCGGCCACCGCCACCGCCACCGCCGGATCGACCCACCACCAGCCCAGGGTATTGAGCCACAGCCCTACCAGCACGCCGGCCGCCATGGCGCCGCAGAGCAGGTTCTGCGTGCCTTCGCCGGAGGTGGCCGCGGAGGCCAGCCGCCGGCCGAGCCGCCGCTTGGCCATCCCCAGCACCGGCATGCTGACCAGGCTGAACGTGGTCACCACGATCCCCAGCGCGCTCGGCGCCGCCCGCTGCCCCTCGCCCAGGTCGTGCACGACGTGGCAGACGAGGTAGGGCGCGAGCAGCCAGAAGCTCACCGCGACCGCCCGCCTGGCGGTGGTCTCCGCGCTCGGCGACAGCGTGCGCGCCCCGGTGAACCGCCAGACCACGATCAGGCTCGCCGCCGCCTCCACGAGCGCGGACAGTCCCCATCCGATCAGCGCCACCGAATGCGCCGCCAGGCCCGCCGCCAGGCCGAGCGTGCTCTCCACGCCCAGCCAGGCCAGCGTCGCCACGGAGAGCGCGCGGGCCGCGCGAGCAGCGCGCAGCCAATCGGCTGACGCGGCCGGACGCTCATGAATCCGCTGGTCAGGCACCGTGAACCCCCGAACTCCCGGCTATCCGGCCGTCGACAGCGCTCTGTAACGTACCCATCTCGGATCGTGACCTGGGATGGAGCCGGCAAAGGATGGTCAAGGTTCGCCGCATAATGAGCGGTGATCGTCCGGGGGGAGAGGGTCGTGCCGTTTACACCTAGTCACATAGCCGCCGTGGTGCCGCTGATCGCCTCGCCGCGCGTGCGCCGCTACGTCGACCCGTGGGCGCTGGCGGTGGGCGCGATGGTCCCGGACCTGCCGATCTTCCTGCCGTTCCTGCCCGACTACAGCAACTGGCACTCCTGGCTCGGCGTGGTCACCATCGACCTGCTGGCCGTACTGGTGCTGGTGCCGCTGTTCCACGCCGTTTTCAGGGATCCCCTGATCTCCCTGCTGCCGTCGTCCCTGGCGGGGCGCGCCGCGAACCTGGCCCCTTCGCGGCTCGCGCTCCTCCCCATGGCGGCCGGGGCCGTGATCGGCGCGGCTTCACACGTCGTGTGGGACTCCTTCACCCACTCCACCGGCCCATATGAGTGGGGCCCCTGGCTGTCCGTGTCCGTCTTCGGGGTGATCAGGCTCTTCCGCCTGCTGCAGTACGTCTCGTCCGTGATCGGGCTGGCCGTGGTGGTGTGGTGGGGGTGGCGCGGGCTGTCGCGGATGCCCTCGGCGCCCGTGCCGGACCGGCTGCGGATCGGCCCGCGCCTGCGGCGCTCCGTCATGGCGTTGTGCTCGGTGGGC
Source organism: Nonomuraea sp. H19 (assembly GCF_052068215.1). NCBI lineage: Bacteria > Bacillati > Actinomycetota > Actinomycetes > Streptosporangiales > Streptosporangiaceae > Nonomuraea > Nonomuraea sp. H19. The sequence continues at coordinate 13,797 of NZ_JBQHCV010000005.1, read as the reverse complement.
ATTGTGGCGGGGGCGTTCCTGTGGCCGCTGGTGGACGAGCCCAGCCCGGAGCTGGGCCTGCCGAGCGTGATCACCAAGACCGGCGCCGGCACGGTGATCGGCCTGTGCCTGGTGCTCACCTGCTATGCGGCGGTCTGGCAGGTCAGGCGGCGCATGGCCGCATCCGAAGGCACATGACCGGCCTGGCAGTATCAGAACGTGCTCGAGTACATAGCCGACACCGACGACCCGCGCCTGTCCGACTACACCCGGCTGCGGGACATGGAACTGCGCAAGAGCCTGGAGGCCGAGCGCGGCCTCTTCCTCGCCGAGGGCGAGAAGGTGATCAGGCGCGCCATCGGCGCCGGCTACCCGATCCGTTCGGTTCTGACCACGCCCCGCTGGCTGACCGCGCTGGCGGACGTCCTCGGCGACGCGACCGTCTACGTCGTGAGCGAGGAGATCATGTCGGGCATCGCGGGCTTCCAGATCCACCGCGGCGCCCTCGCCTCGATGGAACGCCTGCCGCTGCCTGCCGTCGACACCCTGCTCAAGGGCGGGGCGCGGCGACTGCTGGTGCTGGAGGACCTGGTCGACCACTCCAACGTCGGGGCGATCTTCCGATGTGCCGCCGCGCTGGGGGTGGAGGGGATCCTGCTGTCGCCCCGGTGCGCCGATCCGCTCTACCGGCGTGCGGTGAAGGTGTCGATGGGTGCGGTGTTCTCCATCCCGTACGCACGGATGGAGGACTGGTTCGAGGGGTTGTCGCAGGTGCGGGCGGCGGGCTTCCAGACGCTGGCCCTGACCCCGGACCAGACGGCCACGCCCATGGACGCCGTCAAGCTGGCGGATCGGGTCGCGCTGTTGCTCGGCTCCGAAGGGGACGGCCTGTCCTCCCACTGGCTGGAGGAGGCCGACGAGGCGGTGTGCATCCCGATGAGCGCGGCGGCGATGGCCGCGGGCGTGGACTCCCTCAACGTGGTGGCCGCCGCCGCGATCGCCTGCCACGGACTGATGCGCCGCTGACACTGCCAGTTAGCCAATTCGGACAAAACGGTTGATAATTCGCCAAGTGGGGCATTACTCTTCACCGCGACCCTGAGCTCCTCCTGCGGTAAGGCAAGTTTTGTCCAGAAGTGTGAAAGTCCGGTTGGTATCGACCGTCGTCCTGGTTTTGACCATGATGGTGACGGCGGCGATGCCGGCCGGCGCGGCGACGGTGTCCAAGCCCGAGCGCCCCAACATCATCTTTTTCCTGGTCGACGACATGTCGGCCGAGCTGCTCCAATACATGGACACGGTGCGCGGCCTCGCCGACGGAGGGACCACGTTCACCGACTACTACGTGTCCGACTCGCTCTGCTGCCCGTCGCGGGCCTCCATGTTCACCGGCCAGTTCCCGCACAACACCGGCGTGCGTACGAACCAGGGCTGGGACAGGGGTGGCTACGAGGCGTTCAAGCCGCACGAGGGCCGCACGTACGCCGTCGCACTGAACCAGGCCGGCTACCGTACGGGCTATCTCGGCAAGTACATCAACGAATACCGGGTGAACGCCCGCTATCGGGTGCCGGCCGGCTGGGACGAGTGGCACGTGGCGGCCGCCGGCGGCTACAACGAGTTCAAGTACAAGCTCACCCGGTACATCAAGGAGCAGACGCCGGCCGGCGCGAAGCCGCGCGACCCCTCCGACGGCACGTACCTGGTGGACGAGCTCGCCAAGCGCGCGGTCGACTTCATCGAGCGCTCTCGCGAGCAGGCCCCGGACAAGCCGTTCTTCCTCCAGGTCTCGCCGTTCGCGCCGCACGCCAGGGTCGACATCAAGCCGGGCGACAAGGAGCCGCGCTTCGCGCCGGCACCTCGCGACCGGCCGAAGACCCGCTGGCCCGCGGGCGAGTTCCCGCACGGCGACTGCGGCGGCACCGACTGCAAGAGCATCGACGTGACCAAGCTGCCCTCGTTCAACGAGGACACCGCCGACAAGCCCTCCTGGGTCCGGCGGGCCCCGCTCCCCCCGAAGCTGGTCGGGGAGCTCCGCAAGGACTTCCGCAACCGGATCCGCATGGTGCAGTCGGTCGACGACATGGTGGCGCGTGTGCTGTCGACGCTGAGCGAGCGCGAGAAGAGCAACACCTACGTGGTGTTCACCAGCGACAACGGCTTCCACCTCGGCCAGCACCGCCTGGTCCGCGGCAAGACCACCGCCTACGACCATGACGTCCACGTTCCGCTGCTGGTCAAGCGCCCGGCGGCGGGCCGGCCGGGCAACCTCGTGACCGGGGCCATCGCCCAGAACGTGGACCTGTTCGCGACCTTCCTCGACATGGCCGGGATCGACCCGGCCACGCGTGACAGCCGCGACGGCCGCAGCCTGCTGCCCCTCATCCAGGGCCAGAAGGTCACGGACTGGCGCGATGCGGCCCTGATCGAGCATGTCGAACCGAAGAACCCCCACGCGCCCCGCGACCCCGACCCTGACGCGGACTCCATGCGGGTGGGCAACACCATGGCGCCCGACTACGCGGCCGTACGCACCGCGGACGAGCTCTACGTCAAGTACGACAGCGAACCGAAGCCGGAGTACTACAACACCGTCACCGACCCTCACCAGGAGACCAACGACCCCGGCAACGCGAGGACGGCCGACCTCGCCAAGATTCTCAAGGGTCTCGCGAACTGCGGGAAGCCCGGTGCGCCGAACTGCTGGGCCGCAGGCCACCTGCGCTGAGGACGCAACGCCGGATCGCCGTCGCCCGACCGTCGCGGGCGGCGGCACCGTCGCTGCCGTCGTGACCAGAAGCGAGGTCGAAAACTCGCGTCAGGTGCCCGCGATCTGCTCGCCCGCGTAGTCGAGGAGCTGCTCGGCGGTGGAGAAGCGGCGCTCGTTCTGGTCGCCGAGCAGCACGCCCACCACCCGCTCCCCGTTCCGGTCGGCGGCGAACATCAGGCAGTAGCCGGCCGCGTTCGTGTAGCCGGTCTTCACCCCCAGCACGCCCTCGGCCTGCGACAGCAGCTTGTTCGAGTTGCGCCACGTGTGCGCCCGGTGCAGGGACGTCTTGGCGACCGCGTACACCTTCTTCCCGGCGATGGTCCTGAACGTGTCGCTCGCCAGCGCCCGCTGTGCCAGCTTGGCCTGGTCCACGGCCGTCGAGTAGCCGCCGTTGTCCGGCGTGGGCATGCCGTCGGCATTCGTGTAGCGGGTGTCGGTCAGGCCGAGGGCGCGGGCGGTGCGGTTCATCTTGGCCACGAAGGCCGTCTTGCCCGGGCCGTACTGGCGGGCCAGGGCGTTGGCCGCGTCCGCCCCAGAGGGCAGCATGAGGCCGTACAGCAGGTCCCTGACGGTCAGGCGCTCGCCCTTCTTCAGTCCCGCCGTGGTGGCGCCGCCCCGGGCGGCGTATTTGACGTCGGTCGCGGTGATCGTGATCGTGTCGCTCAGCCGGGCCTCGCGCAGCACGACGTACGCCGTCATGACCTTGACTAGGCTGGCCACCGGAACGCGCCGGGTCTCCCGCTTGCTGAAGTGGACCGTTCCCGCCGAGTCGATCACGTACGCCGACGCGGCCTTCACCGCCGGCGCGTCCGCGGCCCGCGTGGCGGCGGCCGGCTGGGAAACCCCCACAAGCACGGCGAGTACGGTGGAGCTGATCAATCCCGCGATACGCATGACCAACATGTTGGCAGCAGATCAAGGGTTCGTTTGCCGAACTACGCCATAAGGTCCCATCAGATGGGGGTAAATCATGCATGGATCCGGATTTGGCGGGGGGCGGCGGCCGTGGCGGGCAGGTTCATCATCAGCCAGGACGGGCAGGGCGGGTTCCGTTTCGCGCTCGTCGCGAACAACGGGCAGACGCTCGCCGTCGGCGAGGGCTATCCCAGCAAGGCCGCCTGCGTGAACGGCATCGAGACGGTACGCAGGAACGCTCCTGAGGCGACGATCGACGACCAGAGCCGCGAAGATTAGGGGGTCAGGACCTTCTCGTCCCCGGCGCGTTGCCGCCTCCTCCTGCGGCGCGCCATGAACCAGGCCGCGCCCGCGACGGCCACGACCGCCACGACCGCCGCCGTCACAGGCGATCGCGCGGCCAGCTCCAGAAAGCCCCACACGGCCGCGGTGGCGCCGAACCACACGAGGGGCGCCCAGGTCAGGCAGCCCAGCGCGCTCGCCACCACGTACCAGGGATAGGACACGCGCAGCGCGCCCGCCACCCACGGCAGCGTGTGCCGCAGCATGGGCACCCAGAAGCACCCGTAGACGGCCAGCGCGCCCCACTTCTCGACGACCCGCTCGATCTTCGCGATCCGCTCGCGGCCCAGCTTGACGCCGACGCGCGAGTCGTAGAGCTTGTCGCCGAGCTTGCGGCCGACCCAGTAGTAGATCTGGAACGCGCCGAACAGGGCGAGGATCAGGATCACGCCCACCAGCCAGTAGGGCAGGCCAAGGAAGAACGGCCTCGCGAGATCGTCCCCGTCGATCATCGAGTCACCCTCCCGAAGCCTTAGGTCAGCCTTACCTTAATTCAGCGTGCAAGTGAGCGCCACACCCGCTTGCAAGCCTCCGCAACCGGCCGACAACCAGGACTCAACCACCCAGGCCCACTCTATGGGTGAGCCAAAAGGAGTGTTGAAGATGCCGACCAGAAGCGCAGCCGTCCTGGCGAGTGGCACCGCGAACGCGGCCAAGCTGTTCGTGGCCGCCCTCGCGTTCACCAGCGCGTACGTCGGCTTCTCCGCCTACAGCAACGCCGGATCCGCCACCCAGCCCGCGCGTGCCACCACCGTCGCCCTGTCGGCCCGCGAGATGACCATCACCGAAGACCTGACGGCCGCCGCCCGGCCCGGCACCATCACCGTGACCGAGCAGCCCGGCCCGGAATGCGTCAAGACGTACGTGGCCCGCACCGTGGTGACCAGCCCCGCCCAGAGCGTGCGGTACGCCTGGAAGCTCACCCGCTGGAGCCCTGTCACCAAGAGCTGGCGCACGTATCTGGTCGACTACGACGGCTTCGCGGGCGCCCCGGAGACCGTCGAGTGGCGGGCGCGGATCTCCGGCAACCCCGGGTGGTACCGCGTCGAGCTGGCCGTCAACGGCGCCGAGACCGTCACGAGCGACCGTTTCCAGGTGAGCTGCTGACCGACCGCTGCGCCGCCTCCACCCAGCGCGGCACGCCGACCCGCTCGGCCACCTCCAGGGCCTTGTTGTAGTGGTCGCGCGCGGCGTCCGGCTGCCCCAGGCGGATGGCGAGGTCCCCGAGCGTCAGCGCCACGGGCCACAGCGCCACCACGCCGGTGCCCGCGCCCGCCACCCGGTCGGCGAACGGCTTGAGCTTGTCGTAGCAGTCGACCATCCGCTCCCGGTCGTCCAGCAGCATCCCGGCCAGCGCCCGCCAGGTCATCGCCAGCTCGTAGAGGAAGTCGGGGCGCACCGGGGGACGCGTCGCGGCCACGGCCTTGGCGTCGTTGACGTGCCCGGCCGAGGCCAGGGCCAGCGCGTATGCGTCGAGCGTCCACTTGGCGCCGCGATGGTGGGCCGCGGCGAGCAGCTCGACCGTCTCCGCGGCCCGGCCGTTCACCAGCTGCAGGCAGAACGTCGTGATCAGCGGCAGGTCCTGGCGGCCCTCCAGCATGCCCGCCCGCGCGGTCATCCTGGCCGCGTCCCGGTAGGCCCGCTCGGCGCCCGCGTAGTCGCCGGCGATCATCAGCCGCTGGCCGGCGTACCAGACGACGATCGCGGCCGGCGCCGACAGGTCGTACTGCTTGGCCAGCGCGTCGGCGGCGGCCGCGTGCTCGTCGGCCACCGCGAACTCGCCCCGCGCCGCCGCGCACTCCAGCAGCACCAGGTGCGCCAGCGCCTGCGTGGCCATCTGCCCCGAGCGCTGGGCGACCTCCAGCAGCTCCCTGCCGATGCTCTCGCGCGTGTCCACGGCCGGGATGTCGTACGACTGCCGCAGCCGCCCGCTCAGCGCCGCCGCGATCAGCGCGGGGTCGCCGCTCTGCCGGGCGAGCTCCAGCGCCTCCAGCGACGCCTGCCGCCCGCGCTCGGGCGAGGAGGAGCCCTCCAGCTCCAGGGCGAGCGTCGTCAGCAGACTCGCCCGCAGCCGCTGCTCACCGGCCGGCAACTCGATGAGTGCCCGCTCGGTGACGTCCACGATCTCCCACGCGGTGCGGGTGAAGTCGCGCGCCATGCCCTTGTGCGGCACGGCCAGCGACGCCGCCACCTTCGCGGTGATCTCCAGGTCGCCCAGCGGCAGCGCGGCGTCCATGGCCTGGCGGCGCAGCAGCCGCGCCGCCGTCATGTCGCCGCACAGGGCCAGCGCCCTGATCTGGCGCAGCATGAGCCGCAGCCGCTCCTTGGCCCGCTCCGGCTCCTGCTCGCCGCCCTGCTTGTCTTTCCGGGGCTCCTCGTTGCGGGAACGGTCGAACGCCGCGATGGCCTGCTCCCACAGCGTGGCCGCCTCGCGGTGGGCGAAGCGCCGCTCGGCCTGCTCGGCCGCGAGGCCCGCGTAGTGCACGGCCTTCCCGGCCGCGTCGGCCAGGAAGTAGTGGTGGGCCAGCGCTGCCACGTCGGACGGCGTGCGCTGTTCGATGACCGCCGCCACGGCCGCGTGCAGCCGGGTGCGGCGCAGCCGGGAGGCATCGGAGTACATCGTGTCGCGCACCAGGTCATGGTCGAACCTGAGCAGGCCCGGACCAGGCTCGGTCACCAGTCCGGCCAGCAGCGCCGCCTCGACCGCCTCGATCACCGCGTCCTCGTCGCCCGCCACGGCGATCAGCACGTCGAGGTCGACGTCCCGGCCGATCACCGCGGCCTGCAGCAGGATCTGCTGCGCGCCCGCGGGCAGCCGCGAGATGCGCCGCCGCAGCACGTCCCGCACGCCCGAGGGCACCTGGGAGAGCACTTCGGTGGCGGTGGTCCGGGCGGCGGCGCCCTCGGAGTCGAGCAGGCGTACGGTCTCGCGGACGAAGAACGGGTTGCCGCCGGTGCGCTCGACGATCGACTCGACCGCGTCCTCGTCGATCTCGCGTACGCACGTGGCTCTGACCAGCTCGGCCACGGCCTTCGGATCGAGCCCCGACAGGCTCACGCGGAGCGGCCCCAGCCTGGCCAGCGCGGCCAGCACGTCGGACTGGCGGTCGTCGAGCTCGCTCTCCCTGCAGGTCACCACGAGCAGCACCCGGCTGGTCGCCAGCAGGCTCGGCAGCGCGCGCAATAAGGCGAGCGTCTGGTCGTCGGCCCAGTGGAGGTCCTCCAGCGTCAGCAGCACCGGCGCCCGGCGTGCGACCCCGGCCAGGTAGCCGCCGACCGCGCGGTGCAGGCGGAACCCGCCGGACACCTCGTCCTCGTCGGGATCCGGCACGGCGTCGTCCAGCAGCGGCGCGAGCAGCTGCGCGTATTCGCCCGCGCCTGTCATGCCGACGAGCGAGCGCAGGATCTCCACCCACGCCCACCCCGGCGGCGTGGCGCTGGAGTCGGGGCAGGCGCCGGAGGAGGTGATCCAGCCGTCGCTCCCCAGCCTGCCTTCGAGCTGGCGCAGTAGCGTGGTCTTGCCCGCACCCGCCACCCCGGTCACGATCGCGACCTGGAACCTGCCCGTGCGCGAGGCCGCCGTGGTCAGCCTGGCCAGCTCGGCGTCGCGGCCGACGAAGGGCTCCGGCTCCAGCGGCGGCGGCTCGACGGGCGTGGCCCGCCGGGGCGGCCAGGTGTCGGTGACCGGCGCCGGCCGCGCCGGCCGCGGGGCGGCGACCAGCTCCAGCTCCGGCGACTGGGCCAGGATGTCGGACTCCAGCTTGCGCAGCGCCGGGCCCGGGTCGATGCCGAGCTCGTCGGCCAGGATGTTCCTGGCCCTGCGCAGCGCGCCCAGAGCGTCGCCCTGCCGGCCGCAGCGGTAGAGCCCGAGCGACAGCAGCCGCCAGCCCTCCTCGCGCAGCGGCTGCTCGGTGGTGTGCGCCTCCAGATCGGGCACGGTCTCGGCGTGCAGGCCGAGCCGCAGCCTGGTGTCGGCGTGCCGCTCGCGCGCCACCAGGCGCAGCTCGGTCAGCCGGTTGACCTCGGCCTCGGCCCACGGCTGGTCGGCGAAGTCGGAGTAGGGGGTGCCGCGCCACAGGCCCAGCGCCTTTTCCAGGCGGCCGCGGGCCGACTGCGGATCGCCCTCCTCAAGGTGCTCGCCCGCCGCGCGGACGAGCTGCTCGAACCTGAGCGCGTCGACCTGCTCGGAGGCCACCCGCAGCGCGTAGCCGGAGGCGACCGTCACCAGCAGCCGGTTGGGCCCGCCGCGCGGGCGGCCCGGCTCGAGCACCCGGCGCAGGCGCGAGATGTAGACCTGCAGGCCCGACTGCGCGCCCTTGGCCGCATCGTCGTCCCACAAGTCGTAAAGAAGCGTGTCGACCGGAACGACCTGACCCCTGGCCACGAGGAGTCGGGCGAGGACGGCACGCTGCCGCAACCCGCCGAGGTCGAGTTCGTCGTCGTGTTCGTACGCCTCGACTGGCCCCAGAACTCGGAACGCCACCATGTCAGCCGCCACGCTATGCGGGCCTGTGAATCAGGCACAAGGTCTTTGATGGGTTTGGGATTGTCACTGGGGGGCCTTCGATATCGCGGACGGGGATTCCGTACCGGCGTTCCGGCTGTTGCGCCTGCGCAGCAGCGCCCAAGCGCCCAGAGCCAGGCCACCGAACGGGATCTCGATAGTGTAAGTCCAGAAGCCGAAAAGCAGTGCGGTCGCGATCGCCGGCGCCTCGGGGATGGCGAACGCGGTGATCAACAGAGCCGCCACGCCGCTCTCCATGATCCCCGCCCCGCTGGGCGTGATCACGGCGCTCGTGAGCACCCGCGACAGGGCGAAGACGGCGATCGACTGGGCCAGGCCGGGCCAGGCGCCGGTGGCGTACATGCAGGTCGCCATGATCGCCCACTGGAAGCCGAGGAAGAAGATCATGCCGAGCGACAGTCCCGGCCACCGGGTCCTGACCACCCCGGCGGTGTCGGCGCGCAGCCGGTGGAACGCCTCGGAGGCGTGGATCTTCAGGCGTAGCAGCCGGGTGATCGCGTCGAGGGCGCGGCCGAGCAGGACGGCGGCGCGGTCCCAGTAGAGCGCGACGGCCATGATCGCGCAGAGCACCAGGATCGAGATCGCGCCCGTCCAGCCCGCGTTGGCGACCGTCCCGTTGGGCGCCACGCCGGCCATCAGCAGCGCGATGATCCCGATGGCCGGCAGGACGAACCTGAACAACGTGTTCCAGATGCCGCTGACCAGCGTCATGACCACGATCGACCGGTTGCCGAAGCCCCAGCCCCTGGTCATCGCGAACGACAGCGCCACCCCCACCGCGCCGCCGAACGGCAGCAGGTTGCTCACCGCGCTGCCCGCCGCGTTGAGCGTCAGGCCCTGCAGGTTGTTGAGCCCGGGAAGCGAGTTGGTCAGCACGAACGTGTAGGCCAGCAGGCTCAGCAGCCAAAACGCGGCCATCAGGGCGATCTCGCCCGCGCCCATCGTGCCGAACACGGCGCCGATCTGCGTCCAGGAGACGGGCTTGCCGGTGAGGGTCCGCACGATCTGCGGCAGGTAGACCACGAGCAGCACGGCCAGCCCGAGCGACAGCACGGAAAGGGCGATCTGCAGCCACTTGTTCTTCATCGGTGTCCAGTCTGCCGGTTAGCGGCGATGGGCCACTTCGTCCGGAAGCATTACTTTGGCCACTGCTCGAAAGGATGACGTAGACGGGTCCCCGGGGGAAGGTCGCGGCGGACGTACCACTCGGTGCCGAAGACGAGGCGGTAGAGCGGGCCGGGGACCTTCAGCATGACGGCGAGCGTGCGGTCGCTGTCGCCGCCGCTGGCCTGGGAGGTGTGCGCGGCCATGGAGGCACGCTTCTGTTTCGTGAATTTCCGGACATTCACTCGGTGGGTGATGGCCTCGCCCGGCGAGTACGCGCTCTCGAACGCCCGCGGGTCGAACTCCGGCGGGAACTTGTAGAACCGGCCCGCCAGCCGCAGCAGCCTGACCAGCGGATCCCGGTTGACCGTCGCCTCCAGCACGATCTCGGTGCCGGCGATCTGCGCGGCCCGCTTGCCCACCCGGTGCACCTGCACGTGGTCGGGATGCCCGTAGCCGCCCGCCGGGTCGTAGATCGACAGCAGGTCGGCCTCCTCCTCCTGCAGGATCGCGGCCAGCGCCTTGGCCGCCTCCTCGGTGTCGGCGTCGATGAAGGCGTTGTCGGGCCGCTCCTCGGCGCTCCCGCCCTTGGGGCTCAGCCCCGAGTCGCCGTAACCGAGGCACTCGACGCGCGCGCAGCCCAGCACCGCGGCCGACTCGTAGAGCTCCTTGAGCCTGGTCTCGCCCAGCGCCTCGCCGGGCTCCATCTCGGCCAGGCCGCGCTCGCCCGCGGTGGCCACCACGAGCACCACGCGGTGCCCCTCGGCCGCGAGCATCGCCATGGTGCCCGCCGTCAGGAGGGCCTCGTCGTCGGGGTGAGCGTGGAAGAACACAGCGGTACGTGGAGGCACACGCCCAGATTAGTCTGGGAGGGGTGCGGATCTTTCACGTGAGTGACTGTTACCTGCCGCGACTCGGAGGGATCGAGGTCCAAGTGGCCGATCTCGTGCGCATGCAGCGGGAGGCCGGGCACGAAGTGTCGGTGGCCACGGCGACCAGGGGCGAGCCGCTGCCGGGGGTGCACAGGATCGTCGCCAGGATGCCGTTCGACCTGCCCGTCCACCCGTTCGGCGTGGGGCATCTCACTCGCCGGCTCACCTCCTCGCGTCCCGACGTGGTGCACGTGCACACGGGGGCGGTCTCGCCGTTCGCCTGGATGGGCGTGCGGGCCGCCGCGCGGGCGGGGGTGCCGTGCGTGGTCACCGTGCACAGCATGTGGGACCCGGTCACGCGGGGGATCTACCGGCTGCTGCGGCTGGCGTACGGCTGGCAGCGCTGGGGACTGGTGGCCACCACGGTCAGCAACGCCGCCGCGGCGCCCATCCGCGCGGTGGCCGGGCCCGGCGTGCCCGTGCGCGTGGTCTCCAACGGCATCGACCTGTCCGGCTGGGCGCCCGCGCCCGGCACGCCGGACCGGCGGGAGGAGGTGCACATCGTGGCCGTGGGCCGGCTGGCGCCGCGCAAGCACCCCGTACGCCTGCTGAAGCTCCTTCAGGCGGCGCGCGCCCGTGTCCCCGCCCGGATCCCCATGCGAGCCACCATCGTCGGCGACGGTCCGGCTCGCGGCCAGATGGAACGCTTTCTGGCCCGGCACGGCATGACCGGCTGGGTCTCGCTGCCGGGCCGCTACACCAGGGAGCAGATCGCCAAGGTCCTGGAGTCGGCCGACGTCTTCGTTGCGCCCGCCCCGCGCGAGTCGTTCGGCATCGCGGCGCTGGAGGCGCGCGCCGCGGGGCTGCCCGTGGTGGCCAGGGCGCAGAGCGGGGTCGCCGACTTCGTCAAGAACGGCACAGAAGGGCTGCTCGGCCGCACCCTCGGCGACCTGGCCCGCGCGGTGGCCCGGTTGTGCGTGGACGCCGGGCTGCGCGAGTCCATCGCCGCCCACAACCGGTCCACGCCGCCCGCGGCGGGCTCGTGGCCCACGGTGCTCGCCGGGTTCGAGCGGGCTTACGAGCAGGCACGGGCCAGGCTGTAGACGGTCAGCCGCGGCGCAGGACGACGTAGCCGTCGCGGTCGAAGACCTTCACGTAGCCCTGGCCCTGGAGCTCGTTGACCTTGGCGAGCTGGTCGTCGAGCGAGCCGAAGGGAAACTCCCAGCGGGCCGTGTCGGCCACCACCCACGGCGCGCCGTGCGTGGTGGGCGACCACAGCAGGACCGTGGCGCGCGAGGTCAGCGCGGGGCCGATCGAGTTGACGGCCTCGACGGTGACGCCCGCGGGGACCTTGCTCACCGCCTCGGCGGCGGCGGCCGCCTTGGGCTCCTTGTAGAAGGCCGGATGGTAGAGCTGGTCCAGCGCGAACTTGGGGATCAGCGTGAGCGCGATCGCGCAGGCCGCCGCCGACCAGGCCAGCTTGAGCGCGGGGTCGTCGGAGCGCTCGGCCCACCGCAGCAGCCTGGCCAGCCCGTCCACGCCCGCGCAGAACAGGATCACCACGGTGAACGCGCTGTACTGGAAGTCGGCCTGCCACCACTGAGAACGGTCGGCCAGCATGCGTTCGAGCACGTGCGGCAGCGCCGCCAGCGACAGCGGCGACAGCAGGCACAACAGCAGCGTCGGCCACACCAGCAGGAACAGCGTGTCGACCTTGGCCTCCTCGCTGAACAACAGCAGGAGGGCGGCGAGCGGATCGCGGACGATCCCCAGGACCGCGTCCGGAAGATTCTCCCCGAAGTGGCCGTAGGCCCAGAAATCCTTCGCCTCGCCCCCGAAGACCGAGGTCACCAGGCCGCGGATGAGCAGCACGGCGCCGAGGCCGAACATCGCGCACAGCACGCCGCGCCACCGGTCGCCCATGACGAACAGGCACAGCCCGACGCCGACGATCATGAGCCCCATGTCCTCCTTGACCAGGAGGAGCCCGAGCATCGCCAGGAACGCCGGCAGCACTTTGCCGGCGTGGTAGCGCTCGATCATGATCGCGGTGAGCACGGGGACGAACATCACCTCGTGCGCGTCGAACGCGACCGCCTGCGCCACGGGCCACGACAGCGCGTACGCGACGGAGACCAGATAGGCGGGCACGACGCCCAGCACCCGCCTGGTGTAGCGCCACAGGAAGGGGATGGCGGCGGCGAACAGCACCGCCTGCGCCACGATCAGCGTCCCCGGCCCGTCGTGGATCCAGTAGAGCGGCGCCAGCACCGCGTAGATGGGCGAGAAGTGGTCGGCGATCTGGAGATAGTCCATGCCGCGCCCGTGGAACATGCCCACCACCGGGATGTACGGCGGGCGGAAGGCGGCGTAGTTGCGCACCGCCTGGTCCACGATCACCAGGTCGAACGTGGTGGCCCGGTAGGCGGTCAGCCTGACCAGCCCCAGCACGGCGTAGGCCACCGCGGCGAGCAGCGCGATCGCGCCCACCCATCCGCGGTGGCCTGTCAGCCGGATCCGCCGCCAGGCGGCAGCGGCGCTCGCCCCCGGTCGCGCCGCGATCATGTCACCCGTCACGGGCAGCAAGACTAGAACGAATCCGCCCGAACGTAACGCGGCCGCCGCCCCGGCCTGCCCCCCACAGGCGGAACGGCGACCGCGGGCCCCATCAGGTGCAGGCGGCGGTGATCTTCTGGGAGAAGCCGTTCATCTTGCCCGTGAACTCGGAGACGCCTTCCAGCTGGCCCGACTCCATCGACTCGAACCCGGCGGCGAGATCGTTCAGTGCGGCGGCGACTTCGCCGTCGTGCTTGCCGGCGAGTTCCTTGGTCTTGGTGGCCGCGGTCTTCGAAGCCGTGCCGACGGCCTTCGTGTCGGTCGCGTTGCTGCTGACCTCGGAGCTCCAATCGGTCATGATCTTGCTGGCCTCGGTGGCCGCGGAGTTGCAGTCAACGGCCTGGCCCAGGGCACCACAGGCGGTGGTGAGGACGGCAAGGGTAAGCGTCGCGGCCGCGACGGCCAGACGACGACGAGGGGGTGTCATTTTCTGTGCCCTTCGTAGGTATTGCGAACGAAGGGAACATTATGGTGCAGTCCTTGACCGTCACTTGCACCCCACTAACACCACTGGCGTCAAGCAAGTAGGCGTAAAGCCCTGCAGGCTTGATGGAGCCAACAGAACGGCGCGTGGGGGAAGAGCCGCTCAGGTAGCGGTCTTCGGGGCGGGCACCACCAGGACCGGGCGGTGGGCGTGGTGCAGCACCCGATCCGACGTGCTGCCGAGCAGCAGC